>NZ_JBVHIP010000055.1:0-41374 GCF_055560495.1 Kitasatospora sp. NPDC023176 | reverse complement strand
GGCGATGCGGACGCTGGACCACACCCGGGTGACGATCGCGGCGCAGGCGGTGGGGATCGCGCAGGGTGCGCTGGACTACGCGAAGGGCTATGTGCAGGAGCGCAAGCAGTTCGGGAAGGCGATCGCGGAGTTCCAGGGTGTGCAGTTCATGCTGGCGGACATGGCGATGAAGCTGGAGGCCGCGCGGCAGATGACGTATGTGGCGGCGGCGAAGTCGCAGCGTGGGGACGGGGATCTGACGTTCTTCGGTGCGGCGGCGAAGTGCTTCGCGTCGGACGTGGCGATGGAGGTGACCACGGACGCGGTGCAGTTGCTGGGTGGTTACGGCTACACGCGGGACTACCCGGTGGAGCGGATGATGCGGGACGCGAAGATCACGCAGATCTACGAGGGCACCAACCAGGTCCAGCGGATCGTGATGGCCCGCAACCTGCCGTAGGCCCGTCAGGCCCGCTCCTTCCGAACGGCCCCCGACCGCTGGTTGCGCGGTCGGGGGCCGTTGGTCGTCCGGCATCGCGCCTTCCTGGACGGATCGGCCGCCCGGATGTCATAAATGATCGTCAACTCGTTTGCGGAGCACGACGATTGCGGGAGTCAACCCATCATGAGCAGCACCCCCGAGCAGCAGGCCGACGGCAGGGTCTGGCTGATCACCGGCGCCAACTCCGGCTTCGGCCAGGCGATCGCCGAGGCCGCGCTGGCCGCCGGCGACACCGTCGTCGCGGCCGCCCGCCGCCCCGAGACGCTGGCCGACCTGGCCGCCGCCCACCCGGGCCGGCTGGTCCCGGTGCGGCTGGACGTCACCGACCAGGAGCGGATCCCCGCCGTGGTCGCCGAGGCCGTCCGGCGGCACGGCCGGATCGACGTCCTGGTGAACAACGCCGGGCGCGGCCTGATCGGCGCCGTCGAGGAGTACACCGACCGCGACCTGCGGGACCTCATGGAGCTGCACTTCTTCGGCCCGGCCGCGCTCACCCGGGCCGTCCTGCCGCACATGCGGGCCCAGGGCAGCGGCGCCGTGGTGCAGATGAGCAGCATGGGCGGCCGCTTCTCCTTCCCCGGCGTGGGCGCCTACTCGGCCACCAAGTTCGCGCTGGAGGGGCTCTCCGAGGCGCTGGCCCAGGAGGTGGCCGGCTTCGGGATCAAGGTGCTGATCGTCGAGCCGGGCGCGTTCCGGACCGGCTTCGCGGGCGGCGGCGCGCTCGCCCAGACCACCCCGATCGACGCCTACGAGCCGGTGATCGGCCCGGTCCGCACCGGCCTGCCGGACTCCGACGGCAAGCAGCCGGGCGACCCGGCGAAGGCCGCCGAGGCGATCCTGACCGCCCTGGCCGCCGACCGGACCCCGCTGCGACTGGCCCTCGGCTCCGACGCCGTGGACGCGATCCTCGGCAACCTGGCCGCCGCCCGCACCGAGACCGACACCTGGGCCGCCGTCGGCCGCGGCACCGACTACCCGGCCGGCGCCTGACCACCGCACCCCCCGCGGCCCGCCCGGGAAGCCGGGCGACGGCGGGCAGCCGAGTTGCCTAGGCTGCCCGCCATGCCTGTCACGCCCGCCACACCCGCCACGCTCAGCCTCGCCGTGCTCACCCCCGCGAACATCGACGCCGCCCTCGCCCTGCGGGTGCGACCCGACCAGGAGGGCCTGGTCGCACCGGTGGCGACGTCGCTGGCCGAGGCGTACGTGCACGGGGAGACGGCCTGGCCCCGGCTGATCCTGGACGGCGATCGGCCGGTCGGCTTCGTGATGGCCTTCTTCGACGTGGCCTTCCACCCCGACCGCCCCGACGACCGCCCCCGCTCCGGCCTCTGGCGCCTGCTGATCGACGCGGGGCGGCAAGGCGGTGGCTACGGCCGCTTCGCCGTCGAGCAGGTCTGCGCGGAGATCCGCCGCCGCGGCGGCGCCCGTGCGACCGTCACCTACCACCCGGGTCCGGACGGCCCGGCCGGGTTCTATGCCCGGCTGGGCTTCCGGCCGACCGGTGAGCTGAGCGGCGGCCAGGAGGTCGCGGAGGCCGAGCTGTAGGGCCGGTGCGGTGGGGGGCTCAGTCGAGCAGGGCGGCGGCCTGCTCGCGGGCCTGGCGCAGCCAGCCGGCCCGTTCGGCGGCGGGGGAGTCGGTGACGGTGCGGAACACCGTCCGCCGGACGTCGGTGACGCCGACGTACGGCAGCACGCAGGCCGCCCAGATCCGCTCCAGCGGGTCGCCGAACTCCTCGCGCTCCCGGGCCTCGGGGGTGTCCGAGGTGTTCAGCACCAGGGCCCGGCCGGCCCGCAGCAGTCCGGCCGGTTCGCCGTCGGCGGTGCCGAGCTTGTAGGCGACGCCGGGGACCAGCACCCGCTGCACCCAGCCGGTGAGGACGGCGGGCGGCATGCCCCACCAGTTGGGGTGGATCAGCACCAGGGCGTCAAGGGTGGCCACCTCGGCGCGGTGCAGGGCGAGTTGGGGATCGACAGCGGCCCCGGCGTCGTCGACCGTACCGGTCTCCCCGGCGGTGAGCAGCGGTGCGAACCCGTCGGCGTAGAGGTCGTGGGCGAGCACCTCGCAGCCGCGTCCGCGCAGTTCGTCCACCACGGCCTCGTGCAGTGCGTGGTTGAAGCTGCCCGGCCGCGGGTGCGCCAGGTAGACCCCGATCCGGCTCATGTCCCCGCCTTCGCTCATGGTGGGCCCCCTCAGAGTGTTGGAGGCCGATGCTACTGGGGCCCGCGGCGGTCAGTGTGGCGTGCGGCCGGTCGGCGTCGGACCGTCCGACGGGGGTGTCGTCGGACATGGTCCGGCCCGCTCGTCATCCGGACGCGCATGGTGCGTGCGCGTGCATGCACCAGGACTGTGTGCACGCGCACGCAACCTCGGTACGATGAACGGCATGGACCGCGCCGATCTCACCCTGGGCCCGCTGTCGGATCAGGACCACGCCTTCTACGGCCTGGTCTGGGCGGGCACCACCCTGGCCGCCCGGATCGACCGGGAGCTCACCCGGGTCCACGGGCTGCCGCTGTCCTGGTTCGAGGTGATGCTCTGGCTGAACGGCCAGCGGGAGCCGGTGGCCGCCTCCGACCTCGGCGCCAAGACCATGCTCAGCCGCAGCCAGGTCTCCCGGGTGGTGGACGCCCTGGCCGGGCGCGGACTGGTGTCCCGGGCGCCGTCCGCCTCGGACGCGCGCTCGGTGCGGATCGAGCTGACCGAGCAGGGCCGCGCCGCCTTCGCCGAGGCCGACGCCACCCGGCGGGCCGTCCTCGCCCCGGTCTTCACCGACCGGTTGGACGAGGGGGACATCGCGGCCCTGGAGACGGTCTGGCGCAAGCTCAAGGCCTGAGCGGCAAGCGCGAGGCCTGAGCGCCGCGCTACGCCGCCGCCGGCTCCCCGGAAGCGGCCGCGATCACCTCGTCCAGCACCCCGCGCGAGCGCAGCAGGTCACCGATCATCCGGTCGATCCGGTCCCGCTCCGCGGTGAGCTCCTCGACCAGTACGGGCGTGGCGGTATCGCTCGGAGCGCCGTCGCAGTCCCGCATGCAGGGCAGGACCTTCTGGATGGTGCGGCTGTTCAGCCCGGCGGCGAACAGCTCCTGGATGTGCACCACCCGGTCCACCGCCGCCTCCGGGTACTCCCGGTGGCCACCCCCGGTGCGCCGGGCGAACAGCAGGCCCTGCTGCTCGTAGTACCGCAGCGAGCGTTCGCTCACGCCCGTCCGCCGGGCCAGTTCGCCGATCCGCATGCCGCCCACCCCACCGGGTCGAAGAAGTCGAGGAGTCCGAGGCCTGAAGCCGCCGCCGATGCTAACTCCCGCCGCCGCCGAGCGCCCCGGAAAATCCGCGGCCGGCGGCGTGTTCGCGCCGGGCCGGCCCTAACACGCCGCCGTGACCTCGGGGTCCGAGGGGGCGGCGCGCGACGCGGGGCCGCTCGTGCCATGATCCCTGCATGGGTTCCAACGTTTTCTTCGACATCACCATCAACGACGAGCCGGCCGGCCGCATCGTCTTCAAGCTCTTCGACGACGTCGTCCCGAAGACCGCGCGCAACTTCCGCGAGCTGGCCACCGGCCAGAACGGCTTCGGCTACGAGGGCTCCGGCTTCCACCGCGTGATCCCCGCCTTCATGCTGCAGGGCGGTGACTTCACCAACCACAACGGCACCGGTGGCAAGAGCATCTACGGCGAGAAGTTCGCGGACGAGAACTTCCAGCTCAAGCACACCAAGCCCGGCCTGCTGTCGATGGCCAACGCGGGCAAGAACACCAACGGCTCGCAGTTCTTCATCACCACCATCGTCACCGACTGGCTGGACGGCAAGCACGTCGTCTTCGGCGAGGTCGTCGAGGGCATGGACGTCGTGAAGAAGATCGAGGGCCTCGGCTCGCAGAGCGGCCGCACCTCGGCCGTCATCAAGATCGCCAAGTCCGGCGAGGTCGCCTGATCACCGTCCTCCGGGACCACTGACGCGCCACCGCCCCGGAGTGGGGAGTCGGACCTGTCCGACCTCCCCACTCCGGGGCGGTGGTGTTTTCCGCAGCCCGCAGCCCGCAGCCCGCAGCCCGCAGCCCGCAGCCCGATGCCCTAGGTCGAAGGACCGATGGCCGAACGCCCGTCGCCCGGGTGGAATGGGCGGGTGGATCACGAGAAGGCGTACGAGGGGCTGGCACCGGCGGTACGGGCGGCGTACCTGGAGCGGATCGGGGTGACGGAGCCCGGGCCGCCCTCGGCCGAGGGCCTGGCGCGGCTGCAGGAGGCGCACCTGCGCGCCGTTCCGTTCGAGAACCTGAGCATCCACCTCGGCGAGCCCGTGGTGCTGGAGCCGGCGGCGCTGGTGGCGAAGGTGGTGGACCGGCGGCGCGGTGGTTTCTGCTACGAACTCAACGGCGCCTTCGCCGAGTTGCTGCGTTCGCTGGGGTACCGGGTGAGCCTGCTGGCCGCCCGGGTCTTCGACGGGGAGCGGCTCGGTCCGCCGTTCGACCACCTGGCGCTGCGGGTCGACCTGGACGAACCCTGGCTGGTGGACGTGGGGTTCGGCCGCTTCACCCGGCTCCCGCTGCGGCTGGACGGGCGCGGCGAGCAGCCCGACCCGCACGGCACGGCGGTGATCCGCCCGTTCGGCGGGCACGGCGTCCTGGACGTCGTCCTGGACGGGACGCCCCAGTACCGGATCGACCACGGCACCCACCCGCTGGCCGACTTCGGGCCGACCTGCTGGTGGCAGGCCACCTCGCCGCAGTCCCCGTTCACCCGTGCGGACACCTGCTCGATGCTCACCGCGGACGGCGGCCGGACCACCCTCAGCGGCACCCGGCTGATCCGGACCGCCGCCGACGGCAGCCGCACCGAGGAGCAACTCACCGACGCCGGCGCGCTGTCCGCGTACCGCGAGTACTTCGGCATCGTGCTCGACCGGCTGCCGGCCGCGGCGACCCGGGCACCGGCTGTCGCGGCTACTTGAAGTCCGGCACCGTGGTGTCGTTCTTGAAGGCCTCGAAGACCTGCTTGGACTTGGCGGCGTCCCACTGCACCGCGGACTCGCCGGTCTTGGTGTGGTAGTCGGCGTTGCCGATCGGGACGGTCATGGTCTTGCCGCCGCCGCCGTTGACGTCCTTCATGGCGAGGAAGAGCGAGCCCAGGTCGGTCAGTCCGCAGTCGTCGTCGACGATCAGGGTGCCGAGCGCCGAGTCGACCAGCGGGTAGAAGGTGAACGGGTTGAGCATGGTGCCCGGGGAGGCGGCCTGGTGGGCGAGGGCGCCGAGGAACTTCTGCTGGTTGCGCATCCGGCCGAGGTCCTGGTCGGCCATCTGGTGGCGCTGGCGGACGAAGGCCAGGGCCTGGACGCCGGTGAGGGTCTGGTCGCCGGCCTTGAGGTCGAGGCCGGAGTCCCTGTCCTTGATGTCCTGGTCGATGTGCATCTCGACGCCGCCGATGGAGTCGACGATGCCGGCGAACCCGGCGAACCCGATCTCGGCGTAGTGGTCGATGCGGATGCCGGTGTTCTGTTCGACGGTCTGCACCAGGAGCCGGCCGTTGCCGGTGGCGAAGGCCGAGTTGATCTTCGAGCTGGTGGCCTTGACGGTCTTGCCGGCGCTGGTCTTGAACTCGGGGATCGGCACCCAGGAGTCGCGCGGGATGCTCATCAGGGTGTTCCCGTGGTCCCCGATGTGCAGGACCATCATCGAGTCGCTGCGCTTGCCCTCGACGTCGTGGCCGGTGTGCATGGTGTCCATCTGGGACTCGCTGAGGCCGTCGCGGCTGTCGGAGCCGACGATCAGCCAGTTGGTGCCCTTGCCGGCGGCCGGACGGCCCGGGTAGTCGGCCAGCACGTTCTCGTGGTTGAGCTTGGAGTCCGCCCAGAACCAGGTGGACACCGAGGTCACCAGGACGGCGATCAGCAGGCCGAAGACCGTCCACTTCACGATCCGCCGCCGCGGCCAGCGCCGGGCCTGGGCGCCGGCCGGCCGCGCACCGCCGGGGCCGCCCGGGCCGCCGGGCCGACCGGGTCCGCCGGGGCCGCCCGCGCCGGGGCGTCCGGGACCGCCGGGGGCGGTCTGTGGCGGGACGCCGCCGAGGCGGGACGGCGGCTCCGGCTGCCGCGGGCCGGGCGCGCCCGGCCCGCGGGGGCTCAGCGACGCCGGCAGCGGCGGCTCGGCCGCCGCACCGCCGCCGTTGCCTCCGTAGGGGTTCCCTCCGCCGCCCGGGCGGCCCTCCTGCCACGTGTTCATGCCGTCGAGGATGCCCGACCCCGCTGCGGCTGACTCCCCCCGGGGCCCCCGCCAGGCCTCTTGTAGCAGTTTTGATGCACGCGCCGGATCGTTCCGGCGCGAAACGCGCCCGTCACCTCCGTTCCGCCTGCCGAAACGATTCTTGACCGGTTCGAACGCACCGTGTTTGCATTTCGGACATGGACCAGAGTCGGGCACTCACGCGTCGGCGGCACGTCGACCTGCAGCGGGTGTCCGGTTCGCTCTGTCGTCGCTGAAGCGCGCCCGTCGAGCACACCGACCACCGTCCGCAGCAGCCGAGCAGAGGCCGCTGCGAAGCGCTCCCGCTTCCAGCCAGAGGTGAACCATGGCCACCGTCCTGTCCGTTTCCGGCTCCCCCTCCGCCACCTCCCGCACCACCCGGCTGCTGCGCCACGTCGACGCGCGCCTGGTGGACCGCGGCCACCGGGTGATCCCCCTCGAGGCCCGCAGCCTGCCCGCGCACGCGCTGCTCTCGGGCGACTTCGACCACCCCGCGATCGTCGCCGTCACCGAGCAGTTCGCCCGCGCCGACGGCGTGGTCATCGGCACCCCCGTCTACAAGGCCGCCTACTCGGGCCTGCTCAAGGCCCTGCTCGACGTGCTCCCGCAGTACGCGCTGGCCGGCAAGGCCGTCCTGCCGCTGGCCACCGGCGGCTCGCCCGCGCACGTCCTCGCCGTGGACTACGCGCTGCGCCCGGTGCTCAGCTCGATGGGCGCCGGCCACATCACCCAGGGCTGGTTCGTGCTCGACCGCCACATCACCGCCGGGGAGGACGGCGCGACCCTCGTCGAGTGCGAGACCGACGCCCAGCTCGTCCCGGTCGTGGAGGGCTTCGCCGACGCCCTCGAACGGCTGGCCGCCCCGGTGCCGGTCGGCTGAGCGCCGGCCCGCGCGACCCCGTACGGGGCGACCCCGACAAGGCCCGCGGCACCCCTTAGGGGGAGGGGGTGCCGCACCCGTAGAACCTTGGTTGCAGCGCTTCATTCCGACGGAGGACGAGCCGTCCGAACCCGGCTCCTAACGTGGATCTCACGTCCCCACCCCTCCGAAAGCGACCCGGTTCCGTCGGGTCCGCGGCCCGACCGTGTCGGGAGGGTGGGGGTCAACGGGTGGGCCACTTCTGAGGAGAATCCAGTGACGACGGCAGCAGCCGTGTACGACCCCCAGCTTCCCGGCGGACCGTCCGCCGTCGCGGCCTCGGCCCGCCAGGTGACCAAGGCGTACGGATCGGGCGAGACCAAGGTGACCGCCCTCGACGCGGTCGACGTGGACATCCAGCGCGGTCGCTTCACCGCGATCATGGGCCCCTCGGGCTCCGGCAAGTCCACCCTGATGCACTGCCTGGCCGGGCTGGACACGGTCAGCGCCGGGCGGATCTGGATCGGCGACACCGAGATCACCGGCCTCAAGGACAAGCAGCTGACCAGGCTGCGCCGGGACAAGATCGGCTTCATCTTCCAGGCGTTCAACCTGCTCCCGACCCTGAACGCGCTGGAGAACATCACCCTGCCGATGGACATCGCCGGCCGCCGGCCCGACCAGGCCTGGCTGGACCAGGTGGTGGAGACCGTCGGCCTGGCCGGCCGGCTCAAGCACCGCCCGACCCAGCTCTCCGGCGGCCAGCAGCAGCGCGTCGCGGTGGCCCGCGCGCTGGCCGCCCGCCCCGAGATCATCTTCGGCGACGAGCCCACCGGGAACCTGGACTCCCGGGCCGGCGCCGAGGTGCTGACCTTCCTGCGCCGCTCGGTGGACGAACTGGGCCAGACCATGGTCATGGTCACCCACGACCCGGTCGCCGCCGGCTACGCGGACCGCGTGCTGTTCCTCGCCGACGGCGTGATCGTCGACGAGATGCACGCGCCGACCGCCGACTCCGTCCTCGAACGCATGCGCCGTTTCGACGGCAAGCGCACCAGCTGAGCGGCGGGACGACGAAACCATGCTGCTCAAGACCTCACTGCGGAGCTTCTTCGCCCACAAGGGGCGGATGGCGCTCTCGCTCGTCGCCGTCGTGCTGTCGGTCGCCTTCGTGTCCGGCACCCTGGTGTTCTCCAACACCGCCACCAGCACCTTCTCCAAGCTGTTCGCCGCCACCGCCTCCGACGTCTCGGTCCAGCCGCCCAAGCCAGCCGACGACGAGGAGCCGCCGGCCGGGGACAAGCCCGCCACCGTCCCGGCCTCGCTCGCCCAGCGGATCGCCGCGGTGCCGGGCGTGAAGACCGCCGTCGGCCAGGTCATGGTCGGCAACGCGATCCTGGTCGACCCGGCCACCAACAAGCTGGTCGGCCCGACCACCGGCGCGCCGACCCTGCTCGGCAACTGGACCGACACCCCGCGCAACCCGGTGCGGATCACCTCCGGGCACGTGCCGCAGAACTCCGGCGAACTGGTGCTGGACGCGGACACCGCCAAGAAGGCCAAGCTCGGCGTCGGCGACCGGATCCGGGTCGACAACGCCGGCGGGCAGCACCCGTACACGATCGCCGGCATCGCCACCTTCACCACCACCAACCCGGGCGCCGCGCTGGCCTTCCTGGACACCCCGACCGCCCAGCAGGTGCTGCTCGGCGAGCAGGCCTACACCTCCGTCGAGGCCTTCGGGGACGGCAGCCGCAGCGACGACCAGCTCAAGGCCGCCGCCCTCGCCGAGGCCGGCCCCGGCTACCAGGTCAAGACCGCGGCCGAGCAGAAGGACGAGAACACCAAGTCGATCGGCAGCGGCCTGAACTTCATGAAGTACGCGATGCTCGGCTTCGCCGGCATCTCGCTGATCGTCGGCGGCTTCCTGATCATCAACACCTTCTCGATGCTGGTCGCCCAGCGCACCCGCGAGATCGGCCTGCTGCGCGCCATCGGCGGCAGCCGGGCCCAGGTGAACGGCTCGGTGCTGGTCGAGGCGCTGATCCTGGGCGTGCTCGGCTCGACCCTCGGGGTGGCGGTCGGCCTGGGCGTCGCGGTCGGGCTGATCAAGCTGATGAACGCGATCGGCATGGACCTCAACGCGGGCGACCTGGAGATCGGGCCCGACGTCTTCGCGGCCGGCTACGCCGTCGGCATCCTGATCACCGTCATCGCGGCCTGGATCCCGGCCCGCCGGGCCAGCCGGATCGCGCCGATGGCCGCCCTGCGCGACCACGGCACCCCGGCCGAGGCCCGCTCCAACCTCGTCCGGTCGGTCCTCGGCGTGCTGCTCACCGCGGGCGGCGCCGGCCTGCTGGTGCTCGCCGGTACGGCCGACAGGGCGGGCACCGGCGGCGAGTACCTGGGCCTGGGCCTGCTGCTCACCCTGGTCGGCTTCGTAGTGCTCGGCCCGCTGCTGGCCACCGTCGTCATCAAGGTGCTCGGCGCCCTGCTCCCGGCCCTGTTCGGGCCCTCCGGCAAGCTCGCCCAGCGCAACGCGATGCGCAACCCGCGCCGGACCGGCGCCACCGCCGCCGCCCTGATGATCGGGCTGGCGCTGGTGATCGGCTCCTCGGTGTTCAGCGCCTCGGCGGTCAGCTCGGCCAGTGCGCAGATCGACAAGTCGGTGGGCGTGGACTACATCATCGCGGGCGGCCGGACCCCGGTCACCGCGGAGATGATCGACGCGGTGAAGCGGACCCCGGGCATCGACCACGTCACCACCCAGGAGAACTTCCAGCGCGCCAAGGTCCAGCTGCCCGGCGGGCAGAGCGCCAAGACGGACCTGACGGCAGTGCCGGCCGCCTTCTTCGGCACCGACTTCCACCCCACGGTCAGCTCCGGCGCGGTGGAGGCGGTGGCCCGCGGCTCACTCGGGATCGGCGAGAACTTCGCCAAGGACCACGGGCTCAAGGTCGGCGACCAGGTGACCGTCGACTACGGCAGGGGCCGCACCCAGGCACTGCCGGTCGGCGTGGTGTTCCAGAAGGGCGGACTGCTGGGCGACGGCGCCTTCGTCGGCCTGGACACCCTGACCAAGGTCGTCCCGGCCGCCGAGCAACCGCCGGTGTGGACGTTCTTCGCCAAGGCCTCCGCCGGCACCGACGTCGCCAGGACGCTCACCGCCCTGGAGAACGCGCTCCAGCAGTACCCGCAGCTGACGGTCAAGGACCAGGCGGGCTACAAGGAGCTGATGCAGTCCCAGATCAACACCCTGCTCTACCTGATCTACGGCCTGGTCGGCCTGTCGATCACCGTCGCGGTGCTCGGCGTGGTCAACACCCTGGCGCTGTCGGTGGTGGAGCGGACCCGCGAGGTCGGCCTGTTGCGGGCGATCGGGCTCTCCCGCCGCCAGCTGCGCCGGATGATCCGGCTGGAGTCCGTGGTGATCGCGCTGTTCGGCGCCGTCCTCGGCACCGGGCTGGGGCTGGCCTGGGGCGTCACCGCCCAGCGGGTGCTGCGGGACCAGGGGCTCGGGACGCTCTCCGTCCCGACCACCACGGTCGTGGTGACGCTGGTCTCCTCGCTGGTGATCGGTCTGGTCGCCGCCCTCGTTCCGGCCTTCCGGGCCGGACGCATGAACGTCCTCGCGGCCATCGCGACGGACTGACCCGGCGACGGGGGACGTCGGGTCGACCCACGGGGGAACCGGGGGGAACGGGGGGCGGGGGCCGGGTGCGCACAAGCACCCGGCCCCCGCGCCGCCGGACCGCCCGGGCCGTCGGCGGCACCCGGTGAACCCGGTCCCGAGGACCGGCTCCCGCCCTGTTCACGGCCGTTCACCGCGCGCTCCGAACCTGCGCCGAACCTGCACTGTTCCCCCGCCGATTCGGACCCGGCGGAACGGGGCGGTACGGTGATCTCGATCACGGTGCCGGTGCCGCCCCCTGGGGGACCGGGAACCGACGAACCGGGACGAGACGGAGACGCGTCGGCACCGGTACGGTTGGCCCCGATGAACACCAAGGCTGCTGAGGAGCTGCCGGCTGTTTCCGTGATCATGCCGGTGCTCAACGAGGAACGACACCTGCGCACGGCGGTCCGGCGCATCCTGGATCAGGAGTACCCGGGACCGATGGAAGTGGTGATCGCCCTCGGTCCCTCCACCGACCGCACCGCCGAGATCGCGGCCGAGCTGGTGGCCGAGGATCCGCGGGTGCGCACGGTGGAGAACCCCACCGGCCGCACCCCCGCGGGGCTGAACGCCGCGATCCGGGGCTCGCAGTACCCGATAGTGGTGCGCGTGGACGGCCACGGCCTGCTCACCCCCGGCTACATCACCACGGCGGTCCGGCTGCTCGGCGAGATGGACGCCGCCAACGTCGGCGGCATCATGCACGCCGAGGGCGAGACCGAGTGGGAGCACGCGGTCGCCGCCGCGATGACCTCCAAGATCGGTGTCGGCAACGCGGCCTTCCACACCGGCGGCCTGGCCGGCCCGGCGGACACCGTCTACCTCGGGGTGTTCCGGCGCGAGGTGCTGGAGCGGCTCGGCGGCTACAACGAGGAGTTCATCCGCGCCCAGGACTGGGAGCTGAACTACCGGATCCGCCAGGACGGCGGACTGGTCTGGTTCACCCCGCAGCTGAAGGTGACGTACCGGCCCCGGCCGTCCGTCCGGGCGCTGGCCAAGCAGTACAAGGACTACGGCCGCTGGCGCCGGGTGGTCACCCGCTACCACCGCGGCTCGGTCAACCTGCGCTACCTCGCCCCGCCGAGCGCGCTGCTCGCGGTGCTGCTCGGCCTGGTGCTCGGCGCCGCCGTCCATCCGGCCTTCCTGGCGGTGCCCGGCGTCTACCTGCTGGGCATCCTCGGCGGCGCGGCGGTCGAGGGCCGCGGCCTGTCCTTCCGGGCGAAGGCGCTGCTGCCGGTGGCGCTCGCGACCATGCACCTGAGCTGGGGCTTCGGCTTCATCACCTCGCCCCGCTCGCTGGCCCGCCGGGTGATAAGGAGCATCGGCCCGTCCTCGAAGGACGTGCTCTCCCAGGCGGGTTGACCCCTGGAGCGGCTACCGTCGGGGCGCATGGGGACAGTTGAGGACGACGCGGCCGCGGCCCGGATCGCACCGGGCGCGGACGTCGACGAGCGGGCCGCGATCGGCGCCGGCACGAGGGTCTGGCACCTGGCCCAGGTCCGCGAGGACGCGGTGGTCGGCGCGGACTGCGTGATCGGCCGCGGCGCCTACATCGGCCCGGGCGTGCGGATCGGCGACCGGGTCAAGGTGCAGAACCACGCGCTGGTGTACGAGCCGGCGGTGGTCGAGGACGGCGTGTTCATCGGCCCGGCCGTCGTCCTGACCAATGACCGCCACCCCCGCGCGGTCACCCCCGACGGCCGGCTCAAGGGCCGACTCGACTGGCACGCCGAGCCGGTGACGCTCCGCCAGGGCTGCTCGATCGGCGGCCGCGCGGTGCTGGTCGCCGGGGTGACGGTGGGCCGCTGGGCGCTGGTCGCGGCCGGGGCCGTGGTGCACCGGGACGTCCCGGACTTCGCCCTGGTGGCCGGCGTGCCCGCCCGCCGGATCGGCTGGGTCGGCCGGGCCGGCGAGCCGCTGCGCCCGGCCGGCCCAGGGCTCTGGAACTGCCCCCGGACCGGCGAGGGTTACCGCGAGACGGACGGAACGCTCAGGCCGGTGTAGCTACTTGGCGCACACGTCCTCGTCGTCCGCCTGCACCCGCTGGAGGTCCTTGGGTGCCTCGGCCGGCTGCTGCGGCGCGGCCGCGAGGACGTCCTTGCCGAGCACCAGCAGCAGCGGGTCCTTGGGGCCCGCCTTCGGGTTGGGCCGGACGGCGTCGGCGGGCAGCCCGAGGGCGGCGGCCAGCGCGGCGGCCGCGGCCTCCTGGCCGGCCGGGTGGGACACCGTGGTGCTCGCGGCGGGCGGCGCGTCGGATCCGACCGCGGCCCGGGCGAAGCCCTTGGCCTTGAGCTTGTCCACCGTCGGCCCGGACTGGCCGCGGGTCCCGCTGCCGTTGCGCACCGTGACCTGGACGTCCTTGGCGTCCACCGCCGGGGTGGTGGCGCTCGGCGCCGCCGGGGCCGGTGCGGCCGGGGTGGTGGCTCCGGCGGGCGGGGTGGCCGTCTCGGTCAGCGAGCGGTCGCCCGCGATCATCGAGAACACCTGCCCGGCGTCCGGCTGCCGCAGGATCAGCCGGTCCTCGTCCTTGGGGTCGTCCAGCACCGGCACGGTGGTGAAGGTGATGTTCTTGGTGTCGACCTTGCTGATGTCCTGGGTCAGGTCCTTCAGCTTGTCGACGCTGCCGATGCCGGAGTCCACGGTGAGCGCCTTGGTGGCGGCGTCCGCGAGCTGGTAGAGCTTGCTCGGGCTGGTCAGGGTGTCGTCGCTCTTGATCTTGCGGATCATCGAGCTGATGAACTGCTGCTGGAGCGGGATCCGGGTGAGGTCGCCGCCGAAGCCGACGGCGTGCCGGGTGCGGACGAAGGCCAGCGCCTCCTCGCCCTGGACGACGTGGCGGCCCTTGGACATCTTCAGGTGCGAGTCCTTGTCGTCGATGTCCTTGGCCGCGCAGACCTCGACCCCGCCGACGGCCGTGGAGAGCGTCTTCACCGCCTCGAAGTTGACCTGGACGAAGTGGTCGACCCGGATGCCGGTCATCTTCTCCACGGTCTTCCAGGTGCAGCCCGCGTCGCGCCCGCCCTGGCCCAGGCTGTTGTTGAACATGTCCCGCGCCGAGCCCGGTATCTTCTTGCCGGTGGTGTCCTGGCACTCCGGGATCGGCACCATCAGGTCGCGCGGGATGCTGACCACCGTCGCGTTGGAGCGGTCCTTGGCGACGTGGAACAGCAGGGTGGTGTCGGCGTGCCCGGTGCTGCCCGCGTCGCCGTAGTCGCGGCCGAGGCCCTGCCGGCTGTCGGTGCCGATCACCAGGATGTTCAGCGCGTCCCCGGCGGCCTTGGGCCGCTCCTCCTCGTTGCCCAGCTGGACCTTGACCGAGGTCAGGTTGCTGTTGAAGTGCTGGTACAGGTAGTACGCCCCGCCGCAGCCCGCGACCATCACCAGGGCGCCGGTCCCCGCCGTCCACTTGAGCACCCGTCGGCGCCGCTGCCGCTTGGCGGCCGCGGCCGCCCGCCGCCGGGTGTCCCGGCGGCCCGCACCGGCCCCCGTGGCGGGCGTCGCCGCGGGGGCGGAGCCCCCGCCACGCTGCTGCCGGGGGATCCTGCCGGCCGGGTCAGCCCGGTACTGACCGGTTTCCGGCTGCTCCTCGTACACGGGGAATCCCCACCTCCGACCGGTCACGGCTGCGGCCCGCCCGTACTGGCGGCCCGATCCGGACACACTAGACGAGCCGAACGGCGTAATCGATCCGGGTGTGATCTCCGTCATGCGAGAGCAATGCGCCGGTAAAGCGGTGGCCCGGGCGGCATTTCCCGGAAGGGCGCCGCCGACCTGCGGCGCGGCCCCGGTCAGTGCTGCGCGCAGGCGTCCACGTCGGCGGTGCGTCCCTCGAAGGTGGGCGAGGCGCTCGCCGAGGGTGACGCGGCCGTGCCGTCCGAGCCGGTGCCGGAGACGGCCCCCGGGCTCGCCCCGGCGTCCGGTGCGGGCGTCGAGCCGGGCGGCCGGACGGCGACCGGCCGGTCGTTCCGCAGCGCGTCGAACAGCTGGGCGGTCTGCGGCTGGACGAACTCGTCCCGGTCCGAGTCGTAGCGGTACGGGCGGCGCGGCGCGGTCAGGAACACCACGTCCGGCGACGGGATGCCGCGCAGGTCCTGGGTGAGGTCGTACAGCGCGCCGAGCGAGGACAGGCCGCCGTCCGCCTTCACCGAGGAGGTGGCCGCGTCCAGCACCGGCCACAGCTTGCCCGGGTTCAGCAGCACCCCCTGCGACTGCACCTTGCGGATCAGCGAGGCCAGGAACTGCTGCTGACGGCCCATCCGCTGGGTGTCGGAGCCGTCGCCCAGGCTCTCCCGGGCCCGGACGTAGCCGAGCGCCTGCTCGCCGTGCAGCACCTGACGGCCGGCCGGGAGGTCCAGCCTGGCGTCCTTGTCGTGGATCGGCTGCGGCACGCACACCTCGACCCCGCCGATCGCGTCGACCATGGTCTTGAAGCCGCTGAAGTCGAGGATCACGTAGTGGTCGATCCGGATGCCGGTCAGCTGCTCGACGGCACGGATCGAACAGGCCGGACCGCCCAGCTCGAACGCCCAGTTGAACTGCATCGTCCCCGGCTTGCTGCGGCTGCCGTCCGGCTTCTCGCAGGAGGGCACGGTGACCATGACGTCGCGCGGGACGGAGACCGCGGTCGCGTGCTTCCGGTCGGCGGCCAGGTGCACCAGGATCGTGGTGTCCGAGCGCTGGGTGCCGGCGGCGCCGCCGTACGAGGAGTTGGCACCGGAACGGTCGTCACTGCCGATCAGCAGGATGTTCTCGGCGCCCTTGGCCCCGGCCGTACGGCTCGGGCGTTCGCCCTCCAGCTTGGCCAGCAGCTGGTCGGTGGCCGCGTCGGTCCTGATGTTGCCGTCCAGCTTGCGGTACGCGATCCAGAGCAGCGCGCCGGTCGCGACCAGCAGGAACGCGACGGCGCCGGCGGTGATCATCAGCCACCGCCGGCGCCTGCGCGGGCGTCCGGGTGCGCTCGGGGGAGCGTGCTTCGGGGGAGTCTCGTCGGTCGGGGGGTGCTCGGTGTCGTCCTCGGCCATGGCGGGGATCCCTACCCGCCGGGACGCCGCCGGGGTCAGGCCAGGCGCACAGTCACCCGTTCGGACTCGGCCCGCTTCTCCCACTGCTTGTCGTCCAGCCCCTGGGAGTTGCGGCACAGCACCACCGAGGCGCCGGCCGCCAGCGGGGCCAGCAGGCCGGCCTCCAGGCCCGCCCAGTCGTCGAAGGAGCGGGTGGACATCACCCGGTCCCCGGGCTGGAGGCCGAGGCGCACCGCGCCCTCCCGGGCCAGCGCGACGGTCTGCTCACCGGTCAGCTTCAGCGGCAGCCCGTCCACCGAGGTCTCCAGGGCCGGGCCGTCCGGGGCGACGGGGGAGTACGGGGCGAAGCGGTCGCCCTGGCCGGGCACCTCGGCGGCGTAGTCGAGGAAGCCGTCCGGGCGGTGCGGAAAGCGGCCGCCGAGCGGGCGCAGGGCGAGCGCCACCCGCTCGCCCTCGCACGCCTGGGCGGCCTCCAGGCCGTCCGGGCCGCTCACCACCAGGTCGGCGGCGGCCGGCTCGCCGGCCGGCACCGCCGTCACGCCGACCGACCAGCAGGCCAGCAGCCAGACGGCGCTCTGCCAGTGGGCGGGCAGCAGCAGCGCGGCGCGGTCGTCCGGGCCGGCGTTCAGTTCGTCCTGGAGGAGGTTGGCGGTCTTGGCGACCCAGTTGTCGAAGGTCCGGGCGGAGAGCTCCACCCGTTCACCGGTGGCGTCGTCGTAGAAAGTGACCAGCGGGGCCGCGGGATCAACCGAAGGGGTGCCGCCGCGCAGGTATGCGTGCAGCAGCTCGACGGGGGTGCGGGCATCGGCAGCGAATGGCGCAGTCATGGTGCGCCCCAGCCTACGGCCTTCGGGTGGCAGGCCGGGAGGGGTGGCCGAGCGGGCGCGAGGCGGCGTGGCGGGCGGTCCGGTTTGCGGCGACGATCCCCTGTATGCGCCTTTCCAACCAGGCTGCGCGCCTATCCGACAAAGCCGTGCGCCTTTCCGACCAGGCCGTGCGCCTCCCCCTCAGAGCCGTGCGCCTCCCGTTCCCGGCCGCGCTGCTCGCGGGCTGCACCGCCATCCTGCTGCTCCAGCCCGCCCCGGCCGCCGCCGCCATGCCCCTCGCCTCCGCCACGCCCCTCGCCCCCGCCGAACACCGGGACTTCCCCGGCGGCGGGACGACCGTCTCGCTCCCGCTGCCCGCCGGCACCGGGCTCGCGCCGAGCACCACCCGGCCGTTCGAACTCCTCGGCGTCGGCTGGGACGGACCGGCCGGTGCGTTGGCCGGCGGGACCGTCCGGGTCCGCACCCGGGACGCGGCCACCGGCCGCTGGGGCGACTGGCACGCCCTGGAGGCCGACACCGAGGACGGCCCGGACCGCGCCCCGCACGGTGCCACCGCCCCGCTGTGGACCGGCCGCAGCGACGGCGTCGCCGTCGAGGTCCGGCCCGGCCCGGCCGGACCGCCGCCCGGGCTGCGGCTCGAACTGGTCGACCCCGGCGACGGCGCGCCCGCGCCCGCCGCCACCCGGACCCTGCCGGCCGCGCCCGGCACCGTCGCGGGCGGTCACCAGGCGCCGCGCCCGGCGATCGTCACCCGGGCGGGCTGGGGCGCCGACGAGTCCATCCGCGAACCGGGCTTCGAGTACACCGGCCCGGTCCGCGAGGTCTTCGTCCACCACACCGCGACCGCCACCGACTACGCCTGCAGTGACGCCCCCCGGGTGATCAGGTCGATCTACCAGTACCACGTCAAGACCAGCGGCTGGCGGGACATCGGCTACAACTTCCTGGTCGACCGCTGCGGCACGATCTACGAGGGCCGGGCCGGCGGTGTCGACCAGCCCGTCCACGGCGCCCACACCCTCGGCTTCAACACCGACTCCTCCGGCGTCGCCGCGATCGGCACCTTCGTGGACACCGCCCCGCCCCAGCCCGTCCTGGACGGCCTCGCCGCCCTCGCCGCCTGGAAGCTCGGCCTGGACGGCCGGGCCGCCGACGGCCACACCAAGCTCACCTCGGCCTCCGACGCCAGCCGCTACCCCAAGGGCACGGTCGTCGACTTCGCCGCGATCTCCGGCCATCGCGACGCCTTCAACACCGAGTGCCCCGGCAACGCCCTCTACGCCCGGCTCCCCGCCCTGCGCTCGGCAGCGGCCGGGCTGCAGGACTCGTAGCCGCCCGACTCCCGCTTCCCCCAGGGCCGTTCCGCCGCGCGGCCCGGCCTGTCGGTGCCCCCGCGTATCGTTCATAGCCCCAGGGACCACGGGAGGCGACGGCAGTGACGGGCGGCAGCGAGGCGGTGCGGCGCTGGCGGCCGGGCTTCCCGCTCGATCCGGTCCGGACCTTGCTGCCACTGCGCCGGGGCCCCGCCGACCCCTCCTACCGCACCACCGGCGACGGCGCCGTCTGGCGTGCCTCCCGCACCCCGGCCGGCCTGGGCACCCTGCGGGTGCTGCCGCACCCCGGCGCGGGCGAGGTGGAGGCGACGGCCTGGGGCCCGGGCGCCCAGTGGCTGCTGGAGCGGCTGCCGGTGCTGCTCGGCGCCGAGGACCACCCGGAGGCGCTGGTGCTGCCGCCCGGCCCGCTGCGGGACGCCCAGCGCCGTACGGCGGGGGTGCGGCTCACCCGGACGGGCCTGGTCCTGGAGTCCCTCGTCCCGGCGATCCTGGAGCAGAAGGTCACCACCGACGAGGCCTACCGCGCCTGGCGCACCCTGCTGCGGGACTTCGGCGCCCCGGCGCCGGGGCCGGCCGAGGGCATGCGGGTGGCGCCGTCGGCCAGGGAGTGGGCGATGGTCCCGAGCTGGGAGTGGCACCGGGCGGGCGTCGACCCCAAGCGCTCGGCGACGGTGCTGCGCGCGGTGCGGCTGGCGCCGCGCCTGGAGGAGGCCTCGGCGATGGGCCACGAGGAGGCCTTCGCCCGGCTGACGGCCGTCCCGGGCATCGGCGTCTGGACGGCCGCCGAGACCCTCCAACGCAGCAACGGCGACCCGGACGCGGTCTCGGTCGGGGACTTCCACCTCCCCAACCTGGTCGGCTGGGCCCTGGCCGGCCGCCCCCGCAGCGACGACGTCCAGATGCTCGCGCTCCTGGAGCCCTACCGCCCCCACCGCCACCGGCTCTGCCGCCTCCTGCTGGCCACCGGCACCCACGCCCCCCGCTACGGCCCGAGGCTCACCCCCAACGACCACCGCCGCCGCTGAGCGGCGCGCGGGGAGCCGCTACCGGACCTCGACGAAGGCGTCGGCGCTGCGGTCCGGGCGGGCCCGGGGCGGTTCGGCGGGGCGGCCGACGGCGACGGCGCCCATCGGGTCCCAGCCGTCCGGCAGGTCCAGGGTGGCCCGGACGGTGTCGCGGCAGAACATCGTGGAGGACACCCAGGCGGAGCCGTAGCCCTCGCCGGTGAGGGCGACCAGCAAGTTCTGCACGGCGGCGCCGGCCGCGACGGTGAACATCTCCCGCTCGGCGGCGGCCCGGCGCGGGTCCGGGTAGTCGTGCGAGCCGTCCATCACCAGGCAGGGCACCACCAGGTACGGCGCGTCGCGCAGGACGTCGCCGCGGGCGGTGCGCCGGGCGATCCGGGCGTCGTCCCAGCCGTCGAGTTCGCGCAGGTCGCGCTGCCAGGCGGCGAGCATGGCGTCGAGCAGCCGGGTGCGGCTCCGTGCGGACTCCAGCAGGACGAAGCGCCAGGGCGTGGTGTGGTGCGGGGCGGGCGCGGTGACGGCGGCGGCCACCGCGCGCCGCACGGCGGCCGGGTCGACCGGTTCGGCGGTGAAGGAGCGGACGGTGCGCCGCAGGGTGACGGCCTGGCGCAGCGCCTCGGAGGTGCCGATCCGGAACATGTCGTCGGCGGCGGGCCGCACCAGCGGCCGGGTGCCGGCGCCGTCCTCGTCGGTGACCAGGTGGCCGAGCCCGCGCACCACGGCGACCGGGACGCCGCTGGCCTTGCCCTTGACCAGGTCGGCGGCGGCGGCCAGTTCGTCGGCGGTCGCGGTGACGGTGAGCATCAGCTCGTTGCCGTGGCTGTCGGTGCGCCCCCGGTGGTCCTCCAGGACGGACAGTCCGGCGGCGCCGATCGCGACGTCGGTGAGCCCGTTGCGCCAGGGCCGGCCGAAGGTGTCGGTGACGACGACGGCCAGCCGGCGGCCGGTGAGCTGCCGGAGCCGGGCGCGCAGCGCACGCGCGGAGGCGTCCGGGTCCTCGGGCAGCAGCAGCACGGTGCCGGGGGCGGTGTTGGAGGCGTCGACCCCGGCGGCGGCCATGACGAAGCCGTTGCGGTTCTCCACGATCCGGATCGGTCCGCGCCGGGCGACCACCCGGACGGTCTCGGCGTCTATCGCGGCGTCGCGGTCGGCGGCGTGCAGCAGCCGACCCTCGGCCTTGCTGACGATCTTCGAGGTGACCAGCAGGATGTCGCCGTCCCGGTACGTCCCGGCCTTGGCGATCAGCCCGGCGAGGTCGGCCCCGGCCTCGATCTCGGGGATCCCGTCGACCCTCAGGACCTCCAGCGCCGCCGTCACTTGCGGACCTGCTCCGCCAGCGCCAGCGCCGCCCGCGCCATCTCGGCGGTGGCGTCGACGTCGGTCATCAGCAGCGGGACGGCCCGGCAGGCGATCCCGGCGGCCTCGACGGCGTCGACGGCGGCCGCGTCCGCGGTGTCCACCAGCCAGCCGTCGATCAAGCCCGCCCGCCGCCCGCCACCACCCTCGTTCGAGCTGCCACGCAGCGCTGTCCTGCTGCCGTAGTCCAGCGCGACCGCCTCGGCGGTGGCCTCGACGCCGACGGCGGCGAGCACCTTGTCGGCCATGCCCCGCACCGGGGCCCCGCCGATGATCGGGGAGAGCCCGACCACCGGCGCGGGGGCGGCGGCGACGGCCTCCCGGATGCCGGGGACGGCGAGGATGCTGCCGATCGAGACGACCGGGTTGGACGGCGGGAGGAGGATGACGTCGGCCTCGGCGATGGCCTCCAGCACGCCGGGCGCGGGCTTGGCGGTGTCCGCGCCGACCGGGATGATCGCCTCGGCGTCGACGGCGGCGTGCAGCTTGACCCAGTACTCCTGGAAGTGGACCGCCCGGGTGCCCTGCTCGTCGGTGATCCGCACGTGGGTCTCGACCCGGTCGTCGCTCATCGGCAGCAGTCGCACGCCGGGCTTCCAGCGCACGCACAGCGCCTCGGTGACCTGGCTGAGGCTGTACCCGGCGGTGAGCATCTGGCTGCGGACGAGGTGGGTGGCGAAGTCCCGGTCGCCGAGCCCGAACCACTCGGGGCCGACGCCGTACTCCTTCATCTCCGCCTTGATCGACCAGGTCTCGTCGGTCCGGCCCCAGCCCTGTTCCTCGTTGATCCCGCCGCCGAGGGTGTACATCACGGTGTCGAGGTCGGGGCAGACCTTGAGGCCGTAGAGGTGGATGTCGTCGCCGGTGTTGCCGATGACGGTGATCTCGTCCTGCGGTCCGACCGCCGCGAGGAGTCCGCGCAGGAAGCGCGCCCCGCCGATTCCGCCTGCCAGTGCCACGATGCGCATGGGGTCATCCTGCCACGGTCGGACCTTCCGTCAGCTCGCGCTCAGTGCTGCTCGGCCCGGGCCCGCGGCTGGGGCTCCGGGTGCTGTTCCGGGACGGCGGTGGCGGCGCCGTACTGGTTCATCTCGGTCAGGCCCGGGGTGTAGAGGTGGATGGAGACGGCGGGTTCGAGGGCGCCGTTGACCACCTCGTGCAGGTAGCCGGAGGAGAACACCCGCTGCCCGCCGGGGCGCAGGGCGCGGGCGGCCTCGCCGCTGTGGGTGAGGGAGCGTTCGATCAGCTCGCCGCGGACGACGGTCATCACGCCGGAGGACTCGCCGTGGTCGTGGAAGCCGCTGCTCTGGCCGGGCAGCCAGCTGAGCAGCCAGACCTCGTAGCCGGGGCCGGTCTCCAGTCGGGCGTACCAGCGGGTGAGGGCGTCGTAGCGGACCAGCGGCTCCCAGCGGGCGCGGTCGGCGGCGATCTCACGGACCAGTCGGGCGTACCCGGCGACGGTGGTGGGGTGGCCGGGCAGGTCGGTGCGGGCCAGGTGCGGGAAGGCGAGCGGGTCGCCGGCGATGGAGACGTCGCTGAGGCCGTCGGCCCAGCGGTGCCGGTCGGCGCGGCCGGGGGTGTGGTGGGCGGAGAGGCCGCGGCGGGTGAGCTTGTTGCGGTCGCGGTTCCGCTTGCGGATGCGGATCTTGCGCACGGGAGTCGTCCTCGGATGGGTCGGCTGGTCGGGGAGCAGCCGGATCCGGGATGTCCTGGGGCGGGATTCGCGGGCGGCCTCTGTGCTTCCTGGTGGCGGCGCGCGGTGGGACGCGGGCGCCTAGATACAGCAGGAACAGAGGCGACAACAGGAGTTCACGGCACGGCGGAGCGTGGAACCGCTCCGGGGGCTGGCGAACTCTGACATAGAGCACAGGACACCGCATGCGCGGGGCCGGTGTCAAACGGGATGATGCGGCATTCGAGTGGGTTAGGTCCGGATCTTTCCCGGATGGGGTGATTCATCACTCTCTATGTTTCGATGGGAAGATCGCCGGGAAAGCAGGCCGATGACCAGCCTGTGATGGTGACCGTGCGTCATCCGGCGAGTGGTTGCGGGCGTTTCGGCGCCGTCCGGCACTTTCGGGCCAAAGGTCCAATGTGTCCGAATATGTACACTATTCGTAATGGCTTGGTGCCAGGGAGTGAATCCCGGCCTCAATACCAGAGCTCGGCTTGACTGGGCCAGAGTGACGCAACTGTAATTTCACTCGTGTCGTCAGCCGCACGAGGCAACGGCAACCACGGGGACGCCAAGTAGGGGCAGAGGAGGCGCGCCACATGAGCGAGCTCTTTGAGCTGTTGATCGGGGATGGCATCACGGAGGAAGAGGAGGAACTCGGTTGGCAGGAGCGCGCGTTGTGCGCACAGACCGACCCGGAGTCCTTCTTCCCCGAGAAGGGTGGCTCGACCCGCGAGGCCAAGAAGGTCTGCCTCGCCTGCGAGGTCCGCTCGGAATGCCTGGAGTACGCCCTCGCCAATGACGAGCGGTTCGGCATCTGGGGCGGCCTCTCCGAGCGCGAGCGCCGTCGGCTCAAGAAGAGCGCGGTCTGACCGGGCTGACCCCCGGCCCCCGCTGACCCTCCGCCGGCGGCGGACGGTCGCCAAGCTGTACGAGCGCCTCACCGCGACGGTGGGGCGCTTTCGTGCTCCCGGGACGGCCTCCGCCCGTCCCGACCCCGCTTCTTCACCGCCTCCGCACCGGCACCGGGCACGAGGCGGCCATCCGGAGCCGTTAGTGTGGTGCGCCATCCGGTTGCCGTTCACCGGCTGTGTCCACCGAGAACTGGGGCCCGCGCACTCGATGACCGTCTACAGCCACCAGAGCGGCTTCACCGCTTCCAGGCCGCCCGCCTACCCGCGCCACCTGGTCACCGCGGTGATCGTCTCGCACGACGGCGCCCGCTGGCTGCCGCAGGCCCTGGCCGGCCTGCTCGGCCAGGACCGCCAGGTGCAGCGGATCCTCGCGGTCGACACCGGATCCACCGACAACTCCCCGCAGCTGCTCGCCGACACC
Organism: Kitasatospora sp. NPDC023176; assembly: GCF_055560495.1. Taxonomy (NCBI): domain Bacteria; kingdom Bacillati; phylum Actinomycetota; class Actinomycetes; order Kitasatosporales; family Streptomycetaceae; genus Kitasatospora; species Kitasatospora sp. NPDC023176. The sequence goes on along the minus strand of NZ_JBVHIP010000055.1, from coordinate 17,545 downwards.
CTGGAGGACTGGCTGCCCGAGAGCGGCCCGCTGGTGCTCGGCCGCCGGGCCGGCTTCGGCACCGCCGTCGCCGAGGCCGTCTTCAACAGCCCGCCGCTGCGCCCGGAGGACCTCCCGTACCGGCTCGACCCCTCCGGCTACGACCCGGTCACCGGCGGCTGGGACGACTTCGGCGACCCGCTCGCCCAGGAGGACGACCTCGGCCGCGGCGGCCCGCGCGAGACCCAGCCGGTCGAGTGGCTCTGGCTGCTGCACGACGACTGCGAGCCGCAGACCGACGCGCTGCGCCGCCTGCTCCAGGTCGCCGACTCCACCCCCAGCGCCGGCGTGGTCGGCCCCAAGCTGCGCAGCTGGTACGACCGCCGCCAGCTGCTGGAGGTCGGCGTCACCATCGCCCACTCCGGCCGCCGCTGGACCGGCCTGGACCGCCGCGAGCAGGACCAGGGCCAGCACGACCAGGTCCGCCCGGTGCTCGCCGTCTCCAGCGCGGGCATGCTGGTGCGCCGGGACGTCTTCGAGGAGCTCGGCGGCTTCGACAAGGCCCTCCCGCTGATGCGGGACGACACCGACTTCTGCTGGCGGGTCAACGCCGCCGGCCACCGCGTGGTGGTCGCCCCCGACGCCGTGCTGCGGCACGCCGAGGCGGCCAGCCGCGAGCGCCGCGCGATCGACTGCGGCCCCTCCCACCCGCACCGGGTGGACAAGGCCGGCGCCGTCTACTCCCTGCTCGCCAACTGCAGGGGCGCGCTCTTCCCGTACGTGCTGCTGCGCCTGGTGCTCGGCACCCTGGTGCGGGCCGTCACCAACCTGCTCGGCAAGGATCCGCGCCAGGCGGTCGACGAACTGGCCGGTCTCGGCCACGAACTCGTCCGCCTCCCACGGCTGTTGGCCGCGCGCAAGCGCCGGGCCCGGACGCGCGCGGCGGACGCCCTGGACGACCGCACGCTCTTCCCGGCCCCCGGCGCCACCACCCGGCTGGCCGTCGAGGGCGTCATCGGCTCGCTCGGGATAGGAGGCGGCGACGACTCCGGCAGCCGGCACGGCTCGGTCGAGGCCGGCGGGGACGAGGACGGCGAGGACCTCGTCGTCGAGCAGTTCGCGCTGATCAAGAAGCTGGCCCGGCGCCCCGCGCCGGTGCTGTTCGCCGCCCTGCTGGTGTTCGCCCTGATCGCCTGCCGCGGCCTGTTCGGCAGCGGTGAGCTGTTCGGCGGCGCGCTGCTGCCCGCCGCCGACGGCGCGGGCGGCCTCTGGGCGATGTACGCGGACGCCTGGCACCCGATCGGCACCGGCTCCACCGCCGCCGCACCGCCGTACCTCGGCGTGCTCGCGGTGCTCTCCTGGCTGCTGTTCGGCCACGCCGACCTCGCGCTCACCCTGCTGGTCGTGCTCACCGTCCCGCTGGCCGCGGTCAGCGCCTACCTGGTGTCCCGGCCGCTGCTGGACTCCAAGCTGGTCCGCGCCTGGGCCAGCGCCACCTACGCGCTGCTGCCCGCCGCCACCGGCGCGCTCGCCCAGGGCCGGATCGGCACCGCCGTGCTCGCCGTGCTGCTGCCGCCGCTGGCCCGCGCCGCCGCGATCTCGGCCGGCCTCGGCATCCGCCGGGAGAGCGCCGCCAAGGGCGCCCGGCCCGGTTGGCGGCCGGTCTGGATGACCGTCCTGCTGCTCACCCTGGCCACCGCCTTCGTGCCGCTGACCTGGGCGCTCGCCGTGCCGCTGTGCCTGGCGATGCTGCTCTTCGCGGTGCTGCGCGGCGGCGCCCTGGGCTCCGGCGGCACCGCGCTGCGGCTGCTCGGCCTGCGCGTCCTGGTGATCCTCGCGGTGCCCGTCGCGGTGCTCGCCCCCTGGTCGCTGAAGGTGCTGTCGCACCCCCAGTTGCTGCTGCTGGAGGCCGGGCTGCCCGGTCTGCACGGCGCCGGGGCGAGCGCGGCCGGCCTGCTGCTGGTCAACCCGGGCGGTGCCGGGGTGCCGCCGGTCTGGCTGTCCGCCGGTGTCGTCCTCGCCGCGCTGGCCGCGCTGCTGCGCGCCGACCGGCGCCGCGCGGTGCTCGCCGCCTGGGGCGCGGCCGGTGCCGGACTGGTCTTCGCGGTCGTGGTGGCGGGCACCTCCGTCACCCCGGCCTCCGGCGGCCAGCCGGTGCCCGCCTGGGCCGGCCCGGCCACCCTGATCGCCGGGATCGCCCTGCTCGCCGCCGCCGCGATCGGCGCCGACGGCGCCAACGCCCGCGTCGCCGGGATCGCCTTCGGCTGGCGTCAGCCGGTGGCCGCTCTGGTGGTGGCCACCGCCGTGCTGGCCCCGCTGGGCACCGGCCTGTGGTGGGCGCTGACCGGCGCCGGCGGCCCGCTGCAGCGCTCCCAGGCCGACCAGGTGCCCGCCTTCATCGCCGAGGAGGCGGGCACCACCGACCGGTCCCGCACCCTCGTCGTCACCGGCCAGAAGGGCGCCGTCCGCTACACCGTGGTGCGCGGCTCCGGACTGACCCTCGGCCAGGCGGAGTCCACCGTCGACCCGGCCACCGGCACCCAGGACGGCCTGAACAGGATGGTCGGCAGCCTGCTGGCCGGCTCCGGCGCCGACCAGGCGAACGCCCTGGCCGGCTACGGCATCGCCTACGTGCTGGTCGAGCGGCAGGCCATCGACGCCTTCAAGGACGTCCTGGACACCACCCCCGGCCTGGTCAAGGCCAACCAGGAGGGCGAGACCGCGCTCTGGCAGGTCAACGGCGCCCCCGCGGTGCGCGCGGTGATCACCGCCCCGGGCACCAACCCGGTGGTCGTCCCCGCCGGGGCCCGCGACCTCGCCACCACCGTCCCGGCCGGTCCGGACGGCCGGGTGCTACGGCTCGCCGAGTCCGCCGCCCCCGAGTGGAAGGCCACCGTGGACGGCACCGCCCTGGAGTCCGTCACGGTCGACGGCTGGGCACAGGGCTTCAAGCTCCCGGCCGCCGGCGGCAAGCTGAGCGTCACCCGGGAGGGCAGCCTCGCCCACACCGGCTGGATCTGGGCCCAGGTCGTGATCGGCCTCAGCATCCTGGTGCTGGCCCTGCCCGGCCGCCGCAACCACAACGACGACGACCTGCCCGAGGAGGTGCTGGCCGCCGCCGCGCTGGCCGCCGCCACCCAGGCGCAGGCTCCCGCCCCCGGCAGCCGCCGGGCCCGCCGGATGGCCGAGCGCGGCGAGGGCGGCGAGCCCGGCGCCGAGGAGGCCGGGGTGTACGAGGGCCGGCCGGGTGCGATCCCGGCGCAGCCGACCGGCGAGCCGGTGGCCGGGGCGGTCCAGGCGGCCGCCGCCGTCCAGGACGCCGAGCCGTACACCGACCCGTACCAGACGTACCAGCAGGCCGACCCGTACAGCTACGACCAGTACGCGGCCCAGCAGCCGGCGGCCGCGCCGTACGGCAACCAGGGGTACGACGGCCAGGGCTACGACGGCCACGGGTACGACGGGCAGCAGCAGGGCTACCCCCAGCAGGGCTACGAGCAGTACCCGCAGGAGCAGTACGGCTACGACCCCTACCAGCAGCAGGGCGGCCAGCCGCAGCAGACCTGGCTGCCGGGCCAGCAGCAGGGTGAGCCGTACTACGACCCCAACGAACCGGGCGGCCCCGGGAATTACCGTCCGCACCAGCACGGATCGGGGAGCTGACCCGCGATGAAGAAGCCCGCTTTCAGGAAGAAGTCCGGCGCCGGGGCCGAGCAGCCCTTCGAGTCCGCCGCCGCCGAGCCGGTCGAGGCCGCTGAGCCCGCCCGTTTGGCGGGGAAGGGCTCCGCGCGGTCCGCCGGGAAGACCACCCAGTCGCTGCTGGCTGCGGCCGTGGTGCTGGCGGCCGTGTTCGGGATCGCCGAGTCGCGCCCGCCGGCCAGCCCGGCCAAGGCCGACGGCGGGGCCGCCCCGAGCAGCGCCCAGGTCGAGCGGACGGCCGCGGTCTGCCCGCAGCCGTTCCAGGGCCTGACCGGCTCGACCACGTTCACCGCCTACACCCCGCCCGGCACCGGCTCGGCCACCGGCGGCGCCGGCTGGCTCGCCGAGCAGTCCGCCCCCGCCGTCCCGCCGACCACGGCCCCCTCGGCCCCCGGGACCCCCGCCGCGAGCGGGACGCCGAGCGCGGCCCCGAGCGGCTCCGGCGCCCCGGCCACCCCGGCCCCGGACAAGAACGCCGCGCCCGCCGACGCCAAGCTGACCGTCACCAAGCCCGGCACCCCGGCCACCGGCCCGGCCGGCAACGGCGACAACGCGCCCGGCACCGGGGCGGTCGCCAACGGCGCGCTCGCCCCCGGCTTCACCGTCACCCAGACCACCGTGGTCACCGAGCAGCGCGGCATGGGCCTGTCCGGCCTCACCTGCACCCCGGAGGGCACCAGCTTCTGGTTCGCCGGGGCCAGCACGGCCGGCGACCGGGTCGACTACGTCAGCCTGGTCAACCCCGAGTCCTCCGCCGCCGTGGTCGACATCAAGATGTACGGCGACAAGGGCCTGATCGACAACGACGCCGCCAACGGCATCACCGTCGCCCCCGGCAGCTCGCAGTCCGTCCTGCTGTCGACCCTCAGCAAGGGCGCCGTCAACGACTTGGCCGTGAACGTGGTGGTGCGCTCCGGCCGGATCGGCGCCGCGCTGCACGCCGCCGACGGCAACAAGGGCGCCGACTGGATCCCCGCCTCCGCCGACCCGGCCCCCACCCAGGTGATGGCCGGCCTGCCCGCCGACACCGCCGCGGCCCACCTGGTGGTCTGGGCGCCGCCGGAGGACGACGCCGACCTGAAGATCCAGCTCTCCGGCAAGAACGGCTGGTTCACCCCGGCCGGCAACGAGTCGATCCACGTCAAGGCGGGCATGGTGGCCTCCGTCGACCTCGGCAAGGTCACCCGGGACGAGGTCGCCGGGCTGCGGCTGTCACCCAGCGACGACAAGCACCCCACCAAGGTCGTGGCCGGCCTGCGGGTCGACCGCACCGGCGGCAACGGCAAGAGCGACGCGGCCTGGCTCAGCGGCAGCGCCCCGGTCGGCGCCCGGGCCACCGTCGCCGACAACCGGGCCGGCGCCTCCACGCTGTTCCTGACCTCCGCCGGCGACGCCGCCACCGTCAAGGTCACCGCCTCGGCCGGCAGCGGCGGCGGCACCCCGGCGACCAAGGAGGTCCAGATCCCGGCCGGCGGCACGGTCGCCATCCCGGCACCCGAGCCCGCCGGGCTGAACGGCGTCTTCGCGCTCACCGTGGAGACCGAGTCCGGCGGCCCGGTGGTCGCCGCCCGGATGCTCGCCATCCCCACCAAGGACGTGCCGATGTTCACCGTCCAGGCGCTGCGCGACGACCACAGCACCGTCCAGGTCCCGCAGGCCACCCAGGACCCGGGCGTCGTCCTGCGCTGAGCACACCTCCCGGGGGCCCGCGGGCCCCCGGGAGGTCAGTCCTCGTCGTAGCGCGGGTCGATGGCGTCCGGCGACAGCCCCAGCAGCTCGGCCACCTGCTCGATCAGGATCTCGTGCACCAGCGCGGCCCGGTCCTCCCGGGTCTTCGCCCGGATCTCCACCGGCCGCCGGTACACCACGATCTGGCTCTTGTGCCCCTTCTGGCCCGGCAGCACCCGGCCCAGCGGCACGCCGTCCTCGCTGTCGGCGCCGGCCGCCTCGTGCAGCGGCACCTCCTGCACGGCGAACTCCACCTCGATCAGCTGCGGCCACCGCCGCTCCAGCCGCTCCACCGACTCGCGCACGTAGTCGTCGAACAGTTCGGAGCGGGTGAGCGAGATCGGCACCTGGGGCGGCGCCAGCGGACCGCGCAGCCCCCTGCCGTGCCGGTCGCGGTGCCGGGGGCGGCGCGAGGGGCCTGTCGATGACTGCGGTGCGGAGCTGTCCATATCACTGCCGAGAGTAGTCCTTGGCGGGTCGGAAGTGGACCACTCCGACGGGGGAATCGCCGGGGTGGCGGCGCGTGCCCGGACAGCCGGAGCGAGCCGGCCGGAGCGAGCCGGGCAGTGCGCCGGGGGGCGGGCCCGGGGGTGCCGGCCGCGACACGGCACCCCCCGCCGGACAGGCGGTCTTCGCTCCCCGGCGGGGAGTGCGGTACCGTCCACCCTCGTGAGCTCTGTACGTCGTTGTTCGCGGACCGCGTGCGGCCGACCGGCCGTCGCGACGCTGACGTACGTCTACGCGGATTCCACCGCCGTACTGGGCCCGCTCGCCACCTACGCCGAGCCGCACTGCTACGACCTGTGCGCCGAGCACGCCGAGCGGCTCACCGCCCCGCGCGGCTGGGAGGTCGTCCGGCTCGCCGCCGAGGCCGGGCCGCTGCGCCGCAGCAGCGACGACCTGGAAGCCCTCGCCAACGCCGTCCGCGAGGCCGCCCGCCCGCAGACCCCCCGTCAGGGCCGCGGCCCTGACGGCGAATCCACCGAGGGCGGCCGCCGCGGCCACCTGCGGGTCCTGCGCTCGCCCGACAACTGAGGACTCGCCCCGTACGGTGCGTTCGCCCGGCCCGGGTACGCTGCCCGTCTGACGTCACCGTGACCCGTCGACCGGGCGGGCGGGTGGCCCGACGTATCGACAGCAGAGAACCAGGGTGGAGCCGCAGTGCGCGACCTCAAGCAGCTCGTGAAGGCGTACGACGTCCGAGGCGTCGTCCCGGACCAGTGGGACGAGAGCCTGTCCCGGGCCTTCGGCGCCGCGTTCGTGCAGGTCACCGGCGCGTCCGCGATCGTGGTCGGGCACGACATGCGCCCCTCCTCCCCGTCGCTGAGCCGGGCCTTCGCCGAGGGCGCGGCGGCCTACGGCGCCGACGTGGTCGAGATCGGCCTGTGCTCGACCGACCAGCTCTACTACGCCAGCGGCAAGCTCGACCTGCCCGGCGCGATGTTCACCGCCAGCCACAACCCGGCCCAGTACAACGGCATCAAGCTCTGCCGGGCCGGCGCCGCCCCGGTCGGCCAGGACACCGGCCTGTCCGAGATCCGCGAGCTGGTCGAGTCCTGGACCGCCGAGGACGACACCGTCACCGTCCCGGCCAAGGACGTGCAGCCCGGCGCGCTCTCCGCGCAGGAGACCCTGCGCGGCTACGCCGACCACCTGCTGGGCCTGGTCGACCTCACCGCGATCCGCCCGCTGAAGGTCGCCGTGGACGCCGGCAACGGCATGGGCGGCCACACCGTGCCGACCGTCTTCGACGGCCTGCCGATCGAGCTCGTCCCGATGTACTTCGAGCTGGACGGCACCTTCCCCAACCACGAGGCCAACCCGCTCGACCCGAAGAACCTGGTCGACCTCCAGGCCAAGGTCCGCGAGGTCGGCGCCGACCTCGGCCTGGCCTTCGACGGCGACGCCGACCGCTGCTTCGTCGTCGACGAGCGCGGCGAGCCGGTCTCCCCGTCCGCGATCACCGCGCTGGTCGCCGCCCGCGAGATCGCCCGCGCCCAGGCCGCCGGCGAGGCCGAGCCGACGATCATCCACAACCTGATCACCTCCTGGACCGTCCCCGAGGTGGTCCGCGAGCTCGGCGCCACCCCGGTGCGCACCCGGGTCGGCCACTCCTTCATCAAGCAGGAGATGGCCGTCACCGACGCCGTCTTCGGCGGCGAGCACTCCGCGCACTACTACTTCCGCGACTTCTGGCGCGCCGACACCGGCATGCTGGCCGCGCTGCACGTGCTGGCCGCGCTCGGCGGGCAGCAGCGCACCCTGTCCGAGCTGACCGCCGAGTACGACCGCTACGCCGCCTCCGGCGAGATCAACAGCACCGTCGCCGACCAGGCCGCCAGCACCGCCGCCGTCCGTGCCGCCTACGCCGGCCTGGAGGGCACCACCGTGGACGAGCTGGACGGCCTCACCGTGGCCGGCCCGGACTGGTGGTTCAACCTGCGCGCCTCCAACACCGAGCCGCTGCTGCGGCTCAACGTCGAGGCCAAGGACCCGGCGAGGATGGCCGAGCTGCGCGACGGCGTGCTCGCGATCGTCCGCGCCTGACCGAAGCGCGCGGTGCCCCGGCCGGTAGGGTTGCCTATCGGCCGGGGCACCTCCGTGCCACCCCCGAACCTTGGAGAAGCCCCCATGAAGCTCGAATCCTTCCTGCTGGAGATCCTGGTCTGCCCGCAGTGCCGGGCCGCGCTCACCGAGGGCGGCACCGAGGAGCACCCCGAACTGGTCTGCGCCGGCGCGGACTGCGGCCTCGCGTACCCGGTCCGCGAGGGCATTCCGGTTCTCCTGGTGGACGAGGCCCGCCGCCCGGCCTGATCCTTGGGGGCCGACAGCCCCACCCGCGCCCGCCGACCACAGGACAGCCGGAGGCCCGCCGCATGCTCGACGACACCCTGCTCGACGACCCGGCCGCCCTCCAGCGCGCCGACCACGACCGCGCCCTGCTGGCCCTGGCCGGCGCCGGCGCCCGGGTCCGCACCGCGCTGCGGCAGGCCGACACGGCCGGCCTCGACCGGCTGCGCCCGGACGGCCGCCCGCGCGCCGTGCTCGTCGCCGGGCACGGCAGCGCCCTGACGGCCGCCGAGATCCTCGCCACGCTGGCCGGCTCCGCCGTCCTGGTCGCCCCGCTGCCGCCGACCGAGGCCGCCGCCCCGCGCGCCGACCGGGCCGGCGCCCCGCCCGTCCTCACCGCCGGACTCGGCTGGCAGCTGCCCGGCTGGGCCGGCCCGCTCGACCTGCTGGTGGTCAGCTCCGCCGACGGCGGCGAGCAGGGCCTGATCGGCCTCGCCGAGCAGGCCTACGCGCGCGGTTGCGCCGTCGTCGTCACCGCCCCGGCCGGCAGCCCGCTGGCCGAGGCCGCGCTGCAGGTGCGCGCGCTGCCGCTGCCGTACGTCACCGCGGCGCTGCCCGAGGAGGGCCCGTCCGCCGCGCCCGCCGCCGAGCCGGACCTCCCGGCCGAGGACCCCGCCGCGCTGTGGTCCCACCTGACCCCGCTGCTGGCGCTCGCCCAGAAGCTCGGCCTCACCCAGCTGCCGTACGACGCGCTGCCCGCCGTCGCCGACCTGCTGGACGCCACCGCCGTGCGCTGCCGCCCGGACGCCGCCGCGTACACCAACCCGGCCAAGGGGCTGGCCGCGCGGCTGGCCGGGACCGTCCCGCTGCTGTGGGCCGAGGGCCCGGTCGCCGGGGCCGCCGTCTCCCGGTTCGCCGCCCAGCTGGCCGACCGGGCCGGCCGCCCGGCGCTGGCCGGCCCGCTGCCGCAGGTGCTCACCGCCCACCGCGGCATGTTCACCGGCCAGTTGGGCGCGGGCGCGGACCCGGACGACTTTTTCCGCGACCGGGTCGAGGAGCCCGACCCGCTGCACCTCCAGGTGCTGCTGCTGCGGCACGTCCCCGGCACCGGCACGTCGGAGGAGCAGGACGGCCCCGCCGAGGTGACCGAGGACGACGAGCGGCCGCGCAGCTTCGGCGCGAACCGCGCGCACCGGCTGGCCGCCGCCCACGACGTACGGCTGACCGAGTACGCGAGCACCCGTCCGGACCCGCTGCACGCGCTGGCCGACCTGATCGCGCTGACCGACTTCGCCGCCGTCTACCTGGGGCTCGCCGCGGCGCAGTCCTGAGGCCGCTGGGGCCGGTCCGACACTTCGCGCGCCTGGCGGGAATTGTCGGACCCGCCCTAGTCTCAGCCCATGAGCGCAGAGGGCGGGACGAAGGCACTGGTGGCGGCGTTGTCCGCGAACCTGGCGATCGCGGCGGCCAAGTTCACGGCCTTCGGGTTCACCGGCTCCTCCTCGATGCTGGCCGAGGGCGTGCACTCGGTGGCGGACTCCGGCAACCAGGTGCTGCTGCTGATCGGCGGCAAGCGGGCGCGCCGGGCGGCGGACGAGGAGCACCCGTTCGGGTACGGGCGCGAGCGCTACATCTACGGCTTCCTGGTGGCGATCGTGCTGTTCAGCGTCGGTGGCCTGTTCGCGGTCTACGAGGGCTGGCACAAGGTCAACCACCCCGAGGCGCTGGACTCCTGGGGCTGGGCGGTGGGTGTGCTGTTCTTCGCCGTCGCGATGGAGGGCTGGTCCTTCCGCACCGCGGTGCGGGAGTCCGTCCGGGCCAAGGGCGCCCAGGGCTGGGTGCAGTACATCCGTACCGCCAAGGCGCCGGAGCTGCCGGTGGTGCTGTTGGAGGACGCCGGCGCGCTGATCGGCCTGGTGTTCGCGCTGTTCGGCGTCTCGCTCACCGTGATCACCGGCAACGGCGTCTGGGACGGCGTCGGCACGCTGTGCATCGGCGTCCTGCTGGTGGTGATCGCGGTGGTGCTCGCGCTGGAGACCAAGTCGCTGCTGCTCGGGGAGTCCGCCGACAAGGAGTCGGTGCGGCGGATCCGCGCCGCGCTGGTGGACGGCGAGGCGGTCACCGGGGTGATCCACATGCGCACCCTGCACCTCGGCCCGGAGGAACTGCTGGTTGCCGCCAAGATCGCCGTCAACGCGCGGGACAGCGCCGAGCGGGTGGCGCGGGCCATCGACGCCGCCGAGGAGCGGGTGCGCGCCGCCGTGCCGATCGCGCGGGCGATCTACCTGGAGCCCGACGTCTACAGCGCCGAGAAGGCCGCCGCAGGCGAGGACCCGGCCGCCACCCCGGGCGGGCCCGGCCCGGACGCGGCGCACTGACGGGCCGTCCTCCCCGGAGCTTCCGGGGGTGGGTCCCGGTCGAGCGGCGGTCGGATCCGGCGCTGGAAATCGGTCATCCGCGGACGGCCGGTGGGGCGGCCGGTGTAGATTCGTCACCAGAGCCAGAACGTCGCTGCTGATGGCGGTCGATCGGCGGCCCGCACCCGTAGGGTGTGCGCCGGTCGAGGGAGAGAGGTCCTCCGGCGGTTTGTGCTGCGCAGCGGGGAACCGGTCCGTCACCACGGACCAGGTCGCCCCGGCGTAGCCGTGCACCCGTACGGCCCGCCATGCGCACCGCACATCCGGACCTTGGCCATGCCCCACCCCATCAGCGAGGAGCAGACGCATGTCGACCGACATCACCGGTGACTTCAAGGTCGCCGACCTTTCCCTGGCGCCGTTCGGCCGCAAGGAGATCCAGCTGGCCGAGCACGAGATGCCCGGCCTGATGTCCATCCGCGCCGAGTACGCCGAGGCGCAGCCGCTGGCCGGCGCCCGGATCACCGGCTCGCTGCACATGACCGTCCAGACCGCGGTGCTGATCGAGACCCTCACGGCGCTCGGTGCCGAGGTCCGCTGGTGCTCCTGCAACATCTTCTCCACCCAGGACCACGCCGCCGCGGCCATCGCCGTCGGCCCGGAGGGCACCCCGGAGAACCCGCAGGGCGTGCCGGTCTTCGCCTGGAAGGGCGAGACCCTGGAGGAGTACTGGTGGTGCACCGAGCAGGCGCTGACCTGGCCTGACGGCAAGACCCCGAACATGATCCTGGACGACGGCGGCGACGCCACCCTGCTGATCCACAAGGGCGTCGAGTTCGAGAAGGCCGGTGCCGCTCCGGACCCGTCCACCGCGGACAACGACGAGTTCCGGATCATCCTCGAGCTGCTCAACCGCACCCTCAAGGACACCCCGAACAAGTGGACCGAGGTCGCGGCCACCATCAAGGGTGTGACCGAGGAGACCACCACCGGTGTCCACCGCCTGTACGAGATGCACCGTGACGGCCAGCTGCTGTTCCCGGCGATCAACGTCAACGACTCGGTCACCAAGTCGAAGTTCGACAACAAGTACGGCTGCCGCCACTCGCTCATCGACGGCATCAACCGCGCCACCGACGTCCTGATCGGCGGCAAGGTCGCCGTCGTCTGCGGTTACGGCGACGTCGGCAAGGGCTGCGCCGAGTCGCTGCGCGGCCAGGGCGCCCGCGTCATCGTCACCGAGATCGACCCGATCTGCGCCCTCCAGGCCGCGATGGACGGCTACCAGGTCGCCACCCTGGACGACGTGGTCGAGACCGCCGACATCTTCATCACGACCACGGGCAACAAGGACATCATCATGGCCTCCCACATGGCCCGGATGAAGCACCAGGCCATCGTCGGCAACATCGGCCACTTCGACAACGAGATCGACATGGCCGGCCTGGCCAAGCTCGACGGCGTCGTGAAGACCGAGGTCAAGCCGCAGGTCCACGAGTGGCGCAAGGCCGACGGCCGCACCATCATCGTCCTCTCCGAGGGCCGCCTGCTGAACCTGGGCAACGCGACCGGCCACCCGTCCTTCGTGATGTCCAACTCCTTCGCGAACCAGACGATCGCCCAGATCGAGCTGTTCACGAAGACCGAGGAGTACCCGATCGGCGTCTACGTGCTGCCGAAGCACCTGGACGAGAAGGTCGCCCGACTGCACCTGGACGCGCTGGGCGTGAAGCTCACCACCCTGACCCAGGAGCAGGCCGACTACATCGGCGTTCCGGTCGAGGGCCCGTACAAGGCGGAGCAGTACCGCTACTGATGCGGTGATGTCTCCGACGCCGGTGGCCGGCACCCCTGGGCGGGGTGCCGGCCACCGGCGCGTCCGGGCTCAGCGGAGGTTGCTGGTCGTCCAGGTGCTCTCGTCAGCGCCCGTGACGTGCACCAGGTCCAGCAGGCCCGGCAGGCCGCCGAACCGGTCGAGCCGGGGCAGGACGGCGGGAGCCGTGGTCACGCAGACCTGTAGGCCGGCCTCGCTCCGGCACCGCTGGGTGGGCGGAAAGTCCCTCGGGTCACTCGCCGGGGACGCCGTGACCGTGACCGTCCCGCCCTCGACCGCCAGGACGATCTGCGCCGACCAGGGCGCCGGGCCGGTGGAGCGGACCACGGATGCCGAGTCCGGCCGGACAGCCGCCGGCAGCCCGCTCAGCCAGAGCGGCATCGGGACGTCCCGGCTTCCGCCCGTGACGGACTCCGCGATCCTGATGAGGTCCTCGTCGGGGATGGCCGCCGAGGAGACGTGCGTCGTGTTGATCTGCGCCCACCGGCCGTCGGCGGTCTGCCACCGGAGGACCCGGCTGCTCCGGTCGTAGCGGGGATCCGTCGGATGCTCGACCCAGTACGCCGTCTGCCCGTTGATCGGGGCGGCCGGGACCTTCGCCTCGTCCGGGTGGGTTCCGAGGACGGGCTCGGGGCCGGGGGCGCGCAGGGTGACCTGGAGGCGGCGCATGTTCGGGTTCGGTTCCTCGGCAACGAGGTTGGAACCGAAGGAGCCGGCGCTGAAGCTGAGACCGTGCTCGCGGTCCACCCAGTCGGGCAGCCAGCCGACCTTCAGCTCGTCGGTGAGCAGCGGGGTGCCGTCGATGGCGTTCGCGGTGGGGGACGGGACCGGGGTGGCCGCGACGGAGGCCGGCGGCACGGTGGGCACCGCGTTCCCGGCCCTGGGCAGCAGGGCCGTGAAGCCGACCGTGAGCGCCGTCGCGGCGGCCACCGCGCCGATCGCGGCCCCCTGCCGGGCGCGCAGTCGGGCGCGGCCCCGGGCGATGGACGTGGCGGCGTCGAAGGCCGGCGGCGGGGCCGGTTCTTCGGCCAAGTCCCTGAGCTGGAACATGAGTTCTGTGTTTTCGAGGTTGTTCATGAGGTCTTCTCCGCGACCGCGGGAACGGGAACGAGACTGCGGCGCAGGGCGTCCAGGGCGCGTGAGCTCTGGCTCTTCACGTTGCCGGAGGAACAGCCCAGGGCCTCGGCGGCCTGGTCGATCGAGAGGTCGCAGTAGTAGCGCAGGACGACGGTGGCCCGCTGTCGGGGCGGCAGGTCGGCCAGGGCTCTGCGCAGGTCGAGCGAGACGTCCAGGTCGAGGGTCGCGGCCGCGGTCTCCGGTGGGACGCCGGTGCGGATCGTCCGGCGCCACCAGGAGGTGCGCTGCTCGGCGAGGAAGGTGTTGACCAGCGTGCGGCGGGCGTAGCCGTCGATGTTGTCCGTCCGGCTCGCCCTCGACCAGTGCACATACAGCTTGGTGATGGTCTCCTGCACCAGGTCGTCGGCCCGGTGCCAGTCCCCGCACAGCAGATAGGCGACCTTGCGCAGCCAGCCGCCCCTGGAGGTCACGTACTCCGTGAACTCCGCGTCGCGCGTCTGCTTCGCCATCCGCACCCCCTCTCGTCGTCCGGACGGCGTCTCTCCCGCGCCGTCCCACCCTCTAATGCGGGGACCGGCCCCGAATGTTGCACGGGACGACGATGCGTAGGCTTCGGGCATGCCCAACGGCCGGTACTCGCTCCATGACACCCACGACCACCTGCTGCTCGGCGAGGAGCGCTTCAGCTGCGCGCCCGGGGCGGCCGGGTGGCGGTACGTCTCCAAGACCTACGCGCCGGACGGCCGGGTGCTCGGCAGCGTCGACCTGACGCTGGACTCGCGGGCCCGGCCGCTGCGGATGGAGCTGCGGGCCGGGGGCTGGCAGGTGCGCGGCGGCGCGGTGGACGGGGTCGCCTGGGTGCGCACCGACGCGGCCGACCCGGGTGGCGAGCACACGGTGGAGGGCCACGACCGGGCGCACGGTTTCGCCGGGCGCTCGCCGGGCTTCCTGGTCGCCACCGCCCGGATGCTGCGGCTGCGGGAGGGCGCGAGCGCGCGGGTGCGGCTGGTGGCGTTCAGCGAGCCGGTGCTGGCGCCGCGCACCTTCGACCAGGGGTGGCTGCTGGAGGGTGTGGACACCCATGAGACGGACTCGGGGCCGCTGCTGGTCGAGCGGTACCAGGTGGCGGACCTGGAGACGGGGGAGCAGCAGGTCGTGCACCTGGCGGGGGACGTGGTGCTGGCGGCGGGGGGGATCGAGCTGGAGGAACTGGCGTCGCCGCCGAACGCCTGGTCGGTGGGGGAGGAGTAGCGGGGCAGGCCCTTCCGGTGGCTCGGGCTCCGCCGGGTTGGGCTCAGATTGGCGGGCCTCGGCGGGTGGGGGGCCAGGCGGGCGGGGTTCAGGCGGGCGGGGTTCAGGCGGGCGGGGCGAAGCCGGCGTCGGGGGCGGGGGCGGGGGCGGGGGCGGGCGCCGGTGCTGGGGGCTGTGCGGGCTTGACGAAGGACGGTGCGGCGGGAGCGGCCGGGGCCGGTGCGACGGGGGCGACGGCTGCGGGCGCGGGAGCGGCGGGTACGCCGAGGATGCGGTGGGGCCGGCCGTCGGCGGTGACGGAGGGGGCCGCCATCGGGTGCGGGGCGGGCATCGGGTGCGGGGCGGGCATCGAGTGCGGTACGGCCATCGGGTGTGGGGCGGGCGTCCAGACGGGGGCCGAGGCCGCGAACCGCTGCTGGGCGCGCATCCACTCCCGGCGCTGGCGTTCGGTGAGGACCGCGCCCAGGTAGGCGGCCGGGTGCAGTCCGGGCGGCACCGGGTTCCCGATCCGGGCGGACAGGTCGTCGGCCAGCCCGGTGGCCATCCGGAACGTCACGCCCGGCTCCAACTGGCCTATCCGGCTCAGCAGTTGGCGGATCGCGAGCCAGAGCGCCTCGGGCACCGCGGACAGGTCCATCGCGACCAGTTCGCGGCCCATGTCGTGCAGCAGCTGCGGGTGGACCGGCGGCAGCGGCCCGGCCGTGCCGACCCCGCCCGGGGTGCGCTCGCGGATCACCACCGTCCCCGCGAAGATGTCGCCGAGCCGCTTGCCGTCCGAGTTCAGCGCGGAGGTGATCACGGCCGGGGCGCCGGTGATCGCGATCAGTTCGAAGAAGCCCACCAGCCCGCGGACCAGCGAGTGCCGGAACCGGACCGGTCCGCCGTCGGTGCGCACCACCCGCAGGCCGAGCGCGGCCTTGCCGGCCGACCGTCCGTTGCTGAGGGTCTCGATCATCACCGGCAGGCCGACCAGGTAGAACACCGTCATCCCGAGCATGGTGGCCGCCAGTGCCGCACTGTCGAGGTCGGACAGGGCCACGCTCATCACCAGCATGGACACGAACAGAGCGGCGAACTCGATGAGCAGGTCGAGCACGATGGCCAGCGCCCTGCTCGGAAGCTTTGCCGTCTGCAGGTCGAGGACGACCGCCTCACCCGTCACCAGGTCGCTCAAGACACCTGTCCGTTCACGCTCATGCGGGAGGTGGGAGTGCGGTTGGACCGGCCCCCACTGCCCGCTCTCCGCAGTCTGATCCGCAGCCGCCAACATACGGCGCCCGGTGGGCGCACGGGAAGTGAGATCCCGACGGCCGGGGCGGCGGCGGCTCCTGGCATGCTGGGCCCGCACGTGTCCGCACGTACCTGCCCGACCGCGCACGCGCGCCTCGCGCCATCGCCGACCATGGAGCCGCCGCATGGACCTGGACGTCTTCGTCGCAACCCACCAGGGGGAGTGGGCCCGGCTGGACGCCCTCGCCCGCAGGCGCCGCCTCAGCGGCGAGGAGGCCGACGAGCTGGTCACGCTGTACCAGCGCGTCACCGGCCACCTCGCCAAGGTCCAGGCCGCCGCGCCGGACCCCGCCCTGGTCAGCCGGCTGACCAGCCTGGTCTCGCGGGCCCGCAGCGCGGTGACCGGCGCCCGCACCAACGGCTGGCAGGACGTCGCCCGCTACTACACGGTGAGCTTCCCGGCCGCGCTCTACCGCGCCCGCCGCTGGTGGGTGCCGGTCGCGGCCGTCTCGATGGTCGCCACCGTGCTGCTCGCCTGGTGGATGGCCACCCACCCCGAGGTCCGCAACAGCCTCATCACCCCGGACGACCTGCGGGAGATGACCCGCCCCGGCGGACAGTACGAGGCGTACTACTCGGACCGCCCGGCCAGCTCCTTCGCGGCCCAGGTCTGGACGAACAACGCCTGGGTCGCCGTGCAGTGCCTGCTCTTCGGGATCGCCCTGGGCATTCCGGTGCTCCTGGTGATGTGGACCAACGTGGTCAACCTCGGGGTCGGCATCGGGCTGATGGCCTCCGCCGGGCGGCTCGACGTCTTCCTCGGCCTGCTCATCCCGCACGGCCTGCTGGAGCTGACCGCGGTCTTCGTGGCCGGCGGCTTCGGCCTGCGCCTCGGCTGGACCGTCATCGACCCCGGCCCGCGCACCCGCGCGGTGGCGCTGGCCGAGCAGGGCCGCTCGATCATCGGAATGGCGATCGGCCTGGCGACGGTCCTGGCGGTCTCCGGCGTGCTCGAAGCCTTCGTGACGCCGTCCGGCCTGCCGACCTGGGCGCGCATTTCCATCGGCGTCCTGGCCGAGGTGGCCTTCCTCCTCTACGCACTGGTGCTGGGGCGGAAGGCCGCGGCGAGCGGAGAGTTCGGCGATGTGGACGCGGCCGACCGGGCGGACCTCCAACCCGTCGCCGCCTGAGTCGATGTGATCAACAGGCCGTTGACCTGCTAGTCTTCTCGCATCCCGGCCAAACCATTGACGTGGTGAGGGTGGGCTAGTAGGTTTCAACGGTTGGGACTGACTGGACAACGGTCGGATCCAGGCGTTAGTGTCTACGACACCGCCGAAATCGAGGCGAGCGTGTTTCATGAAATGCGCATCCTCCGATGAAGCAAATCCCACGGACGGAACACTCCGAAAGCTTTGATAGGCTTCGGAACGAAGTTCGCAGGAAATCCCGCCAGCGGGAATCGGATGAATGAAACTCCGGAAAACGGAGCGGAAAACATCTGGTAAGCTGGAAACACGAAAGAACGAAGCGCCCGGAGGGCCCGCTGGAAGGCGGCTCGAAGGAAGTGTCCGTTCCTTGAGAACTCAACAGCGTGCCA
>NZ_JBVHIP010000054.1:0-41469 GCF_055560495.1 Kitasatospora sp. NPDC023176 | reverse complement strand
GACCAGGCGGGCGCGTCCGGGGGTGAGGTCGGCGAAGGAGGCGTCGTGGTCGGCGGTGAAGCACACCACCTCGCAGCGGCCGGCGCCGGGGGCGCGGGTGTGCAGCGGGCCGGACTCCGCGGGCACGTGGGCGGCCGCGTCGAAGGAGAGCGACGGGAAGCGGTTCTCGAAGACCGCGACCTCGTAGTCGAGGGCCGGGATCTCGCTCGACCAGTCCGGCCGGGAGGGGCAGAGCGGGCACTCGTCGGCGGGCGGGAGGTGGGTGCGGGCCTGGCGGTGGGCGGCGATGGTGACCCAGTCGCCGGTGGCGGGGTCGAGCCGGATCGCGGAGAGGCTGGTGGTGGCTTCCAGCGGCCGCGGGTCGGTGGCGTCGCGGACCACGGACTCGTCGGTGTCGTAGTAGGTCAGCTCGCGGCCGTCCGCGAGCTTGGTGGCGGTCTTCTTCACTGTTCTGCCTTCCGGGACCTCCGGCACGTCACGGAGGTCGGCGTTTCCAGGATGGTCGGCGGCGTCGGCGGCGCCCATGGCGGAGGCCGCCTCCGGTGGGGGGCGGAGGCGGCCTCCAGGGGAGCTCAGGAGCGGGCGGGTCAGGCCGGCAGGCCGACGGCCCGCTCGCGGCCGCGCCGCTGCTGGATGACCACGGCGGCGACCAGCAGGAGCCCCTGGGCGACGTTCTGCCAGAAGGTGTTGATGCCCTGGACGGTGAGGCCGTTCTGCAGGGCTCCGAGCAGGGCGACGGCCAGCAGGGTGCCGCCGATCCCGCCCTTGCCGCCCTTGAGGGCGCAGCCGCCGAGGGCGGCGGCGGTGATGGCCTGGAGTTCCAGGCCCTCGCTGCCGGAGACGGGCTGTCCGGAGCCGGTGCGCGCGGTGAGCAGCACACCGGCCACGGCCGCGACCATGCCGGTGAGCGCGTACACCGAGAGCAGGTACTTGTTGAGGTTGATGCCGGCCAGCCGCGCGGCGGTGTCGTTGCCGCCGAGGGCGTAGATGTTGCGCCCGATGTCGGTGTACGTGAGCAGGACGTGCACGGCGGCGGCGATCAGGATGAGGATCCACACCATCGTCGGCAGGCCGGCGATCTTGCCGCGGCTGAGGAAGACGAAGAGCGGGTCGCCGAGCACGTAGCCCTGGGCCCGTCCGTCGGAGATCAGCTGGGCGACGCCCTTGTACGCGGCCAGTCCGGCCAGGGTGGCGATGGTCGGGTTGACCCGGCCGTAGATGATCACGGCGCCGTTGAGCAGGCCGACGGCGGCGCCGACCAGGACGGCCGCGCCCATGCCGAGCAGCGCGCTGGAGCCGGTGGAGGTGAACACCATCGCGCTCACCACGGAGGCGAGGCCGGCCTGGGAGCCCACCGAGATGTCCAGGCCGCCGCAGATGATCACCACCGTCTGGACCACGGCGAGCAGCCCGGCGATGGTCGCCGCCTCGGCGATCACCTGGATGTTGTTCCAGCTCAGGTAGTTGATGTCGAGCGAGCCGAACAGGGCGAGCACGGCCGCGAGGGCCAGCAGCAGGATGAGGTTCTGGCCACCGACGACGTCGAGCAGCGCCCGCGGACCGGTCGGCCGCGCGGGCCCGGCCGGGGCCTGCGGCCGCTGGTCGGCGGTGGCGGAGGGGGTGGTCATCGGGCAACTCCGGTGGTGGCGTCGGTGTCGGTGGTACGGGGGCCGGTGGCGAGGTCATCCGTCATGGCCAGGGCGAGGACGGCCTCCTCGGAGGCCTCGGCGCGACCGAGTTCGCCGGTGATCCGGCCGTTCTGCATGACGAGGATCCGGTCGGCCAGGCCGAGGACCTCGGGCAGCTCGGAGGAGATCACCAGGACGGCGACGCCGTCCCGGGCCAGGTCGGCGATGATCTGGTAGATCTCGGCCTTGGCTCCGATGTCGACGCCGCGGGTCGGTTCGTCCAGGATCAGCAGCTCGGGGCGGCGGGCGAGCCAGCGGGCGAGCACCACCTTCTGCTGGTTGCCGCCGGAGAGCGTCCGGACCTCGGTCTCGATCGAGGGGGCGCGCACCCGCAGCCGGTCCGCGTACTCCTGGGCGAGCTGCTTCTCGGCGGCGCGCTTGACGAAGCGCCGGCGGCGCAGCCGGTCGAGGCTGACCAGGGAGGTGTTGTCCCGGATGGCGCGGTGCAGGAACAGCGCCTGGGCCTTGCGTTCCTCGGGGGCCAGGCCGAGGCCGGCCCGGATCGCGTCCTTGGGCGAGCGCAGGCGCACCGCCCGGCCGCCGAGGAGGATCTCGCCGGAGCGGATCGGCGCGTCCCCCGCGAGGGCGAGGGCCAGTTCGGACCGGCCGGCGCCGATCAGCCCGGCGAGGGCGACCACCTCGCCGGCCCGGACCTGGAGGCTGACGTCGCGCACGTCGTCGGTGGTGAGGCCGCGGACGTCCAGCACCACCCGGTCGGTGGCGACGTCCTGGCGGACGAACAGGCCGGCCAGGTCGCGGCCGACCATCAGCCGGACCAGCTCGCGCTCGTCGGTCTCGGCGGCGGGCAGGACGCCGGTGAGGGTGCCGTCGCGCAGGACGGCGACCCGGTCGGCGAGCCGGAAGATCTCCTTCATCCGGTGCGAGACGTAGACGATCGCGATGCCCTGGTCGCGCAACCGGCCGATCAGGGCGAACAGCGCCTCCACCTCGTGCTCGGAGAGGGAGGAGGTGGGCTCGTCGAAGGCGATCGCCCGGGGTGGCACGGCGCCGGTGAGCGCTCGCATGATTTCGACCAACTGCCGCTGGGCGGCGGTGAGTTCTGATCCGAGCAGGTCGGGGTCGAGGACCTGCTCGAAGCCGAGTGCGGCGAGGTCGGCGGTGATCCTGCGGCGCAGTTCGGCGCGGTCGAAGCGGCGGCCGGCCCGCCGGGGGAGGCTGCCGGCGTAGACGTTCTCGGCGACCGACACGTGCGGGATGATCTCCGGCTCCTGCGGGATGATCCGGATGCCCGCGCGGCGCGCGTCGGTCGGCGAGGAGAGGTCGAGGGGGGCGCCGTCGAGCAGGACCCGGCCCTCGGTCGGGCGGTGGTCGCCGCTCAGGATGCGCAGCAGGGTCGACTTCCCGGCGCCGTTCTCGCCCATCAGGGCGGTGACCTGCCCGGGCGGGAAGGCGACGGTGACGCCGTGCAGTGCCCGGACGCTGCCGAAGGCCTTGCCGACGTTCTCGGCGGCCAGGCCGAGGGCGGGCTGCGGGGACGGTCCGGCGCCGGGCGGGGACTCGGGTGCGGTCATGTGTGCCTCGCTGGAGGTGCGAATCGGAGGTTCTGGTGCGGCACCGTCAGCTGCAGGTCATGCCGCTGCTCTGCCAGGTGGCGGCGTCGACCATGGTGGTGGAGGCGAAACCCTCGGCGGGGAAGTCCTTGTTGTTCTTGAGCTTGTCGTACATGGTCTGGACGGCCAGCGCGCCGACGTCCTTGCCGTTGATGAAGAGTGCGGCCTTCATGCCGGAGGGCTTGCCGCTGGTCCAGTCCTTGCAGGCGAGGTAGGCGCCGAGGCCGACGCCGGCGATGTCGTCGGGGCTGACGCCAGCGTTCTGCAGGGCGGTGACGGATCCCTGGACGTTCTCGTCGTTGCAGCCCCAGACGATCCAGTGCTTGACGCCGGGGTTGGCGGTGAGGGTGGCGGCGGTCTTGTCCTGGGCGCCGGTGGGGGTGTTGTCGGTGGCGACGTCGATGTTCTTCACGCCGTCACCGGCGGCCTGGGTGAATGCGGCCTTGGCGGCCTTGACGCGGTCGCCGCAGACGGTGACGTCCTGCTTCCAGGCGGAGATGATCCGGGTGTCGGCCGCGTTCCAGCCGGCCTTCTTGAACTCGGCGGCGGCGCGCTTGCCGACCTCGCCGCCCATCTGCTCGCCGCTGAACCCGACCCGCGGGACCAGATCGCTCTTCGCGCAGGCGGCCGGGGCCGGGCCGGTCACGCAGATCTGGTCGTCGGAGGTGAGCAGGGCGACCTTGGCGTCCTTGGCGGTCTGTACGACCTGCGGGCCCACCGCCGGGTCCGGCACGACCACGATCAGCCCGTTGCTCTTGCCGGCGATCGCCGACTGGACCTCGCTGACCGTCTTGTTGGCGTCGTCGCCCAGGTTCACGACCTTCAGGTCCACCCCCAGCTCCGCGGCCTTCGCCTTCGCACCCGCCGCCTCGCCGACGAAGTACTCCTGATCCCCCTGCTTCTGCAGGTACGTCAGCGACACCTTGCCTTCGACCTTTGCCGTGTCACCCGCACCCGACGACGACTCCTGGCCTGTCGAACACCCCACCGCGGCTACGAGGGACACGCAGCCCAGAACGGCAACGGACAGGACCCGACCAGGACGACGAATGAACATGCGAAAGGCTCCCGACAAGGAGAAGGTGAGGGGGAAGGGCCCGCGGAGAGACCCCGCGAGGCCGGTACCGCTTGAATCAAACACAATCGATCAGAACTCAACTTGATCAAACGTGCTCGCACAGGAAACTCCCCGGCCGGGCGTTCGTCAAGACCTTCGTTCCGCTCACGTCAATTCGAGACGATCCCG
Source organism: Kitasatospora sp. NPDC023176 (assembly GCF_055560495.1). NCBI lineage: Bacteria > Bacillati > Actinomycetota > Actinomycetes > Kitasatosporales > Streptomycetaceae > Kitasatospora > Kitasatospora sp. NPDC023176. The sequence continues at coordinate 36,964 of NZ_JBVHIP010000054.1, read as the reverse complement.
TTATCCGCCGGAGCCGCACCGCCCCGCCCCACCCGCTCTCCCCGCCGGGAGTCGAGTGACCGACTACCGTCACCAGCCGGTCAGTTGACCGACTCTGCGACGATCACCTCGCCCACCCGCTCGGCCACGACGGCCCGCCGCTCGGCGGACAGCCCCTCGTCGGTGACCAGCACGTCGACCTGGTCCAGGGTGGCGAAGGTGGCCAGGCCGACGGTGTCCCACTTGGTGTCGTCGGCGACCACGACCACCCGGCGCGCGGAGCCGATGAACACCCGGTTGGTCTCCGCCTCGGCCAGGTTGGGCGACGTCAGCCCGGCCTCGGCGGAGATGCCGTGGCAGCCCAGGAAGAGCACGTTGACGTGCAGCGAGCGGATCGCCTGGTCGGCGAGCGGGCCCACCAGGGCGTCGGAGGGCGTGCGGATCCCGCCGGTGCGCAGCACGGTGGTCCCGGCCCCCGCACCCGGGCCGGCCTGCTCGAACACCTCGGCGATCCGCAGCGAGTTGGTCACCACGGTCAGCCCGTCCACCGACGCCAGCTCCCGGGCCACGGCGTGCGTGGTCGTACCCGCGCCCAGGCCCACGGCCATCCCGGGCCGGACCAGTTCCGCGGCGGCCCGGGCGATCGCCTCCTTGGCCGACGGCTGCCAGGACGACTTCGCCTCGAAGCCCGGCTCCTGGCTGCTCGGGGCACCGGCCGGGACGGCCCCGCCGTGCACCTTGTCCAGCAGCCCCTGCCGGGCGAGGGCGTCCAGGTCCCGGCGGATGGTCATGTCCGAGACGCCGAACTCACGGGTGAGTTCGTTCACCCGTACCCCGCCCCGCTGCCGGAGCCATTCGAGGATCATCGCGCGCCGCTGCCGCGCCAGCAGCTGTGCGTTGTCAGTCACGTGGCACTCCTAGGTCAGCACGCGGACGCGGCCGGCCCACGGGCGGCACGGCCCGACGGCCCGACCGTTTCGGGTGCGTCTGTTGTGGTGGAACGTGTGACTATACGTCTCCGATTCGTGGTAACCGGGGTGTGGCGAGGGTGCCGTGGAAGCTCGGTGCCCGCCTCGTCCTCGTCGTCGCTGAACGGCCTTGCGGCAGGCACGTGGTCGGCTTGGTCCTCGTGGTCCGGTTGGTCCACATGGTCCGGTCGGCCGACATGGTCCGGTTGGCCCACGTGATCCGGTCGGTCCGCTGCTCGGTCACGTCCGGGCCGAGTGAGTGCCAGAGGTGACAGCGCGATCGCCTGTTCAGATGTGTTGAGTAATGTCGAAAGCACCGGAAGCCGCTCGGGCCCCAGTCAGGGCCGACGCAGCCCGGCAGCTCGCCCTGGTCCGGCCCAAGTGCCGCTCGCGGCAGCGATAACGAGCGAGTATCGGCCTGCATCTCGTGGTCGCGAGATCTTGACGGCCAGATGAACGTGGCGTTTCCTAGCAGTTCTGCGTTCGAATGCGTTGGCTTCTGAGCGATTTGAACGTTCAAACGCTCACGCTCACCCTGCCCTGCCCTTCCGCCCTCACGCTTACTCTGCCCTGCCCTCCTGCCCTTCCGTCCTCGCGTTCATCCGCACCGCCGGCCGCACGTCGGGCGGTCGCCGTTCAAAGGAACCAGGCCATGCGCACCACTCGAGCCCGCCGACCGGCGCCCGCCGCCGCCGTCGGCGCGGCCGCTCTCGCTCTGGCGCTGACCGGATGCTCGGGCGGAGGGCAGAGCACCTCGGGCCACGGCCCGATCTCCATCACCTTCCTCCAGAAGCAGGGCGACCAGGGATACTTCGTCGACGAGGCGGCCGGAGCCAAGGCCAAGGCCCGCGAGCTCGGCGTCGAGCTGACCGTCGTGAACGTCGGCAACGACCGCGACCGCTCGCTCGCGGAGGCCAAGAAGGCGATCGACAACAAGACGAGCGGCCTCATCGCCGTCGTCCCCGATCCCTCCGCGGGCCCCGAACTCGTCGCCCTCACCCGTCAGGCGGGCCTTCCGCTGCTCTCCGCCGACGACCAGATCTGCGCCGACTACACCGATCCCAGTGCCTGTTTCACCAAGGGACTGGTGCCCCGGGTCGGCTTCAACGGCGCCACCATGGGCGCCGCGGTGGGTGAACGCGCGGCCACCGAGTACACCAAGGCCGGCTGGAAGGCCGCCGACACCTGGACGCTGTCGATCGGGAACAGCGACATCCCGGTCTGCCGGGACCGGATGAACGCGGCGGTGGACGCGTTCTCCGTCCACGCCAGTGCCGTGCTGAAGACCGCGAAGGTGTGGACGGAGAACACCGTCGAGGACGCCCACCACCGAACCGCCTACACCCTCGCCCCCAAACCCGGCGTCAAGCACTGGGTGGTCTGGGGCTGCAACGACGAGGACACCGAGGGCGGCATCCAGGCCCTGACCGAGGCGGGCTTCGGACCGGACAACATCATCGGCATGGGCATCGGGGCCTACCTCGCCTGCAAGGACTGGCTGCCCGGCAAGCCCGCCGCGATGCGGGCCGCGCTCCTCCTCAAGGGCTCCGAGGTCGGCGCGCTCGCCGTCCAACAGATGGTCGACCGGCTGAAGGACGGCAAGGAGCTCCCGCACGAGACCACCGTCCCCGCCACCATGGTCGACCCCTCCAACTGGCAGGCGTCCGGCGCCGTCTGCACCTGACGGCCTCGGGAGCGACGGCCGACACGGCCGGTGTCCGACGAACCGCGCATCACCCTGCAGGCGGTCGTTCCCTGCCGGCAGGTGTTCAGCGCCGCACTCACCGCCCGCGTCGAGGCGGGCTACGCCGACGACGACACCAGGAATGCGCTGTGGGGGCGCAGCCGGTCCGGCGTATGGCGAGGAAGTCGCGGACGGCGATCTCGGTGTCCGCCGGACCATCGTGCGCTGCACACGTCCCCGCGCCCCCGTCAGGCGACGGCGACCGGCTCCGCCGGAACCGCCGAGGGAGCCTCCAGGGACGCGAGCCGCCGCAGGCTGGCCCGGCGCTGGAGGGCGGCGAGGGCGGTGGAGGCCGCGCCGAGGGTGAGCCAGCCGGCCGGGCCGGCGGCCATCACCACGCCGGTCAGGAGCATCGGGCCGACGGACTTCTGCACGGACTGGGACATTCCGGCGACGCCCAGGTAGGAGGCCCGGGCACGGGGCGGGGCGAGGCTGACCGCCAGTTCCCAGGAGCTGACCGAGCGCATCAGTTCGGCGAGCGTGACCAGCGCCGCGGCGGCCAGCAGGGCGAGCGAGGCGGTGAGCGGTCCGCCACCCGTGGAGAGCGCGATCAGCAGGCAGCTCGCGAACAGGGTGACGCCGTACCAGCCGACCGCCCTGATCGCGCCGCGCGGGCGCTCGGCCCAGGCGGAGAAACGGAGTTGGAGCAGCACCACCAGGGCGGTGTTGAGGGTGAGGAAGACCGGGACGACGGCGTGCGGCGCGTCGGTGTGGTGGATCAGCCAGAGCGGGAGGCCGACGTTGAGGACGGAGTCGTCCAGGCACATCGGCAGGTCCAGCAGGACGAACAGCAGGTAGCCGCGGTCCCGCCAGGGGCTCGGCACGGCGCCGGCGGTGGTCTCCCCGCCGTCCGACGGTACGGGCGCCGCCGGGGAGGCCGTCACCAGGCCCCGCCCGACCGGCTCCCCGGTGCGCCGGATCAGCGCGGCGGCCAGCAGGTACGAGAGCGCGTTGGCCACGATCAGCGCCCGGTAGGCGGTCGTGGTCCCGACGGCCAGGCCGATGGCCGCGAAGCCCGTCCCGACCGCGTACCCGCCGTTGGCGACGCTGCGGAACAGCGCCTGGTAGGTGGCGCGCCGCTCGCCCGCGACCCGGGTGGCGAACAGCATCTCCAGGGTCTTGGCACCGCGCTCGGCGAGGCAGGTCAGGGCGACGGACACCAGCAGCGCGGTGAAGTCGTCGACCACCAGCAGCAGCGCCATGGTGGCCACCCGCACCAGGTGGCAGCCGGTCAACAGGCCGCGCACCGACAGCCGTTCGGCGGCCCGCCCGGCGAGCGGGGAGCCGATGATCCCGGCCACCGCGCCGACGCCGAGCAGCAGTCCGAGCCGTCCGGCGTCCATCCCGCAGACGTAGGTGAAGTACAGGACCGAGGCGGCGGCCCACACTCCGGTGCCGGTCCGGTCCACGCCCTGGGCCAGCAGCATGATCCGCGCGTCCCGCCCGCCCGGCGGCCGCCGCAGCTGCGCCCACAGTCCGTTCCCCCGCATGACAGGTCCTCGTTTCGCGTCCACCATCAATCTCGACATCAAGATACTTCACGTCGAGATAGATGTGGAACCCCGAATCCGGAACCGCGAATCCGGAACCCCGGCCCCGGCTCCCCACCACCGAACCCGCCGGCGACCCCCTCGCGGATCCACCCCGGCAACCGTCCCGAAATGAGGGAGTCCCTGCCCGACACACGGCGTTGTTACCATCGACCGACGGCCACGGCGACGTAGCGGGACCCGGCGGGATGGCGCGGGCCACAGCGGGCCGGGGCGGCGCGGGACTGCGCGGGGCGGGTCGGCATGCGGCAGACGGGGGTCGGGCGCAATGATTCGGATCTTGTTGGCTGAGGACATGCGCATCCTGCGCGGGGCCCTGGTCGCCCTCCTCACCCTGGAGGAGGACCTGGAGGTGGTCGCCGAGGTCGCGACCGGCAACGGCATCCTCGCCGCGGCACTGGAGCACCGGCCGGACGTCGCCGTCATCGACGTCAACCTGCCCGGCCTGGACGGGATCACCGCGGCCCGCCAGGTGCGGACCGAGCTGCCCGGCTGCCGGACGCTGATCCTCACCGCCCTCGACCAGCCGGGGATGATCCGCCGGGCGATGGACGCCGGGGTGCACGGCTACCTGCTCAAGGACGCCCCGCCGTCCGAACTCACCGCCGCCATCCGCACGGTGGCCGGCGGGCGCCGGGTGATCGACCCCCAGCTGGCGGTCGCCCTGTGGGACCGCGGCCAGAACCCGCTGACGCCCCGCGAGACCGATGTGCTGGCCCGCGCCTCGGCGGGCGAGGAGGCCGTCGACATCGCCGGACAGCTCCACCTGTCCGTCGGCACCGTACGGAACTACCTCACCACCGCCGTGGTGAAGCTCAGCGCGCGAAATCGGCTGGACGCGGTTCGAATCGCTCGGGACAACGGCTGGATACCGTGACCTCCCGCCCGGCCTCGACCGGGCAGTCCGCCACCACGTGGAACCAGCCCTCCCGGTCGACGATCGACGTCAGGCTGCCGCCGATCCGCTCCACCCGCTGCGTCAGGTTGTCCAGCCCGCCGCCCCGGCGCCGCACCCGGGGCGCCTTCGGCCGCACCCCGTCGTTGGAGAGGGTGAGCCGCACCCGCCCGCCCCGCCGGCGGACCGAGATCCGGCAGTGCCGCACCTCGCTGTGCCGCAGCAGGTTGGTCACCCCCTCGCGCAGCACCGTCGCCAGCACCGTGTTGACCTCCGGCGAGCCGACCTCCACCAGTGGCTCCACCACGGTCTTGATCCCGGCGGCGTCCAACACCCCGTGCACCGAGTCGAGTTCGTCGGCGAAGCGCATCTCCCGGTAGCCCCAGGCCACTCCGCGGACGTCCGCGAGCGCCTGCCGGGTGATGGTCAGCACCTCGGACAGTTCGACTCTGGCCCGCTCGTCGTCGCGGCCCATCAGCCGGTACGTCAGCTCGTTCTTGAGCATGATCGCCGAGAGGCTGTACCCCAGCAGGTCGTGGAGGTCCCGGGCGACCCGCAGCCGCTCCCGGTCGACGGCCAGCCTGGTCACCTCGGCGCGCACCCGGTGGAGTTCGGCGACCAACTCGGCGACCCTGGTCAGCCCGTAGACGATCAGGCCGATCACCACCGTCGACGTGGTGAGCCAGGCGACACCCAGCACATCGCCCGAGAGCAGCTCCGCCAGCAGACCGGTGGAGGCCGCCTCGACCGCGAACAGGGGCCAGGCCAAACGGGGTTGGAGCAGCAGCAGGGTCGAGCCGGCCAGGAACCCGGCCATGCCACCCCAGTTGAGGCCGCAGAGCACCATCGGAAGGTAGGTGAGCGCGGCCTGCACGGCGAGGCTCAGCCGGCCGTGGCGGTCGCGGAACCGCCGGCCGGCGGGCAGACAGTGCAGCAGTTGCAGGGCGAACACCCCGACCGAGGCGCTCAGCGCTCCGGCCAGGCGGGCCGGAGTCGGCTGCTCGGCAAGGAGGTTGAGGACCATCATGAAGGCGATGCCGCACTGGACACCGAGCGCCATGCGGACAGCGAGTCGGGACGGAAGTTTCTCATCGGGCAGGCGTGACATCCGGTACTCCCCCGTACAGCGGACCTGGTCGCGGACTCGCCATCGACTCTATGCCGGACGGGCGGGCGCTGTCCGCAGGCCGTGTTCGAAGGCTGCTGTTCGAGCCGAACTCCACCCACCGCGTGGATGGTTGGGCGTCATCGGCCCCGCGCCTCCCGGCCCCCCGGGAGCGTGCCGCGACGACGACCGAGGAGAGCCCCCGTGACGACCACCGACCGCACCCCGACCGACTCCACCCCGACCACCCGCACCCCGACCACCCGACGAGCGCAGGACGGACGCCTGGAGGAAGTGGCGGACGGCGTCTTCGCGTACGTCCAGCCCGACGGCGGCTGGTGCCTGAGCAACGCCGGCCTGATCGTGTCGGACGGCCGCTCGGCACTGGTCGACACCACCGCGACCGAGGCCCGCACCCGCCGACTGCGCGAGGCCGTCGCCACGGTAGCCCCCGAGATGCCGAGGTACCTGGTCAACACCCACTTCCACGGCGACCACGCGTTCGGCAACTTCGTCTTCCCCGAGGCCGTGGTGGTCGGCCACGAACGCACCCGGACCGAGATGACGGCCGCCGGACTGCACCTGACCACGCTGTGGCCGGAGGTCTGCTGGGGCGAGGTCGAGCTGTCACCCCCCACCCTCACCTACCGGGACGGGGTGACCCTGCACGTCGGCGGCACCGTCGCCGAGGTGATCCACCCCGGGCCGGCCCACACCGGCAACGACTCGGTGGTCTGGCTGCCCGAGCAGCGGGTGCTGTTCACCGGGGACGTGGTGATGTCCGGGGTCACCCCGTTCTGCCTGATGGGCTCGGTGTCCGGGTCGATCGAGGTGGTCCGGCGGCTGCGCGCGCTCGGCGCCCGGACGGTGGTGGCCGGCCACGGCCCGGTGGCGGGCCCCGAGCTGTTCGACGAGACGGAGCGCTACCTGCGGTGGGTCCAGCAGGTCGCGGCGGACGGCCTGGCGGCCGGGCTGAGCCCGCTGGAGGCCGCCCGCGACTGCGAACTCGGCGAGTTCGCCGCCCTGCTCGACTCCGAACGCCTCGTCCCCAACCTGCGACGCGCCTACGCCGAACTGGGCGGGGCGCGGCCCGGCGCCGCGCTGGACGTCGGCGCGCTGTTCGCCGAGATGGTGGACTTTCACGGGCGGCTGCCGACCTGCCGGGCGTGAGGCCGCCACGGCTCGAAGACGCCCCGGTGGTACAGCACGGGCGTGCGCGGCAGCGTCTCGGCACCGTCCACCCGGGCCACGAAGATCCAGTGGTCGCCGGCCTCCAGGCTCCGCACCACCACGCACTCCGCGTAGGCGAGCACCGCGTCGACCAGCACCGGCGCGCCGCCGGCCGCCACGGACGGCCGCCACCGCTGCCCGGCGAACTTGTGCTCCGCCCGGCCGGCGAAGGTCCGCGCGACGTCCTGGGCGCCGTCGGCCAGCACATTGAGCACGAAGGCGCCCGCGGTGTGCAGGGCGTCCAGGGTCTGCGAGCGGCGGTCCACGCACACCAGCAGCAGCGGCGGCTCGACGGACACCGCGGACACCGCGTTACAGGTCAGGCCGCGCGGCTCCCCGCCCGCGTCGATCGCCGTGACGATGGAGACCATCGTCGGGAAGGCGCCGAACAGGTCGCGAAAACCCCCCGCGTCCACGGCCATGCACGCTCACCCCATTCCCACTCGGTCGGGTCGACCGGTCCGGTCGTCCGGTCCACCGAAAGGCTGTTCACCGGAGCTGGACCGCCGGTGGACCGGCGCTGGAGGCGGCCCGGCGGACGGGCCGCCGCAGGCCGTCCCCACCGGCACCGCGGGCCGTCCCCATCAGTACCGCGGGGGCCCGTCCGACCCGCCCCACCTATGACCGGAGCACATCCCGCATGACGGCGTCACACCAGAATGCGTGACGGCGTCACTGGGCCCGTCCCCGCCCGGATGACATGCTCAACCGCAGGACGGAAAGCCAACCTTGAAGGGGGATCCCATCGTGGATATCGAGGTGTTGGGTCAGTTCTCCATCCGCGAGCACGGCAAGTCCATGGTTCCGAGCGCCGGCAAGCCCCGGCAGGTGCTGGCGCTCCTGGCGCTGCGCGCCGGCCGCATCGTCCCCGTGCCGACCCTGATGGAGGAGGTCTGGGGACAGCACATCCCGCGCAGTGCGGCCACCACGCTGCAGACGTACATCCTGCAGTTGCGCCGGAAGATCACGGCCACGCTGCCGGCCTCCGCCCAGCGGTCGGCCAAGGAGGTGCTGGTCACCTCCTTCGGCGGCTACCAGCTCGCCGTCCGCCCGGACAGCTGCGACCTCGCGGAGTTCGAGCGGCTGGCCGCACTGGGCAACGCCGAGCTGGACGGCGGCGACCCCCGGGTCGCGTCCGGGCAGCTCGGCCGGGCGCTGGCGCTGTGGCGGGGGCCGGCGCTGGTGGACGTGCCGGTCGGGCGGGTGCTGGAGACGGAGGTGCTCGGCATGGAGGAGACCCGGATGCAGGTGCTGGAGAAGCGGATCGAGGCCGATCTGCTGCTCGGCCGCCACCAGTTGCTGCTCGGCGAGCTGCGGATGCTCGTCGCGCAGCACCCGATGAACGAGAACCTCTGCTCGCTGCTCATGACGGCGCTGTACCGCTCGGGCAGCCCGTGGCGGGCCCTGGACGCCTTCCGGTCGCTGCGCCGGACGCTGATCGACGAGCTCGGCGTGGAGCCGTCGGCCCGGCTGCAGCGGCTGCACCAGGCGGTGCTGGCGGGCGATCCGGCACTGGAGGCGCGCGAGCCGGCCGAACCGGTCCGGCTGGCGTCCTGAACCGCGGCGGGACGCCACGACGGGAGGCCGCGGCGGGCCGTGCCGCCCGACAGCACTCCGCCCCGCTGGACCACGTCCAGCGGGGCGGAGTGCTGTCCGACACGTCCTACAGCTGGTCGTGGGTGACCAGCCGCGAGCGCAGCAGGAGGCCGTCCTCGCGCGCCTCCAGCACGTCGTGCACCACGCAGCTCGGCGCGATCACCGGCGTGCCGCCGGGCCGGACGGTCACCACCAGCGCGTACACCGTCGAGCGGATCGAGCCGTCCGGCTGGGCCTCCAGCGCGATGTGGTTGAACCAGTGCCGGCGCTGCACCGGGTCGTCGGCGAACCGCTCGTGGAAGCGCACCAGTTCGGCGACGATCCCGGCCCGGCCGACGGCGGGCTCGGCCTGCGGCGAGTGCTGGAACGTGCCGTCCTCGGTGAAGGTCGCGGCGTAGTCCGCGAACCGGCCGCCGTCCAGCGCCTGCATCTGGTGCGCGTAGAAGTGCTGGACCTGCGAGTGGAGTTCGGTCTGTACGGGGGCGACGGTCATCGGCGGTCCTTCCGAGCGGAGGGGCGGGATTGCCCGCCCACCGTGCCCGGCCCGCCTCGAAGGGGGCTTGAGCGCCCGGCCCGGGCTCCTCCAGCCGCCTTCCAGCCCGCCTCTAGCGCCGGCCGGAACGCTCGCTGCCGCACGCACCTAGGTCTGACAGTTCGCGCCCGGCGGGAATTGTCGGACACGCCCGAAGGGCCGATCACCACAGTGGAGGCAGCATGACGAACGCAACACGGCCGGTGGCCCTGGTCACCGGTGCGACCAGCGGAATCGGCCTGGAGGTCGCGACCAGGCTCGCCCGGCTCGGCGCGAGCGTCTTCATCTGCGCCCGCCGGGACGAGGAACTCCGGTCCACCGTCAAGGAGTTGCGCGAGCAGGGCCTCGACGTCGACGGCACCGTCTGCGACGTCGCCCAGCCCGAGCAGATCCACGCCTACGTCCGGGCCGCCGTCGACCGCTTCGGCCCGGTCGACATCCTGGTCAACAACGCCGGCCGCAGCGGGGGCGGCGCCACCGCCGAGATCCCGGACGACCTGTGGATCGACGTGATCAACACCAACCTCAACAGCGTCTTCATGATGACCAAGACGGTGCTCAACGCCGGCGGCATGCTGGCCAAGGAGCGCGGACGGATCATCAACATCGCCTCCACCGGCGGGAAGCAGGGCGTGGTGCACGCCGCCCCGTACTCGGCCTCCAAGCACGGCGTGGTCGGGTTCACCAAGGCCCTCGGGCTGGAACTGGCCCGCACCGGGATCACCGTCAACGCGGTCTGCCCCGGCTTCGTCGAGACCCCGATGGCCGAGCGGGTGCGCGAGCACTACGGCGCCATCTGGCAGGTCGGACCGCAGGAGGTGCACGACCGGATCACCACCCGGGTGCCGCTCGGCCGCTACGTGGAGGTCCGCGAGGTGGCCGCGATGGTCGAGTACCTGGTGAGCGACGACGCGGCCGCCGTGACCGCGCAGGCGCTCAACGTCTGTGGCGGACTGGGGAACTACTGATGGCCGCCGCCAAGGTCGCCCTGGTCACCGGCTCCTCCTCCGGCATCGGCGCGGCGGTGGCCCAGCGCCTGGCCACCGCCGGGTACCGCGTGGTGGTCAACTCGGCCCGCTCGGTCGAGGCGGGCGAGAAGGTCGCCGCCGGACTGCCGGACGCCCACTACGTCCGGGCCGACATCTCGGTCGAGGCCGAGGCCCGGCGGCTCGTCGCCGAGACGGTGGCCCACTACGGGCGGCTCGACCTGCTGGTGAACAACGCCGGGTTCACCCGGCCCGTCCCGCACGCCGACCTGGTCGGCGCCGACCCCGAACTGTGGCGCACCGTCCTGGGATTGAACGTCATCGGCACCTGGCAGACCACGGTCGCCGCCATGCCCCACCTGACCGACACCGGCAGCGGCGCGGTGGTCAACATCTCCTCGGTGGCCGGCAGCCGACCGGCCGGCAGCTCGATCCCGTACGCGGTCAGCAAGGCCGCGATCGAGCACATGACCCGGCTGCTGGCGAACACCGTCGGCCCGCGGGTCCGGGTCAACGCGGTGGCGCCCGGCCTGATCGAGACGCCGTGGACCAGCGGCAAGGACTTCTTCGCGCCGATCGCGGCGAAGGTCCGGGAGAGCACCCCGCTGCGCCGCACGGGCCTGCCCGAGGACGTCGCCGAGGCCGTGCTGAGCCTGGCCGGGGCCGCCTACACCACCGGGCAGGTGCTGCTGGTCGACGGCGGCGCCCACCTGATCTGAGGACTGCCGCAAGGACCGCACAGCAAGGACCGCACTGCAAGGACCACGCAGCGAAGAGACCGAGGAGCGAGGAGCAACCGTGCGACTGGCAGCGAACCTGGTCTACCAAGGAGCCGCCGAACTGGCTGTCTCCGCCGAGGAGTTGGGCTATGCCTCGGTGCTCGCCCCGGAGGGCTACCGGTCCGACGCGCCCAGCGTGCTCGGCCTGGTGGCCGGCCGGACCGAACGGGTCGAACTGATCTCCGGCGTGATGCAGATCCCGGCCCGCCCACCGGGCCTGGCCGCGCTCACCGCCGCGACCCTGGACGCGCTCAGCGGGGGCCGGTTCCGGCTCGGGCTGGGCGTGTCCAACCCCGACGTGTCCGAAGGCTGGTACGGGGTGGCCTTCGACCACCCGCTGGAACGCACCCGCGAGTACGTGGAGATCGTCCGCCGGGCGCTGACCGGTGCCCCGGTCACCCACCAGGGCAAGCACTTCCAGCTGCCCCCCGCCGGACGCGACGGCGCCCCGCTGCACCTGCTCACCCAGCCGCTGCGGCCCCGGCTGCCGGTCTACCTGGCCGCCGTCGGCCCGCGGAACCTGCGGCTCACCGGGGAGATCGCGGACGGCTGGATCGGGGTGTTCACCTCGCCGGAGGCCGTCGCCAAGGCCGTCGCCGAACTGCGCACCGGCCGCGAACGCGCCGGCACCGACCTGACCGGCTTCGACGTACTGCCCAGCCTGCCCACCTCGGTCGCGGAGGACCTCCCGACCGCTGCCGACGCCCTGCGCGACCAGTACGTCTACCTGCTCGGCATCGGCGACCCGGCCCACAACTTCTACCTCGGGCTGGCCCGCGAGATGGGCTACGAGCGCGAAGTCGAGCTGTTCCAGCGGCGGTTGGCGGCCGGGGACCGCGCGGGAGCGGGCGCCGCGCTCCCGCTGGACTTCATCGACCGCACCTCGCTCTGCGGCCCGGTGCCCCGGCTCGCCGACCGGCTCCAGGCCTACGCGGAGGCCGGCGTCACCACCCTCGGGGTGATGGTCTCGGCCGCCGCCACCTCCCTCGACGGGCGGCTGCGGATCCTGCGGGCCGCCGCCGAGGCGCTGGACCGCTCCGGGGTCGGCGACTGACCGACCCGCCGCCCGACACCCGTGTACCGAGACAGGGAGCACCGCGGTGACGAACACCCAGGACACCTCCGGCGAGGTCCTGCTCGCCGACGACTTCCGCTCGCCCCGGCCCGCCCCCGACGGTCTGCCGTCCGGGTGGCGGGCCCGCCCCGCCGGCGGCCGCCCCGCCGGGGACGGCCGCGCCCGGCTGACCTCCGCCGGGCTGGTCGTCGAACCCACCGGCACCGACCTGGTCACCGGACTGCCCGCCTTCGCCCGCCCGGCGGCCGGACCGTCCGGCCCGGCCGGCCACCTGCGCTGGGCCGCCTTCGCCGAGCGCACCGACGCGGCCGACGAGACCGGGGCGCCCGGCTTCGAACTGCGCGACGGCGAGGTGCTGACCGCCTGGCTGGACCTCTCCACCGAGGTGTACGGCGGCGCACCCGGCGCCTCGGCCAACATGATCTGCGTGGACTTCGCCTCCGGCCTGGTCCTGGACTTCCTGCTCACCAACGACCGGGTGCTGGTGCTGTACGAGCGGCTCCCGCGCCCCGGCGTCGGGTCCTTCACGTACGAGCTCCCGGTGGCCGCCCGGGTCCCGGGCCGCTTCCACCGCTGCACGGTCACGGTCGACGGCGGGCGCGGCTCGGCGCACTGGTGGCTGGACGGCACCGAGGTCTTCACCGTGCCGGACCTCGGCCGCCCGCTGCCCGCCCCGGCCCGTCCGGTCCGGGGTACGGACGGGCCGCTGGAGAGCCTGCGGCCCGCCCGACTCGCCCTCGGCGTCGGGATGTTCGCCGACGCGCCGACGGGCGGCATGCGGCTGACCCTGCAGCGCGCCCAGGTCCGCCGCCGTCCCGCCTGACGCCCTACCCGCTCCGGACCACACGCCGGACCACACGCCGGGGCCCGGGGGAACCGCCGTTCCCCCGGGCCCCGGCCGTCCCGGTTGCCGCTCCTGCTACTGCTACCGCTACCGCTCCGCGAGCGCCCGCTGCGCGTACGCCCCCGCGGCCGGCTCGAACCGCAGCACCAGGTGCCCCACGGCCACGTTGACGTCCCGCCAGGCGCGGGCGAACGGGCTGCTCTCGACCTGCCCGGAGGTGCCGGCCGCCCGGAACAGCCGGTCGGCGGCGGCCAGCAGCAGCTCCGCGGCGATCGCGCAGTCCCGCCCGCCGCGCACCGCGTGCAGCGCGCTCACCGGCCCCTCGTCGGCGACCCGCGCGGTGCGCTCCAGCAGCAGCTGCGCGGCGTCGATCTCGGCCGCCGCCCGGGCCAGCACCTGGTGGCGGGCGGCGTTGTCGGCCAGCGAAGGGTCCCCGCCGCCGGTGCCGGCGATCTTCGGCGCGGCCCAGTCGGCCCAGCCGGCGAGCAGCGCGCGGGCCGCGCCGAGCACCGGGGCCGCGAAGGACAGCCCGTTGACGGCCTTGAGCGGCACCCGGGTGCAGCCGTCGACGGCCCCGGGGCACTGGCCGTCGAGCACCGCCGCGCGGGTGCAGACCCGCTGGTCCGGCACGAACACGTCCGCCACCGTCAGGGTGTTGCTGCCGGTGCCCCGCATGCCGACCGTGAACCAGGTGTCCTGCACCTGGAAGTCCCCCCGCCGCACCGCGAAGTAGCGGGCCACCCGGCCACCGTCCTCCCCCGGGGTCTGGCCGCAGACCAGCGCCCAGTCGGCGAACTCGACGGCGCTCACGAAGGACCACGTGCCGGTCAACCGCCAGCCGCCGGGTGCCCGTTCGGCCCGGCCCAGCGGCATCAGCGCGCCGACCAGCAGGGTGTCCGGGCCGTCCGCCCAGATCTCCCGCTGCCCGGCGAGCGGCAGGTGCGCGGCCATCCGGGGCACGGTGGCGGTGAGCGCCGCCACCCAGGCGGCCGAGGTGCAGCCCTCCCCCACGGTCGCCACCGCCGCCAGCAGGTCGGCGAAGCCGCCGGCGTCGCCGCCCCAGCGCTCGGGCACGAAGTGCCGGGCGAACCCGGCCGCGACCACGCCGTGCACCACGTCGGGGTGGAGCCGTCGCTGCTGGTCCGCGTCGGCCGCGTGCTTGGCGGCGACCGGTACGAGGTCCAACGCGCCGCCGGGGAGCGGCAGTCGGGTGTCGGCCATCTCAGGCTCCTTCCAGGGTCACGGGCGGCGCCGGGTGGGTCGACCGGGCGTCCACGGCCGCGATCACCAGCCCGCCCAGCAGGCTGACGTTCTTGAGGAACTCGTTGCGCTGGGCCCGCCGCCGCGCCGGGTCCGGCTGGCGCCAGAACCCGTGCACGGCGACCGTGGTCGGCACCAGGCAGGCGACCAGCAGGGCGCCGCCGGCCACCGGCGCGAGCCCGGTGCCCAGGGCCACCCCGCCCGCGATCATGCCCGCGGCGGTCGCCCGGGTCGCGGCCTCGGGGTACGGCACCCCGCGCTGCCGGGCGAGTTCGGGCAGCGGGCCGGGCGCGCGGAGCACGCCGTAGCCGCCCACGATGAAGCTGGTCGCCAGCAACGGCCGGGACAGTCGACTGATGAGCCGGGGTAGGTGTGCCATGGGTCGCCCTTCTCGCACGTGTGGAGCGTTGCTCGTGGATCGCCGCACTGTTGCGCGTCAGGCTCCGTCGACCGTCTCGAACCGCGCTGGAGGGCGGCTGGACACCGCACCCGCCGTACGGTCCCCCCACAGGTCGGCCGGGCCCCGGCGGCGGCCATGGATTCGAGCCGGATTCGAGCCGCCCCCACCACGCTGAGGCCCGGGTCCTCGCTTTCGGATCTTGTCGGATCAGCGCGCGGCTCCCCCAGCCTTCGGCCGGGAGGTGCCCCCAGTGCGCGCCCGGCACGATCCGGCAGAGGGGGCCCGGCCGCGGGGCACGCCCGTGCCGTCCGCGGCCGTCACGACGGGCTAGCGAAGGAGTGGGACGTGGCAGCGGACGACAAGTGGGTTCTGGTGCTGGGCGCGACCGGTCGCCAGGGTGGCAGCGCCGCCCGGCACCTGCTGGACCGGGGCTGGGGGGTGCACGTCCTGGTCCGCGATCCGGAGAAGCCGGCCGCCCGTGAACTCGCGGCCAAGGGAGCCGTGTTGGTGCGCGGCGAGTTCGACGACCGGGACGCTGTCCGGGCGGCGCTGCGGGGAGCGCACGGCCTGTTCACCGTCTTCACCCCGACCCACGGCAACGGCCTGGACGGTGAGGAGCGGCACGCGGCGCTGTTCGCCGAGGAGGCCGCCCGGGCGGGCGTCGCGCACCTGGTGCACAGCTCGGTCGGCGGGGTGGAGAAGCCCGGCGGGGTCGGCTGGCGGGAGACCAAGCTCCGCGCGGAGCAGGCGATCCGCTCGGCGCAGCTGCCGACGACCTTCCTGCGGCCGGTCTACTTCATGGAGAACTTCCTGGACCTGCCGCCGGAGCCGGAGCCGGACGGCACCCTGGTGTTCCGCCGCGGGCTGTACCCGGAGACCAAGCTCCAGGTGCTGGCCTCCCAGGACATCGGCTACTTCGTGGCCGACGCCTTCGAGGCCCCTGACGCCTTCGTCGGCCGGAACGTGGAGATCGCCGGCGAGGCCCTGACCGGCCCGGAGATCGCGGCCGCCTTCGCCGCGCACACCGGCCGCCCGGCTCGCTACGAGGCCATCCCGCTGGAGGAGTTGGCCAGGAAGGACGTCTGGATGGCGAAGACCTTCGAGTGGTTCAACGAGATCGGCTACCGGGCGGACATCCCTGCGCTGCGGGCCGCCCACCCGGGTCTGCTGACCTTCGCCGAGCTGCTGCGCCGCAGCGGCTGGGCGCCGCAGGCCGGCTAGGACCGCCCGGCGATGAGCGCCCTGACACCCGGCGCCGCGACGACGGCGCCCCGACGTCCGAACCTGCCGACCCTCACCGGGATGCGGTTCCTCGCCTCCGGGATGGTCTTCTTCTCGCACGCCTTCTTCCGTTTCCTGCCGAGCAGTTGGACCTCCGGCACCGGCGCGGGCTTCTGGTGGAGCGCCGCCGGGTCGACGGGCGTGTCGTTCTTCTTCGTCCTCAGCGGCTTCGTGCTCACCTGGTCGGCCCGGCCGGGTGAGCCGGCCCGGGCCTTCTGGCGCCGCCGGCTGTGCAAGATCTACCCCAACCACCTGGTGACGGCGGTGGCGGCGGTGGTCCTGATGCTGGTCTGCGGGGAGGCCTTCACCGCGGGCCAGTTGGTGCCGAACCTGCTGCTGGTGCAGTCCTGGATCCCGCGTTTCGACGTGCTCACCGGGATCAACCAGGTGAGCTGGTCGCTGTGCTGCGAGGCGCTGTTCTACCTGCTGTTCCCGCTGCTGCTGCCGTCGGTCGGCCGGATCCGGGCCGGGCGGCTGTGGTGGTGGGCGGGCGGTGCGGTGCTGGCGGTGTTCTGCGTGCCGGCCGTCTCGGCGCTGCTGCTGTCGGGTGGTCCGCACATCTCGCCGCGGATGGACTACTCCGTCGACCAGCTGTGGTTCGTCTACTTCTTCCCGGTGATGCGGGCCTTCGAGTTCGTCCTCGGGATGCTGCTGGCCCGGATCGTGCTGGCCTGGGGATGGCCGCGGATCGGCCTGCTGCCCGCCGGGCTGCTGTTCCTGGCCGGGTACGCCGGGGCGCTGTACGCGCCGGGTCAGTTCGGCACGGCCGCGCTGACGATCGTGCCGCTGGCGCTGCTCATCCCGGCCGGCGCGGTGGCCGATCTGGAGGGCCGGCGCTCGTTCCTGAGCGGCCGGGTGGCGCTGTGGCTGGGCGAGGTGTCCTTCGCGCTCTACATGGTCCACCAGCTGGTGATCACGTACGGCGCCAAGGCGCTCGGGATCGGGATGCGGATGTCGGCGCTGGAGGCGACGGCGCTGAGCCTGCCGTTCCTCGCGGCCAGCCTGCTGGCCGCCTGGCTGCTGTACACGCTGGTCGAGCAGCCGATGATGCGCCGCTGGTCCCGGGCCCGGAAGCCCGGGACCGCGGCCCCCCGTCCGGCGCGCCCGGAGAAGGCGGGGGCCCCGACCCCGGAGCGCGCCTGACGGTGGTCTCAGGCCAGCTCGCCCTCGTCCACGAGTTGCGGGGACGAGGGTTCGCCGGGCGGCTGGTCCTGCTGGTGGCGGCGTTCGACGGCCGCCATCAGCAGGGTCGGCAGCACGGCCAGCACCGCGGCGCCGAAGACCCACCAGAAGGTGTCGCCGAAGGCGGCGGCCTGGGCGGCGGGCTCGGTCTCGCCGGCGAGGTGCTGCTGGAGCACCACCACGAAGACCGCGGTGCCGACCGAGCCGCCGATCCGCTGCATGACGTTGAGCTGCGGGGTGGCGTCGTTGATCTTGTCCGGGTCGATGGCGCGGAAGGCCGCGGTCATGGCGGGCATCACGGACAGTCCGATGCCGAGGCCGCGGACCACCATCGCCACGCCGAGCACCCAGTACGAGGTGCCGTCGGAGATCAGCACGAAGGGCAGGGTGGCGACCACGCTGACCGCCGCGCCGATCACACAGGTGACGCTGCCGATCTTCTCGAACAGCCGGCTGGACATGCCCATCGCGACCGCCGCACCGAGGCCCTGCGGGGCGAGCAGCAGGCCGGTGTGCGAGGCGTCCTCGTGCCTGACCACCTGGTAGAAGAGCGGCATCAGGATCATGCCGCCGTAGGTGGCGGCGCCGAACACGAAGGTGACGAAGGACGCCGAGCTGAACAGCCGGCTGCGGTAGAGCCGCATGTCCAGCAGCGGGTGCGGCACCCGCAGTGAGCGCAGCACGAACCCGCCGGTGAGCACCAGGCCGGCCAGCAGCGGGATCAGGACCTTGGCCGAGGTCAGGCCCGCGCTGCCGGCTTCGGACAGGCCGTAGGTGATGCCGACCATGCCGAGGCCGACCAGCAGGAGTCCGGGCAGGTCGAGCGGTCCGGCCTCCTCGCCGACCGGGTCCGGGGGGAGCAGCCGGGCGGCCAGGAAGAGGCCGATCGCTCCGAGCGGCGCGTTGATCAGGAAGATCCACTGCCAGCCCGCGTGGTCGACCAGCAGGCCGCCGATGGTGGGCCCGACGACCGGGGTCAGCACCATCGGGATGCCGACCGCGCCCATGACCCGGGCCAGGCCGGCCTGGCCGGCGGTGCGCACCAGGATCATCTGCCCGGCGGGGATCATCATGCCGCCGCCGATGCCCTGGACGGCGCGGGCGGCGATCAGCGCGCCCACGTTGTCGACCAGGCCGCAGGCGACCGAGGCCAGGGTGAAGAGCAGCAGTGAGGCGATGTACAGGCGCCGGGCGCCGACCCGGCGGGCGGCCCAGCCGGTCACCGGCAGGACGGCGGCCTGGGCCAGCAGGTAGGCGGTGACCACCCACTGGACGGCGTCGAGGGTGGCGTCCAGCTCGGTGGTGAGGGTCTTGAGGGCGACGTTGACGATCGTGGCGTCGAGGAAGGCCAGGACGGCGCCGACCAGCACGACGACGACTACCCGCCGGGTCTCCGGCGTCAGTCCCGGATTCTCCACCACGGGCGCTGAGGCGTTCTTGGATGCTTTCACAGCAGCAGTCTCAGCCAGTGGTTCGGTTCTGTCAACCAACTGGATGACTATCTCGCCTACCCAGATGATGCAGTCACACGTAGGGGTGATGCCGGTGTAGACTGCCGCCATGAGCGAGTCATCGACCGAGGTGGAGAGCAAGCGGCGGCATCCCCGACGGTCCCCCACCCCCGAGGAGCGGCAGCGGGACGCCGACCGCTCCCGACAGGCCCTGTTGAGCGCCGCACTCGACGAGTTCGCCACGAAGGGCTTCGCCGGCGCCCGCGTCCAGGACATCGCGACCAACGCGGGCGTCAACAAGCAGCTGATCAACTACTACTTCGGGGGGA
This sequence comes from Kitasatospora sp. NPDC023176, assembly GCF_055560495.1. Taxonomy (NCBI): domain Bacteria; kingdom Bacillati; phylum Actinomycetota; class Actinomycetes; order Kitasatosporales; family Streptomycetaceae; genus Kitasatospora; species Kitasatospora sp. NPDC023176. Next base: position 17,778 of record NZ_JBVHIP010000054.1, on the reverse strand, counting down.
AGGAGGGGCTCTACCGCGAGCTGCAGCGCAGCTGGACGGAGAGCGAGGCCGTCTTCGCCGATCCCGACCTGCCACTGGAGGAGGTCGCCGCCCGCTACCTCCGGGCGGGGCTCGCCGACCCGAGGCCGGCCCGGCTGATGGTCTGGCGCGGCCTGACCGGCGACGGATCGGCCGCCGACGAGGTCCACGAGGACGCCACCCTCGCCCAGGACCTCGCCAACCTGCGCCGGGCCCAGGCCCGCGGGGAGATCGCCGCCGACCTCGACCCGGGGTTCGTCCGGCTCGCCGTGATGGGCATGATCCTCGCCCCCGTGATGCTCCCGCAGACCGCCCGGGAGGTCGCCGGCCTGGCCCCGGACGACCCGGAGTTCGAGCGCTACTACGGCGAGCAGCTGCGCCGGCTGATCCGCCACCTCGGCGACCCGGCTCAGGCCGAGGGCGACACCGGCACCAGCGCCGGCGCCAGCACCAGCACCAGCACCGAGACCGCCACGCCCCCCGAACCCGACGATCGGACGCCGTGATGACGACCAATCCGTTCAGCGAGACCGAACTGCGCTACCTGGCCTCCCAGAGCCACGGCCGGCTGGCCACCGTCGGCCCCGCCGGCGAGCCGCAGAACCGGCCGGTCGGCTTCTCGGTCGACCCCGCCACCGGCGCCATCGACATCGGCGGCCCCAAGCTCGCCGCCAGTCGCAAGTTCCGCAACGTGGCGGCCAACCCGCTGGTCTCCCTCGTCGTGGACGACTACGCGCCCGAGGGCAGCACCCGCTCGCCCTTCCGCGGCCGGGGCATCGAGATCCGCGGCCGCGCCGAGGCCCGCTACGACGAGACGCCGGCGAACCCGTACTTCAGCGGCGAGCTGATCCGCATCCACCCCGCCCGGGTGATCACCTGGAACCTCGACCCGGACGCCCCGGGGGTCGAGGCCCGCGACGTACCGCCGGCCCCCCGGTAGCGGATACCGGGGGGCCGCCGAGGCGTCAGGACCTCACCAGGCCTCGCGGGACAGCTCCGCGAACCGCGCCAGCCGGGTGATCTCCGCCTGGACGCCGCCCGCGCCACGGCGGTTGGACAGCGTGACGTGGCTGGCCCCGGCCTCCCGCCAGTCGGCCAGGCGCGGGGCCCACTCCTGCTCGGGGACGAGCTGGAGCGGGATCCGCGCCTCGATCCCGAAGGCGTCCGCGTCCCGGCCGTAGCCGGCGACCAGCTCGCGCAGCCGCCGCACGACCTTCATCCCGGCGCCGGTGTCCCGCATCAGCGGGCCGAACATCCGGAACCCGTCCGCCAGTCGGGCCATCCGGTCCAGCACGGCCGGCTGCGGCACCCCGCCGTCGGCGAAGGAGCCACCACCCATCCACACCGGCAGCGGCCGCCGCGGCCGGGGGTTGAGCGCGACCTCGCTCAACCGCACGTACTGGCCGGGGTAGTTGACGAACGGCTCCTCCCAGAGCTGGCGCATCGCCTCGATCTGCTCCTCGATCAGCCGGCCGCGGACGGCCGGGTCCACGCCCAACGCCCGCACCTCGTCCCGGTTCCAGCCCACGCTCACGGACAGCCGCAGCCGCCCGCCGCTCAGCAGGTCGACCTCGGCCGCCTGCTTGGCGGCGAGCGCGACCGGCCGCTGCGGGAGCAGCACCGAGGCGGTCAGTTCCACCCGGGAGGTGATCGCCGCCAGGTAGGCGGCCTGGACGAAGGACTCGTGCCACGGCGCGCACGGCGAGATCTCCGAGGGCCAGTCGTCCGTCCGGGCCGAGACCACGTGCTCGCCGAAGCCGAGGTGGTCGTACCCGAGGTCCTCGAACGCCTGGACGTAGTCCCGGAGTTCGACCGGATCGTCGAAGTAGGGCAGGTCCCCGCCGACCCGCAACCGCCGCTCCGCCCCCGGACTGCGGACGACGGCCGACCGCACCTTCTGCTGCTGGACACCGGTCACCGACAACGACCTCCTTCTGCGGAGCCTGGTCACGACGTGCGCGGCCAAGCTTCCCGTGGAATCACTTGATGAACACTCAAATCCTGCTGGAGTCACGGTACTTCGCTCGAACCGCCGGGAGTAATCCAGCGGAAGTCGAGCGGCAGCTGGGACAAACGGGCCAGCGGCACCGCGCCGCGTGTGAGAGAGGAACCACAGGATGAGCCAGCTCGATCCGACCCCGGCGGACACCGGCCGGCCCCGGCTGCCGCGGAGCGTGGGCCTGACCGCCCTCGGTGTGGCGGTGGCCCGCGCACAGGAGAGCCTCCGCCGCGACCGGCTCTTCGACGACCCCTACGCCCGGGCCTTCGTGGACGCCGTCGGCGCCGAGGCGGTCAGCAGCATGCGCACCTTCGGCAGCTACATCGCCCTGCGCACCGCGCTGTTCGACGACTACCTGCTGGCCGCCGCCCGGGCCGGCCTCGGCCAGGTGGTGCTGCTCGCGGCCGGCCTGGACACCCGGGCGCTGCGGCTGGACTGGCCCGCCGGGACCACCGTGTTCGAACTCGACCTCCCCGAGGTGCTGGAGTTCAAGGAGGCGGTGCTCGGCCGGGCCGCCGCGCCGGCCGGCAGCACCCGCACCGTCGTCCCGGCCGACCTGCGCGAGGACTGGGCGCCCGCCCTCACCGCCGCCGGGTTCCGCCCCGAGGCCCCGACCGCCTGGCTCGCCGAGGGCCTGCTGCCCTATCTGACCTCCGCCGACAACGACCTGCTGGTCGAGCGGGTCGGCGCGCTCTCCGCGCCCACCAGCCGGCTGGCCGTCGAACACGTCAACCCCACCACCACCTACAAGGGCGACGTCAGCGGCTTCCGGAAGATGCAGTCCTCGATCGGCGCCCAGTGGCGCTCCACCCAGCCCGACCCGCCCGGCTGGCTGGCCGGCCACGGCTGGCGCGCCCTGGACGCGCCGACCATGGACGAGCTGCACCTGCGCTACGGCCGGGGCGCCGAGCTCAGCGAGCGCACCGGCACGGGCGCCGGCGGGCTGGTCATATCCGAGCGGGGGGCCTGAGCCATGACGGCCACCCTGACGGCCCCGGTGACGCTCTCGCTGACCTGCCAGGTCTCCACCGAACCGGCCGAGGACACCCACACCATCCCGTACACCCTCGGCTTCGACGTCACCGCCCCGGCGGCGGTCCCGGCCGGCGCACCCTTCGAGGTCACCGTCCGGCCCCACCCCCTGCTGTTCAGCCCCAAGTTCAGCAGCCGGGTGTGGGACCTGCGGATCGCCTTCCGCCCGCCGGCCGGCGCCCTGACCGCCCGGCACCGGCTGCTCGCCGACGCCGGGACGGTACCGGCCGAGGCCCGCGCCGACGGCGACGACGGCGGCCTGCTGACGCTGTGCGCCCCCGGACCGGTCGTCCCGGGCGAGTGGTTCACCCTCCCCGGAGTGGCCTGGACGGCCACCGCCGGCCCCGGCGGCGCGGTCGAGTTCGCCCTCGGCGGCACCGGCTTCGACGCCCCCGGCTGGAGCTACCGCTGGGAGCAGGCCGCCAAGGGCATGAGCGGCGTCGTCACCGGGCACCCCGACCGCTCGGCCGTCCTCGCCCGGGTCCTGATCGGCTGACCAGCGGCCCGACCGGGCACAGCGCAACGGGAGGGCGGTCAGCCGCCCTCCCGTTCCGTGTCGCCAGGCCCGTCCACCGCGGCTCAGGAGCGCGCCACCCGCCGCGTCGCGTACGACAGCGTGGTGAGGCTGTTGCGCCCGAGCGCCTCCCGGACGTACTCCCGGGCGTCGGCCACCGTGCGGCCGGCCCCGAGGACCGGCTCCACCGCGCCGGGGTTCACCGCCACCGTGTGCCGCGCGGTGGCCACCGGCCCGTCCGGCCCGGTGCCGAAGGTCCACAGCCCGCTGTGGCCGAACAGCAGCTGCGGGGGCAGGAGTTGCTTGTAGGCGATCCACTCCGGCTCCCGGCACACCCGCACCGAGCGGGTGGTGTGCGCCGAGCCGTCCGCGGTCACCGTGTCCATCTCCAACTCCTGGACGCCCGGTGCCGGTTCGGCCAGCACCACGCGCGCCACGTGCGGCAGCCGCTCCGCCCACAGGTCAGCCCGGTCCACGAAGCGGTAGGCCGCCTCCGGCCCGCCGTCGAGCGGCAGGGTGTCCACGAAGGAGAACACCAGGTCCCGCAGCGGGTGCCCGGTCTCGGTGATCCGGGCCAGCGCCGCCAGTTCCTCGGGGCTGTTGCGGTCCAGCGCCTCGGTGATCCAGTCGATCGTCGCGGCGTCGTCGTCGACGGCGGTGAAGTGGTGCCGCAGCACCACCTCGGTACGGCCGTCGCCGAGGTCGCGGAACAGCCACTCGCCGCCCATCGAAGCGATCGGCGCCCGGCTGCGCTCCTGCTCGAAGCTGATCGAGCGGCGCTCCGGGTCGAGCGCGCGCCGCGAAACCCAGCTGCTCACCGCGCCGTTGACCAGCGCCCACAGCTCGAACCGCTCGAAGCCGGGGCCGCGCTCCAGGTGGTGCACATGGACGCTCGGCCCGAAGACGGCGGGCCACAGCGTGACGTCCGCGGCCAGGTCGTAGAGCGTCTCGGGCGCCGCCCGGACGACCCGGGTGTGTTCGGTGCGCAGCAGCCGCCGCTCGCCGCTCACCGGACGGCCGCCGGGGCCGCGTGCGCCAGCGCGATCAGGTCCCGCGGGGTGCCGACGTCACCGATCCGGTCCTCCGGCAGCTCGATGCCGTACTCGCGCTCGATCCGGGCCGCGCTCTCCATCAGCGCGAGCGAGTCGTAGCCGAGGTCCGAGAAGGAGGTGTCGAGGATGTCCCCGCTCAGGTCGATGCCGTCCTGCGCGCCCGCGCAGGCGACCAGGATCCGGCGGATGTCGTCGATGTCCAGCTCTGCCATGGTGGTCTCCTCTGTCGTCTTCCGTCTTCGTCAAGCAGTCGCGCGGTCGGGCGGTCGCGCCGCCATCCAGTCATCCAGCCATGTGGTCGTACGGTCATGCGGTCGTACGGTCGTACGTCGTGCGGCGGTCCGCTCAGGCCGCCGCGGCGGTCGCCACCACCGCCGAGTTGAAGCCCCAGCGCCCGCGCGCCAGGACCAGCGCGGCCCGCACCTCCCCGGAGCGCGGCCCGCCGGTGACCAGGTCGAGGCCGTACTCCTCGGGCACCCGGCCGGTGTTGGCGGTCCCCGGGATCACCCGGTCGCGAATCGACAGCAGGGCGGTGACCAGGTCGGCCGGCCCGCCGCCGGCGGCCATCCGCCCGGTGAGCGCCTTGGGTGCCGTCACCGGCACGCCGCGCGGGCCGAACAGTCCGCTGATCGCCTCCGCCTCGGCCCGGTCCAGTTCCGGCACCCCGGCCGCGTCCGCGAACACCACGTCGATGTCGGCGGGCGTCAGTCCGGCGTCGGCCAGGGCGAGTTCGGCGGCCCGGCGCAGTCCCGGCGGGCGGCCGGTGCCGGGCCGGGGGTCGAAGGTGGAGGCGTAGCCGGCGATCTGCCCGTAGACCTGCCGCGCGCCGCGCCGCCGGGCGGACTCGGCGTCCTCGACCACCAGCAGCGCACCACCCTCACCGGGCACGTGCCCGCTCGCGGCGGCGTCGAAGGGCAGGTAGGCGGCGTCCGGGTCCTCCGCCGTGGTGACCCGGCCGGTGGCGAACTGGGAGAGCCAGCCCCACGGGTCGAAGGCGGAGTCCACGCCCCCGCTGAGCACCAGCGGGGTGCCCCGGCGCACCGTGCGGCGGGCGTGGCCGACGGCGTCCAGTCCGCCCGCCTGCTCGGCGACCAGGGCGGCGCTCGGGCCGCGCATCGCGTGCCGGATCGAGATCTGCCCGGTGTTGACCGCGTAGAACCAGGCGAAGGACTCGTAGACGCTGACGAACTGCGGCCCCTGGTGCCAGAGTTTGCGGAACTCCCGGTGGGTGAACTCGAACCCGCCCTGCCCGGTGGACGTCACCACGCCCATGTCGTAGTCGGCCAGGCTGCCCGGCGCGATCCCGGCGTCGGCCAGCGCCCAGTCGGCGGCCACCAGCGCGTACCGGGTCGACACGTCGGTCTGCGGCAGCAGTCGGCTGGGCAGGTGCTCCTCGGCCGCGAAGTCCAGGATCTGCCCGGCCAGCCGGGCCGGGTAGCCGGAGACGTCGAACCGGGCCAGCTCGCCGATGCCGCTGCGGCCGGTCAGCACGGACTTCCAGTACTCCTCCGTGCCCAGGCCGTTGGGCGCCACCACCGACATCCCGGTGACCACCGCCGGGGCGCATGCGCCCACCTCGCTGCGCTCGCTCATGCGCCCACCCGCTCGGGCCGGTGCAGCACCATCGCGCTCTGGAAGCCGCCGAAGCCGCTGCCCACCGACAGCACCGCGTCCACCCGCTGGGACCGGGCCGTCAGCGGCACGTAGTCCAGGTCGCACTCGGGGTCGGGGGTGTGCAGGTTGGCGGTCGGCGGGACGACGTTGTGCTCGATGGCCAGGGCGCTGGCCGCGATCTCGATGGAGCCGATCGCACCCAGCGAGTGGCCGATCATCGACTTGATCGAGCTGACCGGCACCCCGTAGGCGTGGGCGCCGAGGCTGCGCTTGATCGCGGCGGTCTCGTGGCGGTCGTTCTGCTTGGTGCCGGAGCCGTGGGCGTTGACGTAGTCGACGGCGGTCGGGTCCAGCCGGCTCTCGTCCAGGGCCGCCCGGACGGCCTCGGCCATCTCCCGGCCGTCCGTCTTGAGGCCGGTCATGTGGTAGGCGTTGCAGCGGGTCGCGAAGCCCCCGATCTCGGCGTAGACGTGGGCGCCGCGTCGGCGGGCGGCCTCGTACTCCTCCAGGACGAACATCGCGGCCCCCTCGGCGAGCACGAAGCCGTTGCGCGAGCCGTCGAACGGCCGGGAGGCGTGCGCGGGGTCGTCGTTGCGGGGGGTGGTGGCCTTGATCGCGTCGAAGCTGGCGACCACGATCGGGGAGATCGGGGTGTCGGCCGCCCCCGCGACGACGGTGTCCACGGTGCCCTCGCGGATCAGCTGGACGCCGTAGCCGACGGCGTCCAGGCCCGAGGTGCAGCCGTCGGAGGTCATCACCACCGGGCCCTCCGCCCCGGCCACCCAGGCGACCTCGGCGGGCATCACGCCGGGGCTGAGGTAGTCCGCCATGTGCGGGGACAGGTAGCCCGGGTCCATCCTCCAGTCCCGGCCCCGGTCGGACAGCACCAGGTACTCGGCCTCCAGGCTGGTCGCGGAGGCGACGGCGCTGCCCAGGCTGACGCCGATCCGGTGCGGGTCGAGCGCGTCGGTCTCCAGGCCGCTGTCGGCCAGCGCGTCCCGGGTGCAGGCGACCGCGAACTGGCTGGCCCGGTCCATCCGCCGAATCTCCCGGAGGCTGAACCCCTCGGCCTCGGCGTCGAAGTCCACCTCTCCGGCGATCTGCGAGCGGAACGGCGAGGCGTCGAAGAACGAGATGGTCCGGGTGGCGGTGCGCCCCTCCGTCAGCAGGTTCCAGAACGCCTTGGTGCCGGGGCCGCCGGGGGCGCGCACCCCGATTCCGGTGATCACTACACGCCGGGTCATCGCCGGCCTCCGTCCGTACGTCGCGTCACAGTCCGTTCCTTTCGCCTGCGTCCGGTGAGTTCGGTCAGTCCGCTGGGTCCGCTGGGTCCGGCGAGTCCGGTTGATCCGGTGAGTCCGGTAGGGACGTCAGGCCACCGGGCCGTTCCCCGAAGGCCATCAGCAGGCTGGGGCGGCGGGCTTGAGCCCGACTCGACTGCGGATAGGAGCGCGAACGAGCCGCACCCCGAAGGCCCCGCCGAACCAGGCGGCGGAACGGGTACGGGAACCGGTCGGCGCTCTCGACGCCCCGGCGGTGGTGCGCCACACTCTCCCCAGCAGCACCCGCGCTCCCAACGCACCGGCACCGACGCACCGACCCACCGCACATCGGAGAGCCACACGGTGACCACACGCCAACTGCTGGAGATCGCGTTCTCGTCCGGCCGGTCCGGAGCCGGACCGGCCACGTGGGGCCAACGGGCCATCTGGGACGCCGTCCGCCGGCTGCCCCCGGCCGACGCGCCGCGCTACAACATCGCCACCGCCGCCCCGCTGGAGCCCGGCCTGCCCCTGCCCGTCCTGCTCGACGCGCTGGAACGGCTGCTGCACCTGCACGACTCGCTGCACACCCGGCTGCGCCCGGCACCGGACGGAGGACTGGACCAAGTCGTCGACCCGGCCGGGGTGTTGACCGTCGCGGTGGAGCCACTGGCGGACGGCGCCGACCCGGCCGAGGCCGGCGCCCGACTGCACCGGGAGCTGGCGGAACGCCCCTTCGACACGGCTGCCCACTGGCCGCTCCGGGTCGGCGTGGTGACGGCCGACGGCCTGGCCCGGCACCTCAGCCTGGTGCTCTCGCACACCGCCGTCGACGGCTCGGGGATGAGCCGGCTGATCGCCGACCTGACCGCACTCAGCCTCGGCACCTCCCCCGCCGAACTCGCCGGACTCCGCACACCCGCCCAACAGCCCCTGGAGGAAGCCGGGTTCCAGACCTCCGAACGCGGCCGGCGCCGCGACGAGGCGGCCCGCAAGCAGGTCCTGCGCAAGCTCCGGCTCGGCCCGCCACGCCTGTTCCCCCAGCCCGGGGCGGCCGAGGACACCCCCGCCCGCTTCCCCAACGCCGTGCTGCGCTCCCCGGCCCTCCCCCACGCGGTCGAACGGGTCGCCGCCGCCCACCGGGTGAGCACCTCCTCGGTCCTGCTGGCGGCCACCGCCGCGATGACCGCCCGGCTCGCCGGCCGCACCGAGGCGGTGCTCGGTGTCGTGGTCAACAACCGCTTCCTGCCCGAACTGGCCAACGCGGTGAGCGTGGTCGCGGGCGACGGCCTGTTCCACCTCCCGGACGCCACCGCCGAGTTCGGCGAGGTCGTGCGCCGCACCCACGCCGCCGCGATCGGCACCTACCGGCACGCCTACTTCGACAAGCTCGCCCTGGCCGCCGAGACCGAGCGGCTCACCGCCGAGGGCGTGCCGCTCGCCGACCGCTCCTGCGTCTTCAACGACACCCGCGACCTGCTCCCGGCCACCCCCGACCCGGGCGACGGAGGCACCACCCTCAGCTGGCCGGTGGAGTTCGAGCCCCGCCCCGGCCTGACCTACGCCCTGGACGCCCTGCAGTCCCCGGAGGCGCTGAGCCTGGCCATGACCGCCGACCCGGCCGTCCTCCCGCGCCCCGCGATGGAGCGCTTCCTGTACGGCGTCGAGGAACTGATCCTCACCGAGGCCGCCACCACCGGCCCGCGGGTGCCGGCTCCCACCACCCCGGCCTGACCGCCGGCGAACCCCGCCCGGCCCGTACCGCCTCGGCCGCCCACCGATGGCCGCCCCCCGACGGGCGGCCGAGGACGGGCGGCCGAGGACAGCGCGCCGGCCGGCCGAACACATCGGGTTGACCTCAGGTCCTAGCCTGGATCCCATGCGGATCCTCGTACTCGGCGGTACCTCCTTCGTCGGCCGCGCGATCGCCGCCGACGCCCTGCGCAGCGGCGCCGAGGTCACCCTCTTCAACCGCGGCAGGACCAACCCCGGCCTCTTCCCCGAGGCCCGCCACCTCCTCGGCGACCGCGACACCGGCGACCACACCGCCCTGCGCGAGGGCCACTGGGACGCCGTGGTGGACGTCACCGGCTACCGCCCCCACCAGGTCGGCCAGGCCATGACCGCCCTCGGCGACCGGGTCGGCCGCTACCTCTTCGTCTCCAGCCACGCCGTCTACCGCCGGGGCGGACTCGCCCCCGGCTCGGACGAGTCCGCCCCGCTCCGCGAGCCGCTGCGCGAGGCCGAGCAGCTGACCGAGGAGACGTACGGCCGGCTCAAGGTCGCCTGCGAGCAGGACGTCACCGCCCGCTACGGCGACCGGGCGACGATCGTGCGCCCCGGCAAGGTGGCCGGGCCGTACGACGAGCAGCGCGGGCTGACCTACTGGGTGCGCCGGGCGGCCCGCGGCGGCCGGATCGCGCTGCCCGGGCGCCCCGAGCAGCCCGTGCAGGTGGTCGACTCGCGCGATCTGGCCCGGCTGGTGCTCCGGCTGCTCCAGGACGGCCGGCCGGGCGCCTTCCACGCCGTCGGCCCGGCCGAACCGACCACCCTCGGCGGGCTGATCACCACCTGCGCCGAGGTCGCCGGCACCGAGGTCGAGATCGTCCCCGTGCCGCCGGAGAGCGCCCCGCCGCCGTTCTTCCCGCTGGTCCGGGCCGAACCGCTCTGGCCGGGCCAGCAGCGTGACCCGGCCCGGGCCCGCGCGGCCGGGCTGCCCGCCACCCCGCTCGCGGTGACCGCCGCCGACGTGCTCGCCTGGGACCGCGGCCGCGGCGAGCCGCCGCTCGGCCACGGCTTCACCCCCGAGCAGGAGGCCCTGGTCCTCGCGGAGGCGGACACCCGATGACCACCGGCCCGGTGGTGGATTGACGCAGGGTCCCCCCTCCTGACCGATTGTCAGTGCCACCCGCTAGGGTCGGGCCCGAACAATCGCGCCACACCGGTACGAATCAGCATCAGCACGCCCAGTGCGCCCAGAAACGCCCAGCACTACCGCCACCAGGGGGGACCATGACCACTCCGGGCACCAGCCCGCTCACCACCGCCGACCTCGTGGACGGCTGGCGCCGGGTCGGCGTCCGCCCCGGCATGGCGCTGATCGTGCACTCCTCGCTGTCCAGCCTCGGCCGGGTCGAGGGCGGGGCCGAGGCCGTGGTGGCCAGTCTGCGCGAGGCCGTCGGGCCGGGCGGCACGGTGGCCGTGCCCGCCTTCACCGGCTCCACGGTCTGCGACCCGGCGCCGGACCACGCGGGCCTGCCCACCCCCGAGATCGCCGAACTCCGTTCCCGCGTCCCGCTGTTCCACCCTGACCTGCCGTCACCGATGGGCGCGGTGTCCGAGGCACTGCGCGCCCTGCCGGAGAGCCTGCGCAGCAGCCACCCGCAGGCCTCGGTCGCCGCCGTCGGCGCCCACGCCCGGGAGGTGACGGCCCGCCGCTCGCTGGGCTTCGCCGTCGGCCGGGAGTCGCCCTTCGGCGCGCTGCACGACCTCGGCGGGTACGTGCTGCTGGTCGGCGTGGGCCACAACCGCAACACCTTCCTGCACTACGCGGAGACCTTCGCGCCGAACCGCCGGCTGAAGCTCCGCCGCTTCCCGATGGCGATCCAGGGCGAGCGGGTCTGGATCGAGTCCTCCGACGTAGGCAACGACAACGACACTTACTTCCCGGTCGTGGGCCGGGAGTTCGAGGAGCTGGCGGGCATCCGCGAGGTGCTGGTCGGCAACGCGCCCTGCCGGCTGGTCCCGGTCCGCGAGCTCATACCCTTCGCCGTCCGCCGCCTGACCGAACTGCTGGCAGCGGACGGCTCCGGAGCGGCGTAGCCCGGCCGAGCCGCCGTTCGCGCTCCCGTTCCCGAACGCGAACGGCCGGCCGGGCCACGCCCGTCACCTCACCACCGGGCCGAACGTCAACGCCGCGTGTCGTGGACGGAGTCGGTCGCCTGGATCTTCTTCCAGGACTTCGGCTCCACCAGCGCCTGGACGTCACCCCGGTCCGCGTCGCTCCGCGCACCCGGCGCCAACGAGGCCGCCGCCGGGGTGCCCGGCGCCACCGGCCCGACGGCCGGCTTGGCGGCGGTGAACAGCCAGGTGGTGAAGAGGTCGCCGAGCTTCTGCCCGGACACCTTCTCCGCGTACGCCTGGAACTCCGGGATGGTCGCGTTGCCGTACTTGCGCTCGGTGGGCCAGCCCTTGAGGATCCGGAAGAACTTCTCGTCCCCGACGGTGTTGCGCAGCGCCTGGATGGCCACCGCGCCCCGGTCGTACACGGCGCTGGCGAACTGGTTGTCCGGCCCCGGGTCTCCCGGCTTGACGGTCCAGAAGGCGTCGTCGGCCGGGTGCGAGGCGTAGATGTAGTCGGCCAGCTCCTGCGCGGTGCCCTCGTTCTCGTGCTCGGACCAGAGCAGCTGGGCGTACCGGGCGAAGCCCTCGTTCAGCCAGATGTCGCTCCAGCGCGAGAGCGAGACGCTGTCGCCGTACCACTGGTGCGCCAGCTCGTGCACGACCACCGAGGTGTTGGTGCCCTTGGCGAACTGCTTGGGGCTGTAGAAGACCCGGGTCTGGGTCTCCAGGGCGTAGCCGGTCGGGACGTTGGGCACGTAGCCGCCGACCGAGCTGAACGGGTAGTCGCCGAAGTAGCCGCTCAGCCAGTCCACCACCTCGCCGGTGCGCTCGACGCTGGCCCGGGCCGCGTCCGCGTTCTCGCCGAGGTCCTTGCTGTACGCGTTGTAGACCGGCAGCCCGCTCGCGGTGGTATCGGTGGTGATGTCGAACTTGCCGACGGCGAGGGTGGCCAGGTAGGTCGCCTGGGGCTTGTTCTCGCGCCAGCTGTAGCGGGTCCAGCCGGCCTGCGAGCTGGTACCGGTCAGCACGCCGTTGCTGATCACCTGGTTGCCGTCCGGCACCTGCACCGAGACGTCGTAGGTGGCCTTGTTGCTCGGGTGGTCGTTGCTCGGGAACCACCACCAGGCCGCCTCGGGCTCGTCGGCCGCCACCGCGCCGTCCGGGGTGCGGTGCCAGGCCGTGAAGCCGTACTTCTTGACCGTCGACGGCACGCCCTTGTAGCGGACCACCACGGTGGCCTGGCTGCCCTTGGCCAGCGGCCGGGCCGGGGTGATCTGCAGCTCCTGCTCGCCGCTGGTGGCGAAGGCCGCGGGCCGCCCGTTGACCCGCACCTCGGAGACGTTCAGCGCGAAGTCCAGGTCGAACCGGGAGAGGTCCTGGGTCGCCGTGGCCAGGATGGTGGTGGTGCCCTCCAGCTCGTCGGTCGCGGGCTGGTACTTCAGCCGGATGTCGTAGTGCGAGACGCGGTAGCCGCCGTTGCCGTAGGTCGGGTAGTAGGGGTCGCCGATCCCGGCCGCGCCGGGTTGGAAGTCGGCTGCCGAGGCGGGGACGGCCAGGAACAGGCTCACAGCACTGGCGGCGGAGACGATCAGTCTCTTGCGCAACGTGGTCCTCCAGGATCACCGGAACGATCGGTCGGATCGATCCTTGTCCCGGTGGCCCGGTGCCCACTCCCCATTTGTGAGATGTTCATGAAAAGAAACGCGCCGAAATGACGGTGTGGCACCACCGTCACGCGCCCCACCCGTCCCGGCCGCCCCACCCGTTCAGCCGTCCCGACGGCCGCTCAGGCCCCGAGCACCACCGGTGCCCGCACCAACGACCCGTACTCCGTCCAGGAGCCGTCGTAGTTCTTCACGTGCGGGTAGCCCAGCAGCTCGGTGAGCGCGAACCAGGTGTGCGCGGACCGCTCGCCGATCCGGCAGTAGGCGATCACCTCGCGCTCCGCCCCGATCCCCTTGCCCCCGTACAGCTCCCGCAGCTCCTCCGCCGAGCGGAACGAGCCGTCGTCGTTGGCCGCCTGCGACCAGGGCACGTTGATCGCCCCGGGGATGTGCCCGGGCACCTGGGCCTGCTCCTGCGGCAGGTGGGGTGGCGCGATCAGCTCGCCCCGGAACTCCGCCGGGGAGCGGACGTCCACCAGCACCGCGTCCGCGCCGGGCTTGGCGAACACCTCCGCCTTGGCGAGCACCTCGTCCCGCAGCGCCCGCAGCTCGGGCCGCTCGGGGCCGGTCAGCCGGTAGCCGGTGTGCTGGTAGTCCATCACCTCGTGGGTCAGCTCCCGCCCCTCCAGCTCCCACTTCTTGCGCCCGCCGTCCAGCAGCTTCACCGGCCCGAAGCCGCGCAGCCGCAGCAGCCAGTAGGCGTAGGCGGCGAACCAGTTGTTGTTGCCGCCGTACAGCACCACCGTGGTGTCGTCCTCCACCCCGGCGGCGCGCAGCAGGTGCTGGACGGCCTCGCGGTCGGCGTAGTCGCGGCCGACCTGGCTGTGCAGGTCGGTGGTCCAGTTCCAGCCGACCGCGCCGGGGATGTGCTCCCGGTCGTAGGCGTCGGTGTCCTCGTCGACTTCGACGACCCTGATCGTCCCGTCGTCCAGGTGGCCGGCCAGCCACTCGGTGCGGACCAGCGCTTCGGGATGTGCGTAGCCGTTGCCGGTCATCCCAGGCCCTCCTTCGCTCTGCCCAGGCTGCGGTGCCCGACCACGGGCACGGGCAGACCACGAGGGCACGACGAGGCGCCGGCGACCGGGCCGGACAGTTCGACGCTACGCCGCCAGCCCGGCCCGGGCCACCCCGACCGACAGACGGCCCGGCGATCGGTGCACTACCGATCGCCGGGCCGTCCCGCGGGTGAGCCGATTCCGTCGGCCTCAGGAGAAGACGACCGAGCGCAGCTTCAGCCGGTCGCCGAGCCGCTTGCCGGGGTTCATCACGTAGTAGGTGTCACCGTGGCAGCCGAAGTCCAGGAAGACCGTCGCCGTGGACCTGGTGAAGTTCTCCGGCGCGAAGGCCGGGTGGTCCTCCGTCGCACCGAAAAGGTCGATGCACGTGCCGCTCTCCGGCCTGTCGAGCCCGGCCGGGACGCCAGGGCCGACCTTGTAGAAGAATTCGCCCTCGGCGGCGTTGGCCGACATCGGGACGGCGAGGACGAGGGCGGCGGCGCTGGCCACGGCGAGGACAGCATTGCGGAGACGCATGATCAAGGGCCTTTCAGGCGGTACCCGGGGTACCTGCGGAAACTGGTGCGGTATCACCCTAGAAGCCCAAAAACCGCAGAAACGGTTCTTCAAATCCACCCATTCGAGTGGTTTAAACAGCAAAGCCATTACCGGAACCATGGGCATATGCCGCAGATATTCGAGGCTGAAATTCCGCCTTTCATATCTTCAGTTCGGCGGCGCCGTGAACAAGTACCCCGAGTCGATCAGCACCGGCAGGTACGTCTTCAGCGCCGCCACCGTCTGCGAGCGGTCCCCGCCGCCGTCGTGGTTGAGCACGATCGAGCCGGGCCGGACCTCCTTGAGGACGGTGTCGATGATCGCCGAGGTCCCCGGCCGGGACCAGTCCCGGGGGTCGACCGTCCAGCTCATGTTCCGCAGCCCGAGGTCGGCGGCCACGCTGAGCGACACCGGCGAGAAGTCCCCACCGGGCGCCCGGAACCAGGTCGGCAACCGCCCGGTGGTCCGTTGCAACAGGTCACTGGTCCGCTCCAGCTCGTCCCGCACGGCGCTCTCGGACATGTGCCGCAGGTCCGGGTGGGTCCAGGTGTGGTTGGCGATGTGGTGCCCCCGGTCCGCGATCTCCCGCACCAGGGCCGGGTGTTCCACGGCGTTCTCGCCGATCAGGAAGAAGGTCGCCCGGATCCCGTGCTGCTGGAGCAGCGCGAGCACCTGGGGCGTGTACCGGGGGTCCGGCCCGTCGTCGATGGTGAGCGCCACCACCCGCTGCGCCGGGTCCAGCTCGTACACCGGCTTGCTCTCCGCGTCACTGAGCGCCTTGCGGACGGGCTGCACGCCCGACGTGCCGGCGGCGGAGGGCGGCACCGGGGAGGGCGTCGGGGAGGACGTGGCCGAGGACACCGGGGCCCCCGGTGTCTCCGTCGCCAGGACCTCCGTCCGCCCCTCCGGAGCTGCGGCGCCCCCGTCCCCTCCGCTCCAGGGGCCCTTGCAGGCGGAAGCGCCGCCGAGCAGAGACATCCCGGCCGCGACCAGCAGCAGCCTCCGCGAGGTGATCCGGGAGGCCATCGGGAACTTGATATGACGATCAGACAGCATTCTGGATGCTTGCCCCGCGGGTCACCACCGCTCCCCGAGGGCAACTCAGACGGCTCCGATCACCACTCCGACGGCCCACACCGGGGCCCCGCCACCCCGCCACCCCGGCCCGTCGACGGATCTTCCCCGACCGGACGCCCCGGTTCCCGCCGGGGCCGCTACGCTGTGCCTTCCCCAGTGTGATGATCTGCCATCAGAGGACGTGGCCATGACGACAAGTCAGGACTTCCCCCAGCCGGGCCCGCAGGACGACGACGCCGAGCTGAGCCAGTGGGAACGTTTCGGCGTCGACACCACCACTCCGCACTCCGCACGGGTCTACGACTACTGGCTGGGCGGCAAGACCAACTTCCCGCCGGACCGCGCCATGGGCCAGGCCATCGAGGAGGCTGTGCCCAGCGTCAAGGAGATGGCCAAGGCCAACCGCTCCTTCCAGGGCCGGGCCGTGCGCCACCTCGCCCGGGAACACGGCATCCGCCAGTTCCTCGACCTGGGCACCGGCATCCCCACCTCGCCGAACACCCACGAGATCGCCGAGGCCGTCAGCCCCGGCACCCGGGTGGTCTATGTCGACAACGACCCGATCGTGCTCGCCCACGCCCGCGCCCTGATGGTCTCCAGCCCGGCCAGCCGCACCACCTACATCCACGCCGACCTGCGCAAGCCCGAGGAACTCTTCGCCGACCCGGCGCTCACCTCCACGCTGGACCTCACTCAGCCCGTCGGCCTGCTGATGATCGCCGTACTGATGCTGATCGCCGACGAGGACGACCCGTGGGGCCGGGTCGCCGCGCTGCGCGACGCCCTGCCCGCCGGCAGCTGCATCGCCCTCACCACCCCCACCGCGGACTTCGCCCCGGAAGCGGTCGGCAAGGTCGCCGAAGCGGCCCGGGCCGGCGGAATGACCCTCGTCCCCCGCGGCTACGACGACGTACTCCGCTTCTTCGACGGCTGGGACCTGGTCGAACCGGGCCTCTCCCCAGTGCTCGCCTGGCGGCCCGACGGCGAGCCCCCCGCCGACCCGAAGGCCGCCTACTACTGGGGCGGCGTCGCCATCAAGCGCTGAACCCGGCACAACGCGGCTGTTGGAGCGAGCCTCACTTCAACAGCCGCGACAGCCGCCGGTCCGCCAGCGGCTTGCCCCCGGTCTGGCAGGTCGGGCAGTACTGCAGCGAGGAGTCCGCGAAGGACACCTCCCGCACCGTGTCCCCGCAGACCGGGCAGGGCTGACCGGTCCGCCCGTGCACCCGCAGCCCCAGCTTCTTCTCCGCCTTCAGCTCCCCCGCCGCCAGCCCGCGCGAGCGCTCCACCGCCTCCCGCAACGTGCCGCCGAGCGCCTCGTACAGCCGCGCCGTCTCCTCCTCCGTGAGGCTGGACGCCAGCTTGTACGGCGACATCCGGGCCGCGTGCAGCACCTCGTCCGAGTACGCGTTGCCCACCCCCGCCAACACGCTCTGGTCCCGCAGCACCCCCTTCAACCGACGCCGGTCGCCCCGCAACAAAGCGGCGAAGTCCCCCACCGTGAACCCCGGATCCAGCGGATCCGGCCCGAGCCTGGCCACCCCCGGCACCTCCGCCGGATCGCCCACCACATACACGGCGAGCCCCTTCTTCGTCCCCGCCTCGGTCAAGTCGAACCCGTCCCCGCCCTCCCCCGCCAGCCGCACCCGCAATGCCAACGGATTCCGCGGACTCGGACGCGGCGGCTCCGCGGGCAACCCGTCCTTCCACCGCAACCACCCCGCCCTGGCCAGGTGGACCACCAGGTGCAGCCCGCCCGCCTCGATGTCCAGGAACTTCCCGCGCCGCGTCACCGCCCCCACCGTCCGCCCCTCCAACGCACTCACCGGCGGGTCATACGTCTTCAGCGCACTGACCGCCACCGGCTGCACCCGAGCGATCTCCCGCCCGACCAACCGCTCGGCCAGGAACACACTCAACGCCTCCACCTCAGGCAGCTCCGGCATGCGCCCAGTCTCCCGCACCCCCACACCACCCGCCCGCCCGCAGCCCGCCCCCAGCGGGCGCGCAGGGCGAAAGCCCGCGCGCCCGCAACACCCACACCCCCAAGCCACCCCCACCCACCCCCGCACCCCTCCCCCCACCTCCCCCACCCACCCACCCCCTCCCCACCAGGCGAGAGGGACGCGCTGCGGAAGGGGGCGGCGCAG
>NZ_JBVHIP010000053.1:0-42511 GCF_055560495.1 Kitasatospora sp. NPDC023176 | reverse complement strand
TGATTTTCGGACTGCCGACTCTGTGGGTGGGGGGTTGGGCGCCGTTGGCAGTCTGAAAATCACCCGTCACGCCCCTCTCCGCAGCCACCCCCTGCACCGCCCCTCCCGCAGCGCGTCCCTCTCGCCTGGTCGGGTGAGGGGGTGGGTGAGGGGTGCTGGGGGTGGGTGGGTGCGGCTTGGGGGGATGGGTGGGGGTGGCGGGGGTGGGTGAGGGGTGGGGTTTGTTGCGGGCGCGCGGGCTTTCGTCCGGCGCGCCCGCTGAGGTGGGTGGGGGGTAGCCGGGTCAGACGGGGATGGCGGGGTGGCGGGTGCTGAGGAGGTGCCAGAAGCGGGGGGTGAGGGGTGGGGTGGGGGTGCGGGGCTGGGTGGTGGCGCCCCAGTGGGTGGGGACGTGGTGTTCCTGCTGGAGGAGGGGGAGGACGGCGGCGAGGTCGGGTTCGGGGACGGGGACGAGTCGGGCGAGCGGGCGCAGGTGGGGCTGCCAGCGGCCGGCCACGCACTGGCGGAGCAGCCGGTCGAGCGCTTCGCGGCGGCCGGTGGCCTCGACCAGTTCGGTCAGCCGCAGGGCGAGCACCTGGGCGAGGGCGTGGGTCTGGTCCGGGTCGCCGTCCCAGTGGCCGGTCAGTTCGGCCTGCCGGTAGGCGGGCAGCGGCATGCCGACCCGTTCGGCGACGGCATCCGGGCCGAGTTCCCGGGCGAGCCGGTGGTCGCGCAGGCTCACCGGCCGGCCGTCCATCAACTGGTCGGCCGGGCACCAGAGGGCGCGGGCCAGTGCGATGAACTCGGCCTCGCCGGGCCGCAGCGCGCCGCTCTCCCAGGCGAGGACGTGCCCGGGGAGCAGCCGTACGCCGTGCGCGGCCATGCCCTCGGCGACCTGCTCGGGGGTCAGCCCGAGGCCGGCCCGGTGGGCGCGGGCGGCCCCCGGCGAGAACGGCACCGGGGCGGGGGCGGCGGCGGGTGACTCTCTGCGGCGCATGGCACCGAACGTAGGTGCGGTCCTCGGCGCTGCCCCAGCCGCCGAACGCACGAAGCGGGGCCGGTCGGCCCTCCCCAGCGCTGGGCGATCGCACAGGCCGGACGGCGGCCCGCCGTGTGACCAACCCCTCCGTGACCTCGGTTGACTCCCGGTTCGGGCGCGTGATGGGATCCTGGGGCCAAACGGAGGCATGGAGAGGAAGCCGGTGCGAGTCCGGCGCGGTCCCGCCACTGTCACCGGGGAGCACGCTCGAACACGCCACGGTGGGCCGTCAGAAGCCGCTGGAAGGCCCGGGGGTGCGTCCGACCCGGAAGCCAGGAGACTCTCGCCCCCGGTACGTCGATCCAGGGCGCGGACCCTGAGTGAGGACACCCACGCGATGCAGGCTGCCCCGCCCCGCCGGACCCTGAGCTGCCCGCCGCCGTGCGCGGGCTGACCCGCGCCGCCGCCTTCGCGCTGGGCGCCGTCGCGGGCTATGCCGCCGACGCCCGTTTCGCCGACCCGCGCCGCGGCCACCCCGTCGCGCTGTTCGGCAGCGCCGCGACCCGGCTGGAGCGGCGCCTGTGGCGCGACCACCGGGCCGCCGGGGCCGGGTACACCGCGCTGTGCGTGGGCACGGTCGCGGTCGGCGCGCTCGCCCTGGACCGTACGGTCGGGCGGCGTCCGCTGGGCCGGGCCGCGCTGGCGGCCGCGGCGACCTGGACGGTGCTCGGCGGCACCTCGCTGACGCGGGAGGCGCGCACCATCGGACGCTCGCTCGCCGCGGGCGACCTGACGGCCGCCCGGGAGCGGCTGCCGCACCTGTGCGGGCGGGATCCGAGCGCGCTGGACGAGCAGCAGATCGCCCGGGCGGTGGTCGAGTCGGTGGCCGAGAACACCGCCGACGCCGTGGTGAACGCGCTGGCCTGGGGCGCCCTGGCGGGCACACCGGGCCTGCTGGCCTTCCGCGCGGTGAACACCCTGGACGCCATGGTCGGCCATCGCTCGCCCCGCTACACCCGGTTCGGCTGGGCCTCGGCCCGGCTGGACGACCTGGCGGGCTGGCCCGGCGCCCGGCTGACGGCGCTGCTCACGGTGGCCGCCGCGCCCGAACCCCGGACCGCCTGGCGGGTCTGGCGCCGGGACGGCTCCGCGCACCCGAGCCCCAACGCGGGCCAGGCCGAGTCGGCCTTCGCGGGGGCGGTGGGCGTGCGCCTCGGCGGGACCCTGCAGTACGGGGAGCGGGTGGAGCACCGGCCGGTGCTGGGCGCGGAGTTGCGGCCGGTGACGGTGGACGACATCGAGCGGGCCTGCACGCTGTCCCGGCGGGTGGGCGCGCTGGCGCTGGGTACGTCCGTCGCGGGGCATCTGGTGATCCGGGCGTTCCGGAGGAGGAGGGGCAAGTGAGCGAGCGCAGCGAGCGAACCGTCGAGAGGTGCGCGTGGTGCGGAGCACCTGCCGAGCACGGCGAGGCGGGGGCATGAGCAACGCACTGCTGGTCGCGGGGACGACCTCGGACGCGGGCAAGAGCGTGGTGACGGCCGGGATCTGCCGTTGGCTGGTCCGCCAGGGCGTGCGGGTGGCCCCGTTCAAGGCGCAGAACATGTCGCTGAACTCCTTCGTCACCGCGGACGGCGCCGAGATCGGCCGCGCCCAGGCGATGCAGGCGCAGGCCGCCCGGGTGGCGCCGGAGGCGGCGATGAACCCGGTGCTGCTGAAGCCCGGCGCGGACGGCCGCAGCCAGGTGGTGCTGCTCGGCCGGCCGGTCGCCGAGGTGGGCGCGCTGGACTACCGGGAGCGCAAGCCCGTCCTGCTGGAGCGCGCCCTGGAGTGCCTGGCGGACCTGCG
This sequence comes from Kitasatospora sp. NPDC023176, assembly GCF_055560495.1. Lineage (NCBI taxonomy): Bacteria > Bacillati > Actinomycetota > Actinomycetes > Kitasatosporales > Streptomycetaceae > Kitasatospora > Kitasatospora sp. NPDC023176. The sequence goes on along the minus strand of NZ_JBVHIP010000053.1, from coordinate 39,708 downwards.
CGGCCGCTATGACGTGGTGGTGTGCGAGGGCGCCGGTTCGCCCGCCGAGATCAACCTGCGCGACCGGGACATCGCCAACATGGGCCTGGCCACGGCCGCCGCGCTGCCCGTGGTGGTGGTCGGGGACATCGACCGCGGCGGGGTCTTCGCGGCGATGTACGGCACGCTGGCGCTGCTGTCGGCGGAGGACCAGCGTCATGTGGCGGGCTGGTTCGTCAACAAGTTCCGCGGCGACGCCCGGCTGCTGGCGCCCGGGCTGGAGATGCTGCACGAGCTGACCGGCCGTCCGGTGCTGGGCACCCTGCCGATGCTGCCGGGCCTGTGGCTGGACGCCGAGGACTCGCTGGACCTGTCCACCGTGGTGGACCGGGCGGACGGGCCCGGGCCGCTGGGGGCGGACGTGCTGCGGGTGGCCGTGGTGCGCTTCCCCCGGCTGTCCAACTTCACCGACCTGGACGCGCTGGCCCAGGAGCCCGGTGTGCTGGTGCGCTGGGCGACCCGGCCGGAGGAGCTGGCCGACGCCGACCTGGTGGTGCTGCCCGGCACCCGGGCCACCGTCGCGGACCTCGCCTGGCTGCGCGAGCGCGGCCTGGCGCCGGTGCTGAGGGCGCGGGCGGCGGCCGGGCTGCCGATCCTCGGGGTCTGCGGCGGCTACCAGATGCTGGCGCGCTCGATCGAGGACGAGGTGGAGTCCGGGGCGGGCGTCGTCGACGGCCTCGGGCTGCTGCCGACCCGGGTGCGCTTCGGCGTCGAGAAGGTGCTGGCGCGGCCGGTGGGCGAGGCGTACGGGCAGCGGGTGGAGGGCTACGAGATCCACCACGGGGTGGTGACGGTCGACGGCGGTACCGCGTTCATCTCCGATGACCACGGGCAGAGCCTGGACGGCTGCCGGATCGGCTCGGTCTGGGGCACCACCTGGCACGGCGTGCTGGAGAACGACGGCTTCCGTCGCGAACTCCTGCGCGAGGTCGCCGAGTCGGCCGGCCGGGCGTTCGTGCCGGCGCCGGACACCTCGTTCGCCGCGGCGCGCGAGGCCCGGCTGGACCGGCTGGGCGACCTGATCGAGGAACACGCGGACACCGACGCGCTGTGGAAGCTGATCGAGGGCGGGGTGCCGGCGGCCGGAACGCTGCCGTTCCTCCCGCCCGGGGCACCTGGGAGTGACGCATGAGTGACGTCCGCTATCCGTTCACCGCGATCGTCGGCATGGCCGACCTGCGGCTCGGGCTGCTGCTGAACGCGGTCTCCCCGGCCGTGGGCGGCGTGCTGGTGCGCGGTGAGAAGGGCACCGCGAAGTCGACCATGGTGCGCGCGCTGGCCGGGCTGCTGCCCGCCATCGCCGTCGTGGACGACTGCCGCTTCGCCTGCGACCCGGCCGCGCCGGACCCGCAGTGCCCGGACGGTCCGCACGCCTCCTTCTGCCGTCACGAACGGCCCTCCCAGCTGGTCGAGTTGCCCGTCGGCGTGGCCGAGGACCGGATCGTCGGCTCGCTCGACCTGGAACGCGCGCTGGCCGAGGGCGTCAAGGCGTACGAGCCGGGGCTGCTCGCCAAGGCGCACCGCGGCGTGCTGTACATCGACGAGGTGAACCTGCTCCAGGACCACGTGGTGGACCTGCTGCTGGACGCCGCCGCGATGGGCCGCTCGTACGTCGAGCGCGAGGGCGTGTCGGTGCGGCACGCGGCGCGGTTCCTGCTGGTCGGCACGATGAACCCGGAGGAGGGCGAACTGCGGCCGCAGCTGCTCGACCGCTTCGGCCTGACCGTCGAGATCGCCGCCACCCGGGACCCGGCCGAGCGGGCCGAGGTGGTCCGGCGCCGGCTCGCCTACGACGCGGACCCGGCCTCGTTCGCCGCCCGGTTCGCCGAGGAGGAACGGGCGCTCGCCGAACACATCACCACCGCGCGGGAGTTGCTACCCGAGGTGGAACTGACCGAAGTGGCGCTGCGTCAGATTACCGCCGTGTGCGCCGCGTTCGAGGTGGACGGGCTGCGCGCGGACATCGTGATGGCCCGCACCGCGGTCGCGCTGGCCGCCTGGGCGGGGCGCACGGAGGTGCTGGAGGAGGACGTCCGCAAGGCCGCCCAGCTGGCCCTGCCGCACCGGCGGCGGCGCAACCCCTTCGACGCCCCGGGGCTGGACGAGGAGCAGCTGGACCGGACGCTGGAGGAGCACGCCCAGCCGGAGGACCCGGAGCCGGAGGGCGACGGTCCGGGCGACGGCGGTCCGGGCGACGACGGCCCGGAGGACGACGGTGACGGCGGCGGTGGTCCGGACGGTGGCGGTGCGCCCGAGCCCGCCGACGGCGGCATCCCGGAGGCCCCCGCCCCCGAAGCCTCCAGCACGGACACCGAGGCCCCCGCACCGCAGCCCGTACCGGCCCAACACCCCTCCCCCGCACGGGAGTCGGCGCCGGTCGCGGCCGGGGACCCGTACCGGACCCGGCTGTTCACCGTGCAGGGCACCGGCCACGGCGCCCAGGGCCGCCGCTCCCCCGCCGAGACCACCGGCGGGCACACCGTCCGGGCCCGCCGCCCGCAGGGCGCGCTGAGCCGGCTGCACCTGACCGCGACCCTCCAGGCCGCCGCCCCGCACCAGGCGGCGCGCGGGCGGGCCGGCCGGGCACTGGTGCTGCGCAAGGACGACTTCCGCGAACAGGTGCGCCAGGGACGGGAGTCCAACCTGGTGCTGTTCGTGGTGGACGCCTCCGGCTCGATGGCCGCCCGGCAGCGGATGACCGCCGTCAAGGGCGCGGTGCTGTCGCTGCTGATGGACGCCTACCAGCGCCGGGACAAGATCGGCATGATCACCTTCCGTGGCGCGGACGCCGAACTGGCGCTGCCGCCCACCTCCTCGGTGGAGGTCGGCGCCGCCCGGCTGGAGACCCTGCCCACCGGCGGCCGCACCCCGCTGGCCGCCGGCCTGCTGCGCGCCCACGAGGTGCTGCGGGTGGAGCGGCTGCGCGACCCGAACCGGCGCCCGCTGCTGGTCGTGGTGACCGACGGCCGGGCCACCGGCGGCCGCGACGCGCTCGCCCGCTCCCAGCGCGCGGCCACGCTGTTCGCCGCCCAGGGCACCGCGAGCGTGGTGCTGGACTGCGAGTCCGGGCCGGTCCGGCTGGGCCTGGCCCGCACCCTCGCCGGGCTGCTCGGCGCCAGCGCCGTCAGCCTGGACGAGCTGCGCGCGGAGGGTGTGGCCTCGCTGGTCCGCGCGAACCGCGCGGCGAGTACGACCACTTCGATGCGAAAGGCGGCCTGAGCCGACATGCCCAAGGGTGTCCCCGAGAGCGTTCCCGACGACGGCCTGACCACCCGCCAGCGCCGTACCCAGCCGATCACCGCCGTGCACACCGGCCCCGGGAAGGGCAAGTCCACGGCCGCCTTCGGCATGGCGCTGCGGGCCTGGAACCAGGGCTGGTCGGTCGGGGTGTTCCAGTTCGTGAAGTCCGCCAAGTGGAAGGTCGGCGAGGAGAACGCGCTGCGCGTGCTCGGCGCCTCCGGCGAGGGCGGCACCGTCGACTGGCACAAGATGGGCTCCGGCTGGTCCTGGATCCAGCGCTCCGCCGAGCAGGAGATGACCAGCGAGGAGGCGGCCAAGGAGGGCTGGGAGCAGGTCAAGCGCGACCTCGCGGCCGAGACCTACCGCTTCTACGTGCTGGACGAGTTCACCTACCCGATGCACTGGGGGTGGATCGACCCGGAGGAGGTGGTGGCCGTGCTCAAGGACCGTCCGGGCAGCCAGCACGTCGTCATCACGGGCCGGTACGCGCCCGAGGCGCTGACCGAAGTCGCCGACCTGGTCACCGAGATGACCAAGGTCAAGCACCCCATGGACGCCGGCCGCAAGGGCCAGCGCGGCATCGAGTGGTGACCTCGTGAGCAGCAGCCCGGGGAGCGACGTCCCCCGCATCGTCGTCGCCGCGCCCTCCTCGGGCGCCGGCAAGACCACCGTCGCCACCGGCCTGATCGCGGCGCTCACCGCGCGCGGGCTGGTGGTGTCGCCGCACAAGGTCGGCCCCGACTACATCGACCCGGGCTACCACGCACTCGCCGCCGGGCGCCCGGGCCGCAACCTGGACGCCTTCATGTGCGGGCCGGAGCGGATCGCGCCGCTGTTCCTGCACGGCGCGGCGGGGGCGGACGTCGCGGTGGTCGAGGGCGTCATGGGCCTGTTCGACGGGGCCTCCGGGCGTGGGGAGTTGGCGTCCACCGCACACGTCGCCAAGCTGCTGCGGGCACCGGTGGTGCTGGTGGTGGACGGCAGTTCGCAGTCCCGCTCGGTGGCCGCGCTGGTGCACGGCTTCGCCTCCTGGGACCCGCAGGTGCGGCTCGCCGGGGTGATCCTCAACCGGGTCGCCTCCGACCGGCACGAGCAACTCCTGCGCGAGGCCCTGGAGGAGGGCTCCGGCGTGCCCGTCCTGGGCGCGCTGCGCCGCTCGGCGGCGGTGGCCACACCCTCCCGGCACCTCGGGCTGATCCCGGCGGTGGAGCGCTCGGCGGAGGCGCTGAAGGCCGTCGCGGACATGGGCTCCCTCGTCGCGGCTTCGGTCGATCTGGACGCCCTGCTGGAACTCGCCCGCACGGCACCCGGGTTGGACGCCGAGCCGTGGGACCCCTCGACGGAGGTGGCGCCGGTCGCCGGGCGGCCCCGGATCGCGGTGGCCGGTGGCGCCGCGTTCTCCTTCTCGTACGCCGAGAACGCCGAACTGCTCGGCGCGGCAGGCGCGGAGGTCGTCCCGTTCGACCCGCTGCACGCCTCGGCACTGCCGGAGGGAACCGCCGGGCTGGTCATCGGCGGCGGCTTCCCGGAGCTGTACGTACGGGAGTTGAGCGGGAACGCCGCGCTGCGCGACGCGATCGCCGCGTTCGCCGCCGCGGGTGGGCCGATCGCCGCCGAGTGCGCCGGACTGCTCTACCTGGGACGGGAGTTGGACGGCCTGCCGATGTGCGGCGCGCTCGACACCACCGCCCGGATGACCGAACGGCTCACCCTCGGCTACCGCGAGGCCGTCGCCCTGCACGACTCCCCGCTCGGCCCGGCCGGCACCCGGCTGCGCGGACACGAGTTCCACCGCACGGTCTGCGAACCCGGCGCCGGCGAACACCCCGCCTGGGGCTGGCGCCTGCCCACCGGGCCACGCACCGAGGGCTTCGCCGCCGGGAACGTGCACGCCTCCTACCTGCACCTGCACTGGGCCGGGGCACCGTCGCTGGCCACCTCGTTCGCGGGCGCCGCGGCGGCCTTTGATGCCGGGACGGGGCGCGGCGCTGATTCCTAGGATGCTCAGATGGATGTGATCGTTCTCAACGGCGGCTCCAGCTCCGGCAAGTCGAGCATCGCCCGGCGCCTCCAGGAACTGCTGCCGGAGCCCTGGCTGCACCTCGGCGCGGACACCATGGTGGACGCGCTGCCGCCGTGGCTGCTCGACGGCGGCGAGGGCATCGGCGGCCTGACCGACGGGGACGGCACGGTGGCGGTCGGGCCGGCCTTCGCCCGGCTGGACGCCGCCTGGACGGTCGGCGTGGCGGCGATGGCCCGGGCCGGGGCCCCGGTCCTGGTGGACGAGGTGTTCCTCGGCGGAGCCGGCTCGCAGCAGCGGTGGCGCGCGGCCCTGGAGGGACTGGACGTGCTCTGGGTCGGCGTGCGCTGCGACCCGGCGGTGGCCGCCGCCCGCGAGGCCGCCCGCGGCGACCGGGTCGCCGGGATGGCCGCCGCCCAGGCCTCGGCGGTGCACGAGGGCGTCGCCTACGACCTGGTCGTCGACAGCTCGCGCGCCTCGGCGGACGACTGCGCCGCGCTCGTCCTCGCGCGCGTCACGGCGCCGCGATGAGCCCCGCACGGCCGCCCTTCTGCGGTTGACTGTCCGACAGCACCCACCTTTCCCACGGAGGCACGCCCATGGCCAGGCAGCACGAGTACACCGCCGAGATCGAGTGGACCGGCAACCGGGGAACCGGCACCAGCGACTACCGCGCCTACGCCCGCGACGTCGAGGTGTCCGCCGAGGGTCTGCCGGGCATCCCCGGCTCAGCCGACCCCGCCTTCCGCGGCGACCCGGCCCGCTGGAACCCGGAGCAGCTGCTGCTGGTCGCGCTCTCCCAGTGCCACCTGCTCTCGTACCTGCACCAGTGCGCGGTGAACGGCGTGGTGGTCACCTCGTACGTCGACCGGCCGACGGGCACGATGACCGTGACCCCGGCGGGCGGGAGCTTCACCTCGGCGGTGCTGCGCCCGCGGGTCCAGGTCGCCGAGCCGGGGATGGTGGAGCCGGCCCTCGCCCTGCACGCGGCGGCGAACCGGGGCTGCTTCATCGCCAACTCGGTCGACTTCCCGGTGCGGCACGAGGCCGAGGTGACGGTCGCGCCGTAGCACCCGGCCGGTCAGAGGGTGAGGGTCTGCCAGCCCCGGGTGATCTGGTCGTGGACGGCCGCCGGGTCCGGCGCCGTCGGCTGGGCCGCCGCGAGCGCCGCCAGCAGGCCGGTGCCGTCCGCCGGGCGCTGGGCCGGGTCGACGGCCAGGGCGCGGCGGACCACGGCGGCGAGCGTCGGGTCGAGGGCCTCGACCGCCGCGAGTGCGGCCGGCTCGGGCCCGGTGTCGACGATCCGGCGGATCACCGCGCCCGTGTTGGTCGCCGCGAACGGGCTGACCCCGTACGCCGCGCACACCACGCAGCACGCCCAGGCCCACACGTCGGCCGCCGCGCCGACCCGCTCGTCGCCGAACTGCTCCGGCGCCATGTACGTCAGGGTGCCCGGCCCGCCGCCGGTGGCGGTCAGCCGGGTGCCGTCCACGATCGCCGCGATGCCGAAGTCCAGCAGGCGCGGACCGGCCGTGGTCAGCATGATGTTGGCGGGCTTGAGGTCCCGGTGGACCAGCCCGAGCCGGTGCACCCCCGACAGGGCCACGGCCAGCGCCAGCGCCAGGGCGCGCAGCGCCTCGGCGGAGCGGATCGGCCCCTGCTCGCGCAGGTGGGCGTCGAGCGGGCGGCCGTCCAGCAACTCCATGGCCAGGTAGGGGCGTCCGGCGTCCACACCGGTGTCGAGCACCCGGGCGGTGTAGGTACCCGGGACCATGGCGAGCACCTCGGACTCGCGCTGGAAGCGGCGCAACAGGTCGCCGTCGGCGAGGAGTTCGAGGTTGATGGTCTTCAGCGCGACCTGGGTGGCGGAGCCCTGGCGCTGGGCGAGGTAGACCGTGCCCATGCCGCCGGAGCCGATCCGGCCGAGGAGCTGGTAGCCGCCGATCGTCCGGGGCTCGTGGGCGCTGAGCGGGCTGCCGACCGGCGGGGCCGACACCACCGGCGGGGTGGGCTGGGCCGGCGGGGTGAACTGCGGCGGGACGTACGGGGGCTGCGGCGGGGCCGGCGGCGTCTGCGCGTACGGGTTCTGCGCGTACGGGTTCTGCGCGGCCGTGGGCGCGTACGGGTTCTGCCCGGCCGGCGCCGCCTGGAACGCCTGGGCCGCCGACGCCCCCGCCGCCGCCCCGCCGACCGCCCTGGGCTTGCGGCTCGCGAGCAGGGCGACGAGCTGGTACACCGATGCGGCGATGACCAGGCCGACCGGCAGCAGGAACGCGCCGAGCGCCGCACGGACCACGAGCAGACCGATGATCCGGGCCCGGGTCGGGCCGGACGACCACGCCTCGCTCGGCAGGCCGGCGGTCAGCAGGTTGCGCTGGGTCAGGTAGCAGAACAGCAGCCAGAGCAGCAGGCAGGTGACGAAGATGCCGATGTACCAGGCCCGCGCCACGCCGAGCGACATGGGCCTCGACGCGGCCACGTACCGCGCGTTGAGCTCGTCGAACGGCTGGCTCAGCACCCAGTGGACGTGGGAGGCGAAGAAACCGGCGGCCGTGTAGACGTACGCCGCCGCAGCACCCAGCGCGCCCACCGTCAGCTCGCCGACGGTCGCGCCGACGCCGCCCGGCGCGCCCGCGGTCGCGTCCGCACCCGTGGCCGCCAACGCCCGTCGGCGCGTCGCCGTTTGGGCGCGCACCAGCACCGGCAGGGTCGCCGACCGCACCAGCACGGTGGCGACGATCATGATCAGTACGGCCACGTCCAACGAGCTCAGCATGCTTCCCCCTGGCTGATCGAGCACACGGAGTATAGGGGGGAGCCCGTCAGGCGTCTGCCCCCGACAGGGCGGTGAGGTAGCGGTCGATCTCCCCGCCCGACTCCCTCGGCATCGGCAGGTGCCGGTGCCCGCTGCCCGCGGTCGCGTCGAACAGCCTGCCGTCGCACCGGCGGATCGGCCGGTGGGGGTCCGCCTCCGGGGCAGCGGAGCCGGCCCGGACCAGCAGGACGACGACGCCGACGAACCGGCCGGAACCGGCCGGAACCGGCCGCCCGGGCACCACCGACCCGGCGCGGGCGCTCGCCGCCGCCTGCCGGGCGTTCAGGGTGGGCGTGCCCGCGCTGGACTGAGCCCCGGCGTGTCGGTGCCGGGTGGGAGAGTGGGCGGCATGACTGACTCCGGGCGGGCCATCGCCGACTACTGGGACGCGGCCGCGTCGAGCTTCGACGAGGAGCCGGATCACGGGTTGCGGGCCGCGCCGACGCGGGAGGCGTGGGCGCGGCGGGTGCGGGGATGGTTGCCGGCCGAGCCGGTGGATGTGCTCGATGTCGGTTGCGGGACGGGCTCGTTGGCGGAGCTGGTGGCGGCGGGCGGGCACCGGGTGACGGGGGTGGACGTGGCGCCGCGGATGGTCGCGCGGGCCCGGGCGAAGCTGGCGGCGGCCGGGCTGGCGGGGCGGTTCCTGGTGGGGGACGCGGGGGCGCCGCCGGTGCGGGCGGGCGGCTTCGACGTGGTGCTGTCGCGTCATGTGGTCTGGACGCTGCCCGACCCGGAGCGGGCGTTGCGCGGCTGGGTGCGGCTGTTGCGGCCCGGCGGGCGGCTGGTGCTGATCGAGGGGCGGTGGCGCGAGGCGGGCGAGCCGTGGGCACCGTACGTCGCCGGGGCGGAGCACCTGCCCTGGGGCGGCGGTGTGGGCGCGGACGAACTCGCCGCGGCGGTGAGCCCGTTGGTAACGGACCTGCGCGTCGAGCCGCTCGACGGGGACGCGGCACTGTGGGGCGGCCCGGTGCACGACGAGCGCTATGCGCTGGTCGCCGAGCGGTGAGCCGGGCCGCGAGGGGGCGCTACGAACCGCTGCCGAAGGTCCCGCCGAGCGGGTAGCCGCGGAAGCAGGCGGCGCAGCGGAGGCGGGTGTAGATCGCCACGGTGCCCATGCAGACGTCCTCGCGGCCGTCCAGCGGGGAGAGGGAGCGGGCGGGCCTGCCGCAGTCCAGGCAGCGGCGGTGGGGGCGGGCGGTGGTCGAGCAGGCGCGGCAGACCAGGTAGGTCGGGTGCTCGGCGTGGACGACGACGGGCTGCGGTCCGCCGTGGAGCAGGTGGTCGCACCAGGTGCAGGACTCGTCCTCCTGCGAGGCGAGCATCCGTTCCCTTGTCTCGCGCTGCCACGGGGCGGCGTTCTGCAGCGGCACCGTGACCGGCGGGCCCCACCCGGCGGCGGCGAGCCACTGGGCGCCCTCCGCCCCGGCGGCCCGCAACTGGTCGTCGACGGCGATCTCCCTGGGGGTCTTGTGCTTCATCGGGCCACTCCTCCGGTGCGTCGTCCCGATGGGTTAACGCGGCCGGGAGGTAGTGGTCACGCGAACGACCCCGTCGTCAGCCGAGCGGTTCGGTGTCGCCGTGGGCGACGAGGAGTTTGCGCAGCAGGGTGTCGAGTTGGGCGCGCTCGTCGGCGTCGAGGGCGGTGAGGATGTGCTCCTCGTTGCGGATGTGGCCGGGCAGGGCGGCGTCGATGAGTTCCTTGCCGGCCGGGGTGAGGCGGACGAGGACGGCGCGGCGGTCGGTCGGGCAGGGGTTGCGTTCGACCAGGCCCTTGGCGGAGAGCTTGTCGACGCGGTTGGTGATGGCGCCGGAGGTGACCATGGCGGACTTGAGCAGGGCGCGGGCGTTGAGTTCGTAGGGTTCGCCGGAGCGGCGGAGGGTGGCCAGGACGTCGAACTCGGAGGAGTCCAGACCGCAGGTGAGGAAGTACTCGCGCAGGGCGTTGTCGACCCGGGCGTTGAGCCGCCGCAGCCGGCCGATCAGGGCCATGGCCTCCAGCGGCAGGTCGGGGCGGTTCCTGGCCCACTGCTCGGCGATGTCGTCGACGGTGTCGCGCTGCTGCATGGCCGGTCATCTCCCTCGTGGCTCGTGGCGGCCGTCCACCGGCCGCCGGTCGCAGATATCTTAACATTCACATACTTGACGTTCGCCGATCTCGGGCGTAGAAATATCTCAACGTTCAGATAGTCAACGTTGAGGGGATCGGGATCACCATGGACCGCAAGCGCGCAGGAATCGCCGTCACCGCCGCACTCGCCCCGGCCGCCTGGGGCACCACCTACCTGGTCACCACCCAGCTGCTGCCCGAAGGCCGCCCACTGCTGCTCGCCGCACTGCGGGCGCTGCCCGCCGGACTGCTCCTGCTGCTGATCGGGCGCAAGCTGCCCAAGGGGCGCTGGTGGGGGCGCGCGGCGGTGCTCGGGATGCTCAACATCGGGCTGTTCTTCCCGCTCACCTTCGTCGGCGCCTACCGCCTGCCCGGCGGCGTCGCGGCCACCATCGGGGCGATCCAGCCCCTGCTGGTCGCCGGGTTCTCGATCGGCGTGCTCCGGGTCCGGCCCGGGCGCCGGGCCCTGCTCGCCGGACTGGCCGGGGTCGCCGGAGTCGCGCTGCTGGTGCTCAAGAGCGGCGCGACGCTGGACGGCGTCGGGATCGCCGCGATGGTCACCGCGATCGGGCTGATGGCCATGGGCACCGTCCTCACCCGCCGCTGGGGCCGCCCCGAGGGCGCCACCATGGTCGACCTCACGGCCTGGCAGCTGCTCGCCGGCTCGGTGTTCCTGGTCCCGCTCGCGGCGCTGGTCGAGGGCGCGCCGCCGGCCCTGAGCGCCTCCAACCTGGCGGGCTTCGCCTACCTCGGACTGCTCAGCACCGCACTCGGGTACGTGCTGTGGTTCCGTGGCATCGAGCGGCTCGGCGCCGGGCCGGCCTCGTTCCTGGGACTGATCAACCCGGTGGTGGCCACGGTCGGCGGCCTGGTCGTGCTCGGCCAGACCCTCACCGCGTGGCAGGTGCTGGGACTGCTGCTGGCACTCGGCGCCATGCTGGTCGGCCAAGCCCCGGCCCGACGGGCCGCCCCGGTGGCCGACCCGGCACCCGCGGCCCAGGCGCCCGTGCCCCAGCCGGTGACCGCCCACTGACGACCCTCCGCGACTGCCCCGCCCGGCCACCGACCGGACGGGGCAGCGGCACGGGCGCGACGGGCGGAGCCGCGCCGTACGGCTCAGCCGGTGGCGCGGATGTAGATGTCGGCGGCGCCCGGCAGGCCGCCCGGGATGGTGGCGACGTAGATCCGGCGGGCGCTGGGAGCGTGGCCGGGGACGGCCGACGGGGTCGCGGTGGGCGTCCAGGTCGGGGTCGGGGTCGGAGTCGGGCTGGCGCTCGGGCCGGGCCCGCCGCCCTCGGCCACGCTCGCGGCGCCCCCCGCCCCGCCCTCCACGGTCGGCTCCCCGGCCCCGTCGTCGGCGTCCGGGTCGGCATCGCTCGGGGTCGGTTCCGCGGCGATGGCCACCGGCGCGGAGGTGGCCGCGGCCCCTGCTTCGCCGGCCTCCGAGGCGGAGGCGGACGCCGAGGCCGTCGTCCCGGGCCCGGCCGCCCCTTCCGGCAGCTCGGGGGCCTCGGCCGGCTCGTCGCCCCCGAGGGCGGCGGCGAGGTCCGGCGGCAGCGGGGCGGCGGGTCCGGGCTCGGGGAGGTCGTAGGTGTGCAGGAAGTCGCCGAGGCCGGGCTCCCTGCCGCCGCCGAGCCGGTAGTGGAGGTAGGCGACGGGCGCGCCGTCGGAGGTGCGGGTGTAGACGGCGCCGACCGGGACGTAGTAGCGGCCGGCGCCGGGGTGCTGGGAGGGGTGGAGGCCGGCCAGGCGTTCGGCGCGGTCGCGGTCGGTCTCCCGGCCGACCCGGCCGACGGTGAGCGCGTTGACGCCGCGCACCACCAGGGCCGCGCCGGCGGACACGCACAGCACCAGTCCGACGGCGACGGTGCGCCGCAGGACGGGTCGGCCGTGCAGGGCCGGCCAGGAGTCGGTGACCATCCGCTCGGGTGGAATGCCGTCCACGGTTCGCTCGCTCCCCCGCTTCGATCAGGACGTCCGGCCGGCACGTTCGGCCGGGACGTCACACTCTGCTCGACGTGGGACGCTAGCGGAGAGTTCCTCAGCCCAGGTAGGCGGGGGCGACGGCGGCCTTGGTGACCGGCCGCGCGGCGCCGGAGCCGTCCGCCGGGACGGCCCACAGGTCGGCGCCGTAGTCCCCGGGGAGGGCGTAGAGCAGCGTCCCGTCGTCGGACCACAGCGCCTGGTCGTCGATGTTGCGCTGCTCGGCGGTGGCGGTCTCCGTCCCGGTCGCCAGGTCGAGGACGTACAGCCGCCAGGGGGCGTCCGGCGACAGGCCGGGGACGCGCTTCTTGTACGCGATGCGGGTGCCGTCGGGGGAGAGCGAGGGGCACTCGACGTTGTCGTGGACGGTGGTGAGAGTGCGGGCGGCGAGGTCGCCGCGGACCAGGTGGGTCTGCCCGGAGGTGGCGAGGGTGGCGTAGAAGGTGGTGTCGTCGGCGAAGGTGACGCCCCAGATGTTGATGTCGTGCGCCTGGTACGGGTGGCCGTCCTTGATGACGGCGAAGTCCTCCAGGTTCTCCCGCAGGTTCCAGTCCCGGACGTCCACGATCGAGCTGCGGGTGGAGAAGTCGCTGCCCGCGTAGGAGTCGCCGCTGACGAAGACCGTCCAGGCGGCGAGGTGTCCGGAGGGGGAGACCCGGGCGCGGGTGGGGATGCCGGCGGCGGGGAAGGAACGCCGTTCGCGCAGGTGGTCGTCCAGGACGACGGCGCGGTAGGTGTCGTCCAGCGCGCCGTGCTGGGCCTGGAGGCAGATGCCGGTGCCGGCGGCGGCGTGGAAGCGCAGGCACTGGGTGCCGGAGGCGGTGCGCGGGCCGTCGGGGTGGTCGGCGGGGACAGTGGTGATCTCGTCCCGGTGCGGGCCCCAGGCCATGTTGCGGAACAGCAACTGACGGCCCTTCGAGGGCACTTGGAGCGAGACCGGGCCGGGTTCGACGGCCGGCCCGCCCGCCTGGGGGCGGTCGCGCTCGGCGGTGCGGTCGGCGGCGTAGAGGACGGCGCCGGTGCCGACCGCGCCGAGCACCAGGACGGCGAGCAGCAGCACGATCACCCGGCTGCGGTTGTTCTGCAGGTTCACGGACTCTCCAGGCTCTCCGGGTTCACGGTCTCTCCTCGACGGCAGCGGGCCCCACGGCAGCGGGCCCCACGGCGGCGGGCTCCGGGGCGGCGGGCTCCGGGGCGCGCAGCACCACCGCCGCGCCGGCCACGCACAGCGCCAGCGCCCCCGCCGACCAGGCCAGCGCGCCCGGGCCGCCGACCGCGCTCCACAGCGCGCCGAACAGCAGCGAGCAGGCGAACCGGGCCAGCGCCTGCCCGGTGCCGACCAGGGCGAGCCCGGCGCCGCGCTGCTCGGCGGGTACCGCGTCGGCCGCCGCGGCGGCGAGCACGCCGTCGGTGGCGGCGTAGAAGGTGCCGTGCAGCAGCAGCACGCAGATCACCGCGGGCAGTCCGCGCAGCGGCGAGAGCAGCAGCCCGTACGCGAGCAGCAGGACGCCGTGTCCGAGCAGGAAGAGCCGGCGCCGTCCGATCCGGTCGGCGAGCGAGCCGAGCGGGACGGCGAGCAGCAGGAAGGCGGCGGCGGTGCCGAGCGGCAGCAGCGGGAACAGGTTGACGGACAGGCCGAGCCGGCGCTGGATCAGCAGGTAGAGGAAGGAGTCGCTGACGGTGGTGAGCCCGAGCAGCACGGCGCACAGGGTGAGCCGGCGCAGTCCGGGCAGGCGCAGCAGGGTGAGGCTGCTGCGCAGTGTGGGCACGGTGGTCGACGGTTCGTCACCGGTCTGCCGGTTGGGCACGAACAGCAGCAGGATCAGCACGCCCAGCGCGGCGACGCAGGCGCTGACGGTGAACACCGCGTCGTAGCCGTGCCGTTCGCCGCCGTCGGCGAGCAGCGGGCCGCCGGCCAGCCGCAGCACCAGGAAAGCGGTGAGCGGGCCGAGCAGGGCGCCGGCCGTGTCCATCGCCCGGTGCACGCCGAACGCCCGTCCGCGGTGGGCGGGTTCGGTGGCCAGCGAGATCATGGCGTCCCGGGGCGCGGTGCGCAGGCCCTTGCCGGTGCGGTCGGCGGCGATGACGGCGCCGATCAGCGGCACGGTGTGGACGAACAGCAGCAGCGGCCGGCACAGCGCGGAGAGCCCGTAGCCGATGGCCGCGACGCTCTTGTGCCGGGCGGCCCCGTCGCGGCCGCGGCGGTCGGCGAGGTGGCCGCCGGCGAGCCGGACCAGGGCGCTGAAGCCGTTCTGGATGCCGTCGAGCAGGCCGAAGCCGAGCGGGGAGAGGCCGAGTCCGGTGAGCAGGTAGAGCGGCAGCACGGCGTTGACCATCTCGGAGGAGATGTCGGTGACCATGCTGACGGCGCCGAGGGCGAGGACCGCCCCCGGCACTGAGCGCAGGGCGGCGCCCCGCCGCACCTGGCCGGTGGCCGGTGCGACGGGGGCCTTCGAGCTGCGGGAGTCCGCGACGTACACGGGCGTCAGTTCCAGATGCCGGTGATGTCGGAGGCGTTGGCGGAGTTGCCGGCGTGGGCGTTGACGCCGGCCAGGTCCTCCAGGGTGTGCAGCACGTCGTAGTGGTTGTAGGTGGTGGCGGTGGAGCTGCCGGGGGCGACGTGGGCACCGTAGACGAGGGTCGGGATGCGGTTGCCGGCGAGCCGGTTGTCCTCGTCGAAGGTCACCACCAGCAGGCTGTTGTTGCTCTTGGCCCACTGCGCGTACGCGTCGAGGTTGTTCTTCAGCCAGGAGTCGCCGGTGCCGACCGAACAGTCGTGCATGTCGTCGCAGAGGTCGGGGACGACGAAGGAGACCTTGGGCAGGGTGGTGAAGTCGGTCGGGAAGGCGTCCATGCCGTAGGCGCTGGAGGTGGGCACGTTGCCGAAGCCGAACCACGGGTTGTGCTTCTGGGCGTAGCTGCCGCTGCTGCAGTCGGTGGCGCCGGCGGAGGGCAGGCCCTCGTTGTAGCTGGCCCAGGTCTGGTTGGCGGCGAGCAGTTCGGAGGCCAGGTTGGGCTGCTGGAGCGCGCCGACGTCCACGCAGCTGTCGTCCGTGACGCCCTGGGCGCTGCCGGAGAACAGCATGTAGTAGTTGGGCTGGCTGGGGTGGGTGAGCGCGTAGGACTGGGTCAGCGTCGCGCCGCCGACGGCCAGCGTGCCGTTGATGTACGGCGCCTTGGAGCTGCCGATGACCTGCGAGTACGCGTGGTTCTCCAGCATGACGACGATGACGTGGTCGGGGCTGGGCAGGCCGGCCGCGGTGTCGGCGGCCGCGCTGCCGCCCGCGGCCCACAGGCCGAGCGAGCCGGCGACCAGGCCGAGGCCGGTGGCGAGGGCGGTGATCGGGCGGAGCCTGCGGCGACGGGCGGGGCGCGGACCGGCGGCGGGGGTGGGGGTGCCGGGGGTGCGGAGTCGTGCGAAGGCCATGGGGTCCTCCGTGGGTCGGGGCTTCCCGGGCGGGAGCGCCGAGAACAGTAGGATCGCGGCGTGTCGTGTACCGCACAAGAGAAGTGAAGAACAGAAGAACAGCTGCGAGGCGGTGTCCGTACGGAGCAACCGCGGCCGGCGGCGGACGTCACACGCGCCGCGATTGACCCGTTTCGGCCTTGCGTGGTGGGATCACGGGGCCCCGCGCGCGCGGGGCCGGAAGCGGCAAGGAGTACGGGAACGTGATCGGACTGGTCGCCATCTACGGGCCGGGCCGCCCGCTGGCCGACGAACTGAACGCCCTCTGGCCGGAGAGCACCCACGTCTACCGGGCCTCGCGCGGCAACTGCTTCCAGGGCCCGGAGGCGATGCACTTCGCGCTCCACCAGCACCGCCAGGTGATCGCCGTCGGCTCGCTCGCCGCCGTCGTCGGACTGCTGGGCGACGGCCGGGTCGAGGTCCCGCGCGGGGCCGAGGTGCTCTGCGTGGACCCGGGCCGGCGCTGGGTGATCCCGCTGACCCACACCGACTCGGCCGAGGAACTGGCCGGGGAGGTGGCGGCCGCCCTCGGGGTCACCCCGGTACTCACCGGCCCGCTGCCGAGCCCCGAGGCCCCGCTCGACGTGCTGACCCCGTACGCCACGCGCCTCTACCGCCCCGGCGCACGCGAGGTCGACCGGGCCGCGGCGGAGGGTCGGCCGGTCCGGCTGGTCGGTGAGGTGCCGTACCCGCTGCCCGCGCTCCCCCCCAACATCCGGCCGGACGCGCCCGAGGACGCCCCCGCACTGCGGATCACCGACCAGGAGGACCCGGACGGCAGCGACCTCCTGGTCGTCCCGCGCACCCTGGTGGTCGGCATCGGCGCGCGCAGTGGCGCCGAATCGGCCGACGCCATGCGGCTGTTGATGGACGTGCTCAAGGAGACCGGCTACCTGCGCTCGGCCATCGCCCGGATCGCCACGCTGGCGGGCAGGGCGGACCACCCGGCGGTGCGCTGGGCCGCGCGCTGCCTGAACGTGCCGGTGGACGAGCACCCGGCGGAGGAACTGGCCCGGCTGGCGGTGCCGAACCCGTCCGAGGCCGTCGGCACGGCGGTCGGCACCGCCAGCGTCGCCGAGGCGGCGGCGCTGGCCAGTACGAACGGCGGTCGACTCGTCGTCGCCAAGCGGAAGTCGGCGACGGCCACGGTGGCGATCGCCAGGACCGCGGTGCGTGGACGACTGGCGCTGATCGGCCTCGGGCCGGGGGCGCACGACCTGCTGGTACCGCGCGCACTGGCCGAACTGCGCCGCGCCTCGGCGGTGGTGGGCCGGCCGGAGGCCGTCGAGGCGGTGGCCGCGCTGCTCCGGCCGGGGACCCGGCAGATCGCGGTGCCGGCGCCCGGCACCCTACGGAACACCCGCGGCGAGGCGCTGGACTGGGCCGGAGTGGCGACGGACCACGCCGGACAGCTCGTCGACCACACCGGGGCGGCCGTCACCCTGGCCGCCCACGGGCACGCCGTCGCCCTGGTCGCCCTCGGCGACGGCACGGACCTCGCCGTGCCGCCCGGCCCGTACGACGTCCACCGGGTGCCCGGCCTGCCCGGCGAACCCGCCCGGGCAGGCGAGCCCGCTCTGCCCGGCGAACCCGCTCGGACGGGCGAGCCCGCTTGCACAGTCGAGCCCGCTCTGCCCGGCGATGGAGCACCGGCATGACCACCCACGAACCCGACCTGCGCCACCACGGCGACGCCGAGGTGCGGGCCGACGGGCGCGAGCTGGTCGACCTCGCCGTCAACGTCCGCACCGGCACTCCCCCGGTCTGGCTGCGCGAGCACCTCGCCGCCACCCTCGGCACCCTCGCCGCCTACCCCGACCAGGGCGCCGCCCGCGCCGCGGTGGCCGCCCGGCACGGGCGCCCGGTCGAGGAGGTGCTGCTCACCTCGGGGGCGGCCGAGGCTTTCGTCCTGCTCGCCCGCGTCCTGACGGCACGTCACATCATCATGGTGCACCCCCAGTTCACCGAGCCGGAGGCCGCGCTGCGGGACGCCGGACACCGGGTGCACCGGGTGCTGCTCGCCCCCGAGGACGGCTTCCGCCTCGGCTCCGTCCCCGAGGAAGCGGACCTGGTCGTCCTCGGCAACCCGACCAACCCGACATCCGTCCTGCACCCCGCCGAGGCCGTCGCCGCGCTCGCCCGGCCCGGTCGCACCCTGGTGGTGGACGAGGCGTTCATGGACACCGTGCCCGGCGAACGGGAGTCCCTCGCCGCCGCCCGCGGCCTGCCCGGACAGGTCGTCGTCCTGCGCAGCCTCACCAAGACCTGGGGCCTGGCCGGGCTCCGGATCGGCTACGCCCTCGGACCGGCGCCACTGATCGCCGCCCTCGGCGCCGCCCAGCCGCTCTGGCCGGTCTCCACCCCGGCGCTGGCCGCCGCCGAGGCCTGCAGCGGCCCGTCGGCACTGGCCGAGGCGGACCGGGCCGCCGCCGAACTCGCCCTGTGGCGCGCCTACTTGCTGAAGGGCCTGACCGCCTTCCCGACGCTGCGGGTGTACGGGGCGCCGGCTGCCTCCTTCGTCCTGGTCCGACTGCCGGGCGCGGCGGCGGTCCGCGAGCGGCTGCGCGAGCACGGCTTCGCCGTCCGGCGCGGGGACACCTTCCCCGGCCTCGGCGAGGACTGGCTTCGGATCGCCGTCCGGGACGAGGGGACCACCGACCGCTTCCTCAACGCGCTGGAGACGGTGCTCAGTTCAGCCTGACCGCGTCGCCGGCCCGGATCCTCCCCGGCGCCAGCACCTGGGCGTACACCCCCGCGCAGGGCAGCGCCGGCATGCCCTCCAGCGGGACCAGCCGGTTGCGTTCGGCCGGTCCGCGCAGCGCCTCCGTCCGACGGGGCAGCGGGCCGTGCCGCAGGGTGGGGACGGCGCAGCGCGGGGTGGGTGCCACGATGCGCAGCCGCAGGGCCTCCCCGACGGTCACCTCCCGCCCCACCCAGGCGTTCTCGACGAATCCCTCGCCCTCGGTGCGGATCACCAGGTTCGGCCGGTAGCGCTCCGCCTCGGCGCCGACGGCGAGCAGCGTGGAGCTGGTGATCAGGTGCAGCGGGGCGAAGTCGAAGAACCCGCCCTCCGCCGCGGCCCGCCCCAACTCATTGACCGTCACCGGGACTTCCGCCTCGATCCCGCGCGCCAGCACCTCCTCCGGCACGGCCCGCTCGACCGTCGCACCGGGCGGGCGCTCGGCGATCAGGGCCAGCGTGCGGCCGAAGGCCTCGGACAGCTCCGCCTCGCCCGCGGCGCGCCCGTCCGGCCCGGTGACGGCCACCCGGCCGTCCGCCGCGGTCGTCGCCGAGTAGGCGAGCAGTCCGGCCCACCGATGGGGGTTCTTGGCGCTGGCCACCCGCCCGGTCTCCACGTCCAGCAGGGCGCGCTCGCGGTCCCCCGCCAGGCCCCGCGTGGACACCTCCGCCGCC
This sequence comes from Kitasatospora sp. NPDC023176, assembly GCF_055560495.1. Classification (NCBI taxonomy): domain Bacteria; kingdom Bacillati; phylum Actinomycetota; class Actinomycetes; order Kitasatosporales; family Streptomycetaceae; genus Kitasatospora; species Kitasatospora sp. NPDC023176. The sequence continues at coordinate 20,624 of NZ_JBVHIP010000053.1, read as the reverse complement.
GAAAGCTCCTCCCCCAGGAGCGACTTGACCGGATACCGGTGCAACCGCTCGACCCTGCCGATCAGCACTCCGACTCCTCCTCCGCCCACTCCCGCAGCGCCGCGAAGTGCAGCTCCCGCAGTCCCGCCCGAGGGTCCACCCAGAGCGGCAGCGCCTCGGCCGGGTGGTGCGCCGCGATCCACTCGATGTCCTGCGGCCCGAGCTCGTCGTCCAGCCAGACGAACGGCCGCCCGTCCGCCCAGGCGACCAGATCCCTGGTCTTCCAGTGCAGCCCGTCCGGGTCCTCGCCGAACAGGTTCGTCCAGCGGATGTACGGGAGTTCGGGCAGCCCGATGCGCGGGCCGATCAGGGTGTTCGCCTCGTCCATCCAGGTGGTGGCCCACACCAGTTCGTACGGCAGCGCCAGCAACTCCGGCCCGTGCGCCGGGTTCAGCCACACCCGCAGCGGCTCGACCTCCTCCCGCGGCCGGGGAGCGTGCCGCGCCACCCAGGACTCGGGCAGCAGCCGGTGGGTGCCGTAGCCGTCGGGGCAGGCGGTGTCCGGTGCGGCGTAGGGGTTGAGCGGTCCGTCCACGTCGATCAGGAGCAGCGGCCGGCCGGTCATGCGGCGGCCGCCCACTCCCGCAGCGCCGCGAAGTCCCTGGCGAGCATGCCCTTGCGGGGGTTGACGTGCAGGGTGAGCGCCGGGCCCGGGTGGTGGGCGGCGATCCACTCGGCGTCCTGCGACCCGAGTTCGTCGTCCACCCAGACGAACGGCCGCCCGTCCGCCCAGGCCACCACGTCCCTGGTCTTCCAGTGCAGCCCGTCCGGATCCTCGCCGAAGAGGTCCGTCCAGGCGATGTACGGGAGTTCGGGCAGCCCGAGATTGGGGCCGATCAGGGCGTTCGCCTCGTCCATCCAGGTGGTGGCCCACACCAGTTCGTACGGCAGCGCCAGCAACTCCGGCCCGTGCGCCGGGTTCAGCCACACCCGCAGCGGCTTCGCCTCGCCGTCGGTGCGCCGGGCCTGCCGCTCGGCCCACCAGCTGGGCATCAGGTCATGGGTGCGGTAGCCGTCCGGCCGCCGGAGCCTCGGCGCGGCGAAGGGGTTGAGGGGTCCGTCCACGTCGAGAAGGAGCAGCGGCTGTCGGGTCATGCCGTGAATTGTCCGGCTGACGACCGGGATTGACCAGCCATTTGCCCCAGGGCAGAAAGCCCGCAGGCCCTCCCCCGGGTGGGGGAGGGCCTGCCGGGTGCACCTACCTCGGGGCGGATCAGACCTGGCCGGCCTTCTCCAGGGCCTCGCAGCAGGTGTTGATCAGCAGGCGGGTGACGACGTAGGGGTCGATGTTGGCGTTCGGGCGGCGGTCCTCGATGTAGCCCTTCTGCTCCACCTCGACCTGCCACGGGATGCGGACCGACGCGCCGCGGTTGGAGACGCCGTAGCTGTAGACGTTCCACGGGGCGGTCTCGTGCTTGCCGGTCAGGCGGGACTCGATGTCGGCGCCGTACTGGGTGACGTGCTCCAGTACCTTCTCCTGGGAGGCGCCGAGCGACTCGCAGGCGGTGATGATGGCGTCGTAGCCCTCGCGCATGGCCTTGGTGGAGAAGTTGGTGTGGGCGCCCGCGCCGTTCCAGTCGCCACGGGCCGGCTTGGCGTCCAGGGTGGCGTCGATGCCGAACTCCTCGGCGGTGCGGTAGAGCAGGTAGCGGGCGATCCACAGGTCGTCCGAGACGGTCAGGGAGTCGACCGGGCCGATCTGGAACTCCCACTGGCCGGGCATGACCTCGGCGTTGATGCCGCAGATGGCCAGGCCGGCGTCGATGCAGCGGTCCAGGTGCAGCTCGACGATCTCGCGGCCGAAGACCTCCTCGGCGCCGACGCCGCAGTAGTAGCCGCCCTGCGGGGCCGGGAAGCCGCCCTCCGGGAAGCCGAGCGGGCGGGAGCCCTTGAAGAAGGTGTACTCCTGCTCGATGCCGAAGATCGACTCCTGGGAGGCGAACTTCTCGTGCACCTCACGGAGCAGCGCGCGGGTGTTGGACTCGTGCGGGGTGCCGTCCGTCTCCAGGACCTCGCAGAGGACCAGGATGTTGTCGCCGCCGCGGATCGGGTCCTTGACGACCTTCACCGGGTCCAGCACGCGGTCCGAGGCGTGGCCCTCGGCCTGGTTGGTCGAGGAACCGTCGAAGCCCCAGGTCGGGATCTTGTCGGCGTTGGGCAGGACCCGAGTCTTGGAACGGAGCTTCGCGGTCGGCTTGGTGCCGTCGATCCAGATGTACTCGGCCTTGATTGCCACGGCTTGTCCCTCGCGTTACTGGGTGGTGGGTGCCCGCGTAGCGTCGCAAGCCGCCGTTTCCCGGTTGTTCCTCTCATGTAACGCGCATGTGAACCAACCGTCCGCGTTGGCACGGTCACGGTGCGGGAGTGCCGGGCGCGGCACTCCCGCCCCGCGGAGTGACCGGTCGCGGAGTAACCAGCCGCGCAGTGGCCGGTCGCGGAGTAACCAGCCGCGCAGTGGCCGGTCGTGGAGGCCGGTCGCGGAGTGACCAGCCGCGGAGTGACTAGCCGCGGCGGGCGTGCGCGGCGCGGCGGCGCCGGGTGGCCCACAGGGCGGCCGCGCCGCCCGCGACCAGGGCGGCCGCGCCGGCGGCCAGCGGGCCGGTGGCGCTGCTGCCGCCGGTGCTGGCGAGCCGCTCCGGCTTCTCCACCGCGGCCTGCGGCACCGCGGCGCGCGAGGTGCTGGTGTCGGCGACCGGCTGGGCGGCGGGGGCACTGGTGGGCGCGGAGGTCGGGGTGTCGGTGGCGGCGGGGCCGGTGGGCTTCTCGCAGCTCACCGAGGCGACGGTGATCTTTCCGGTGACCTTGGCGACGTTCAGGTTCAGCGGGTTCACCTCCACCTGCACCTCCAGGGCCGAGGCGGCGGCGGTGGTCGTGGTGGTGGCCTTCTTCGAGAACTCCACCGACACGCTGCCGACCAGCGGCACGTCCACCTTGGTCGGGCCGTACAGCCCGACGGTGACGGGCTTGCCCAGCACGGTCAGCTTGGCGGGCGCGACCACGTCCGCGGTCGGCTGCCCGTCGACCGGGCAGGTGGCCTCGGCGCTCATCGCCTCCAGCCCGAGCAGCGCGGTGGCGGGCAGCCCGGGGGCGTGCACATCGGCGTTGACCAGCTTGACGGAGGCTGCGGCGCCCTTGGCGTCGACCCGGGTGACGGACTTGCCGATGTCGGCCTTGACCAGCTCGACCGGTCCGGCCTGGTCGACGCCCGCCACCTTGGCGGTGAGCACGGAACCTCCCCCGGCCTCCGGCTGGGGGGACCCCAAGCGCTGCGCCGACGACTCCGCCTTGTTGAGCGCGATGTCCACCGGGACGTCCACCGCCTTGTTCAACAGGCTGACATCCAGGGCGAGTTCGGCGGTGACGGCGCGCGCCTTGCCCGGAGACGGGGCTGCCGAGGGGGCGGCCTGGACGGGCCCGGCGGTGAGCGCGGTGCTCGCCACCACGACGGCGACAGCGGAAACGATTCGGCGAGACGGGCCGGACGGGCCGGACAGGCGGGACGGGCGGGACAGGCCGGACGAGCCGGACGGGCCGGTCAGCCGGGACGAACAGGACGGACGGGACAGGCGAGAAGACAAGGCGGTACCCCCACGCAGATGAAACGATGAGCCGCCAGTCTTCTCGAACGATCCGTGACAAGAGCAACACGGAACGTCATTTCACCCGTAGGAGTGAGATTGACGTTCCGCGCTGACCTCGATCTGCTACGGGGACAAGTCCGTTACGGCAGCCGCCAGTCCACCGGCTGCGCCCCCTGCCGCACCAGCAGCTCGTTCGCCCGGCTGAACGGCCGCGACCCGAAGAACCCGCTGCTCGCCGAGTACGGACTCGGGTGCGCCGACTCGATCGCCGGAACGTCCCCCAGCAGCGGCCGCAGGTTGCGGGCGTCACGCCCCCACAGGATCGCCACCAGCGGACCACCACGCGCCACCAGCGCCCGGATCGCCTGCTCGGTGACCTCCTCCCAGCCCTTGCCCCGGTGCGCGGCGGGCTTGCGCGGCGCGGTGGTCAGGGCCCGGTTGAGCAGCAGCACGCCCTGCTCGGTCCACGGCGTGAGGTCCCCGTTGGAGGGCTGCGGCAGACCGAGGTCGGTGCCGTACTCCTGGAAGATGTTGATCAGGCTCGCCGGGATCGGCCGCACCTCGGGCCCGACCGAGAAGCTCAGCCCGACGGCGTGGCCGGGGGTGGGGTACGGGTCCTGCCCGACGATCAGCACCCGCACGTCGGCGAGGGGCTGTTGGAAGGCCCGCAGCACGTTCGGGCCGGAGGGCAGGTAGGTGCGGCCGGCGGCCAGTTCGGCGCGCAGGAAGTCGCCCATGGCGGCGACCTGCCCGGCGACGGGTTCCAGGGCGGTGGCCCAGCCGGGCTCGACGATCTCGTTCAGTGGACGCGGTGCCATGGGCGTCACCCTATCGGCCCATGCCGACAGAGCGTCACCGTCGATGAGCACCGCGAACGCCCACCCGCCGACCGCCGCCGCAGCGGCCCCCGCTCACCCCACCGGCCGCCCCCGGAGCACCACCAGCAGCGGGTCCGCGAGCACCCGGACGTCCGCCCGAGGGTCCTCCCGGTACACCACGAAGTCGGCCGGCGCGCCCTCCGCCAGCCCCGGCCGCCCGAGCCACTCGCGGGCGCCCCAACTCGCCGCCGACAGCGCCTCGGCCGGGCTCAGCCCCGCCTTCACCAGCTCCGCCACCTCGTCCGCGACCAGCCCGTGCGCGAGCGAGCCGCCCGCGTCCGTGCCGACGAACACCGGGATGCCCGCGTCGTGCGCGGCGCCGACGGTGTCGTAGCGGCGCTCGTGCAGCCGTCGCATGTGCGCCGCCCAGGCCGGGAACTTGGCCTCCCCGCCGGACGCCAGCTCCGGGAAGGTGGCGATGTTGACCAGTGTCGGGACGATGGCCACCCCGCGCTCGGCGAAGGCCGGGATCAGCTCCTCGGTCAGTCCGGTGGCGTGCTCGACGCAGTCGATCCCGGCGGCCAGCAGGTCCGGCAGCGACTCGGCCGCGAAGCAGTGCGCGGTGACCCGCGCGCCCTCCTCGTGCGCCGCCGCGATCGCCTCGGCCAGCGCGTCGCCGGGCCAGCAGGCGGTGAGGTCGCCGCGCTCGCGGTCGATCCAGTCGCCGACCAGCTTCACCCAGCCGTCGCCGCGCCGGGCCTCGGCCCGGACGTACGCGGCGAGGTCGCCGGGCTCGATCTCGTGGGCGTAGTTGCGGATGTAGCGGCGGGTCCGGGCGATGTGCCGGCCGGCCCGGATGATCCGGGGCAGGTCCTCGCGCTCGTCGATCCAGCGGGTGTCGGCGGCCGAGCCGGCGTCGCGGATCAGCAGGGTGCCGGCGTCACGGTCGGTGATCGCCTGCTTCTCGCTGGTCGCGGCGTCCACGGCGCCGTGGGCGTCCAGGCCGACGTGGCAGTGTGCGTCCACCAGGCCGGGCAGCACCCAGCCGGTGACCGTCCGGACGTCCCCGGCCGTCGGCGGGCGGGTGAAGCTCACCCGGCCGTCCACCACCCAGAGTTCGTCCCGGACCTCCTCCGGACCGACCAGCACCCGACCCCGGACGTGCAGCACCGCGCCATCACTCATGGCCGCACTCTACCGACGGGCGGGTTCCGTGTAAGCGGCGAGAATGCGGCAGACTCGTTGCCGCACCCACCACCCGCCCCGCGAAAGGCAGTGCCGCTGTGAGCGAGCGAAGCGAGCGAACCATCAGAAGGTGCGCACGCGCGCACGCCCCCGCCGAGCGCGGCGAGGCGGGCGCATGAGCCCCTTCCTCGACCTCCCCCCGCTGAGCGCCGCCGGGTTCGCGGCGATCGAGGACCAGGTGGCCGCGCTGCTGCACACCGGCGCCGACGTCATCGTCACCCAGGGTGAGGCCCTGCTCCCGCTGGAGGCCGCAATCCGCGGCGCCGCGCACCCCGGCTCCACCGCCCTCAACATCGTCACCGGCCCGTACGGGCAGACCTTCGGCAACTGGCTGCGCTCCTGCGGGGCGACGGTCGTCGACCTCGCGGCGCCCTTCGACAGCGCGGTCGGCGCCGAGCAGGTCGCCGAGGCCCTCGACCGCCACCCGGAGATCGACTTCGTCTCCCTGGTGCACGCCGAGGCCGCCACCGGCAACACCAACCCGGTCGCCGAGATCGCCGCCGTGGTGCGCGAGCACGGCGCCCTGCTGATGCTCGACGCGGTCGCCTCGGTCGCCGCCGAGCCGCTGCTCACCGACGAATGGGGCATCGACCTGTGCGTGATCGGCGGCCAGAAGGCGATGGGCGGTCCGGCCGGGGTCTCCGCCGTCTCCGTCTCGGAGCGCGCCTGGGAGCGGATCGCCGCCAACCCGGCCGCCCCGCGCCGCTCCTACCTCTCCCTGCTGGACTGGAAGGAGCGCTGGACGGACGCCGGTCGCACCGTACTCCCGCACGCCCCGGCCCAGTTGGAGATGCTCGCGCTCGGCGCCTGCCTGGACCGGATCGCCGCCGACGGCCTGCCCACCGTGATCGCCCGCCACCGCGCCGCCTCCGCCGCCACCCGGGCCGGCGCCCGGGCGCTCGGCACGCTCAGCCCGTACGTCCACCAGGACGCCCACGCGGCCCCGGTCGCCACCACCCTGCGCACCGCGGTCGGCCTGCACGCCGCCGAGCTCGCCGCCGCTCTCGACCCGGCACTGCCGGTCCAGGCCGGCGGCGGGGCGCTGGCCGCGGAGATGCTGCGGGTCAACCACTACGGCCGGGCGGCCTCGCTGGACACCGTCCGCGCCTGCCTGACCGCCCTCGCCGAGGCGACGAAGGCCGACGCCGCCCCCGCGCTGGCCGCCGCCGAGGCCGCCTGGGCGGCGACCGTCGGAGCGTAGTCCGACGGCCCGCGCCCCGCCGAGCCACCGGCCGGCGGGGCGAAGCGCCGCCCCGGTGCTCCGGAAAAACGGAAGCAACGCCCCATAACGCCCTTGCGGAGCACCCTCGGGCACTCCGCGTGCAACCTTTCTCCACACTCACGACATCAAACGTGATGTGGAATCACATCGCCCTCCCATACGGACGTCCGCCGACGATGCGGACCCCCGCCCGGCCCGTGGCAAGCCGCTCCGGCTGGCCCGCTTCGGTGCGACCTTCCTCGGTGTGAGCGTCCTGTCCGGTGTACTGCTGGCGGGCCTCGTCCTGCCGGTCGCCGGCGGCGTCGGGCTGACCGCCAAGGCCACGGCGGAGAGCTTCGAGGACATTCCCGGCGACTTCAAGACCCCGCCGCTCACCCAGGCCACCCAGATCTTCGACGCCAAGGGCGGCCTGATCGCGAAGGTCTACGAGCGCGACCGCACCGTCATCACGGCGGACCAGATGTCGCCGTTCATGCGCCAGGCCCAGGTGGACATCGAGGACGCCCGGTTCTACGAGCACGGCGCCGTCGACCTCAAGGGCATCGTGCGCGCGCTCGGCAAGAACGCGGAGACCGGCACCGCCGCCCAGGGCGCCTCCACCCTGACCCAGCAGTACGTGAAGAACGTGAACGTGGAGAAGGCCGGCGACGACAAGGACGCGGTCAAGGAGGCGCAGCGCAAGACCCTGGGCCGCAAGATCCAGGAACTCAAGATCGCGATCAAGCTGGAGGAGGACCTGCCCAAGGACCAGATCCTCACCAACTACCTCAACATCACCTACTACGGGAACGGCGCCTACGGCGTGGAGGCCGCGTCCCAGCGCTACTTCAGCAAGAGCAACAAGGACCTGACCGTCGCCGAGGCCGCCACGCTGGCCGGCCTGGTCCAGAACCCGACCCAGTACGACCCCAAGCTGCATCCGGTGGCCGCCCAGAAGCGCCGGGACACCGTCATCGACAAGATGCTGGAGAACAAGCACATCACCGCCGACCAGGCGAAGGAGGCGAAGGCCGCCCCGCTGGGTCTGAAGTACAAGGACCCGCAGAACGGCTGCATCACCGCCAAGGCCGGCATGGGCTTCTTCTGCGACTACGTCCGCCACGTCGTCAAGCAGGACCCGGCCTTCGGCAAGAGCAGCGAGGACCGCAAGAGCTTCTGGGACCAGGGCGGCCTGAACATCTACACCACCCTCGACCCGGACAAGCAGGCCGCCGCCCAGAACGCGGTGAACAGCAACGTGAGGGTCACCGACTCCGTCTCCGCCGCCGCGAGCATGGTCGAGCCCGGCACCGGCAAGATCCTGGCGATGGCCCAGACCCGCCCCTACGGCCTGGACACGGCCAAGAACCAGACCGTCGTCAACCTCAACGTCGACCTGGCGATGGGCGGCGGCACCGGCTTCCAGCCCGGCTCCACGTTCAAGCCGATCGTGGCGGCGGCGGCCCTGGAGGCGGGCCTGCCGACGACCCAGGAGTACTCGGCGCCGAACAAGCTGGAGTACCCGACCATGAAGACCTGCGAGGGGACCTGGCGCAACGACGGCCGGCCCAAGACGGTGGTGCCCAACGAGTCCCCGAACGAGAAGGGCCCTTACCAGCTCAAGGGGGCCATGGCGCACTCCATCAACACCTACTTCGTGCAGATGGAGCAGGAGATCGGCCTCTGCGCGGTCAAGCAGATGGTCAACAAGTTCGGCATCACGTCCAAGGCCAGCGGCAAGCCCCTGGAGGAAGTCCCCTCGATGGCCCTGGGCGTCGAGGAGATGAGCCCGCTGACCATGGCGAACGTCTACGCGACCTTCGCCGCCGAGGGCAACCACTGCGACCTCGTCGCCATCAACAAGATCACCACCGTGGCCGGCAAGGACGTGCCCGTCCCGGCCGGCCACTGCGACAAGGTGTTCTCGGACGACACGGCGCAGGCGATCAACACCATCCTGAACGGCGTGACCGTGGACGGCACCGGCTCCGATCTCAACCTGGAGGGCAACCGGCAGATCGCCGGCAAGACCGGCACCTCGGACCACAAGAAGGCCGCCTGGTTCAGCGGCTACACCCCGCAACTCGCCACCTCCGTCTGGCTGGGCGGCCCGGCGGGCGGCGTCGAGATGCGCGACATCCGCATCAACGGGACCCACTTCGACGAGGTGTTCGGCGCCACCGGCCCCGGCCCGATCTGGCGGGACGCCATGAACCAGGCCCTGCGCGGCACGCCCAAGCAGTCCCTGCCGATGGCCGACATCCCCGACCCGGCCCCCAAGCCCAACCCGAACAGCACCGCGACCGGCACCGCGACCGGCACCGGGAACGGCACCAACCCGCCGGCCAACGCGCCCTCCGACCAGCAGCGCTGACCAGATGGCTCCGCCCCGTCGAGCCGGTGCTCGACGGGGCGGAGTGCCGGGTGCGGAGCCGCTGTTCAGTGCCCGCCCGCGTCCACCACCTCGACGCCGCGGATGTTGCGCTCGATCTCCTCCGCCGGCAGCGCGACCGCCATCGCCCAGTAGTAGATGAAGAGCGAGAACACCACCACCACCGCGATGTCCCACCACAGCGGCAGGTTCCCCTGGGCGCCCACCCCGAAGGTGCCCTGCCAGGAGACGACGCCCATCCCGACCAGGTAGACCGGCAGCCACTGCCCCGCCCGGAAGTCCATCCGCGGCGCGTTCGGCACCCCCTTGGAGGCGGCGTACGCGGAGTACCCGCCGAGCAGCAGGTACCCGATCAGGATCGCCAGGCCCAGCCGCCACAGGGTGTCCCAGCCGGACCAGTAGATGACCAGGCTCGCCACCGCGAAGGCGACCGGCGAGATGACCGAGCCGCCGGGCAGGTGGTACGAACGCTCCATCCCGGGCAGCCGCCGGCGCAGCACCCCGAAGGCCAGCGGGGCGCCCGCGTACATCAGCACGACGGCCGAGGTGATGAAGCCGACCAGCTTCTGCCAGCTCGGGAACGGCAGGAAACAGACCACCCCGGCGACCCAGGCGATGATCAGTCCGAGCCAGGGCACCGAGTTGCGGTCGGTGTACTGGAGGGCCGGCGGCGCGTAGCCGTTGCGGCTGAGGCCGTAGGTGACCCGGGAGCTGGAGGTGATGTAGACCAGCCCGGTGCCGGCGGGCGAGATCACCGCGTCGATGAACAGGACGGTGGCCAGCCAGCCCAGGCCGATCAGCGTCGCGAGGCCCGCGAACGGACCGCTGATCCCGGGGTAGTCGAGCTTGGCCCAGCCGCCCGCGAAGGTCTCCGGCGGCAGGGCGCCGATGAACACCACCTGGAGCATCACGTAGATGACCGTGCCGATCGCCACCGACCCGAGGACGGCCCGGGGGATGTCCCGGCGGGGGTTACGGCTCTCCCCCGCCCACTGGATGGCCTGCTCGAAGCCGAGCAGCGCGAAGATCACCCCGCTGGTGCTGATCGCCGCCAGCACACCCTTGGACCCGTCCGGTGCGAAGCCGTGCACGGTGAAGTTGGAACCGTGGAAGTCCTGGATCCCGAGGGCGAAGATGGTCAGGATCGGAATGGCGACCTTCCACACCGTGGCCGCACTGTTGGTGTGCGCCAGCAGCCGGACGCCGAGGAAGTTGATCGCGACGAACACTCCGAGCAGCACGGCCGCGACCACGAATCCCGAACCGGTCAGCGTCAGGTCCTGGTTGAGGAGGCCGTCCGCCCAGGTCCAGTGCCGGGCGTAGTTGATCATCGCCTGCACCTCGATCGGCGCGATGGTCGCCGCCTGCAGCCAGGTGAACCAGCCGAACGACATCCCCGCGAACCCGCCGAAGGCGTAGTGCGGATACCGCGCCGTGCCACCCGCGACCGGGAACAGCCCGCCCAGCTCGGCGTGGATCAGCGCCAGCAGGATGATCGCCACCGCCCCGATCCCCCAGGACAGCAGAGCGGCCGGCCCCGCCGCCACCGCCGCCTTCTGCGCCCCGAACAGCCAGCCCGAGCCGATGATCGCCCCGACCGAGGCCCACAGCAGCCCGGCGAGGCCGACCTCCCGTTTCAGCCCGCTGTGCCCCGCGGTGGGCGGACTCGTGTTCGTACTGTGAGCCATGCGCGGCCACCTCTCGTGTCAGGGGAAAATCCACCCCGACAGTGCCGCAGCGCGTGTTCGTCGCCTCCCCCGAAACACCCTCCGACCTGCACCCTCACCCAAACGGTCGCCACCGACGGCACGACGCCGAGGAAGGACACCGGGCCTGGTCCCGCCCGTACGAGGCTTCCGGAGCAATCGGGTGAGCGTTGCCCCTCCGAACGACCACCCGCCCATCGCCCGCACCCCGGAGGTCGCCTGATGACGACCGCCCTCCCCTGCAAGCCGTACGAGATCCGCCTGGTCAACCCCCGCAGCCCGCACTTCCTCCTCCCGGAGAGCTGGGGCCGGTGGGATCCGGACCAGCACAGGGACCTCCGCGTGCGCGGCGCCTCGGAGCGGATCAGCCGCCTCTCCACCCGTGCCGCCGCCGAGGCCCACCTCCGCTCTTTTTCGGCCACCCCTCCCGGGACAGTTCCCGCGGCGTTCACCTGCCCGGCACGCGGAACTCACCGGGGGCGGGCAAGCTCCCGCACGGAACGAAGTTGGCTATACAACTTCACCAGGGAGCACCGCCGAGGAGGAACCCCCGTGACCGAGCAACCGCCGCCCTACTGGCTGCGCGACAACTGCCCCTGCGCCGACTGCCGGGACCCGCGCAACGGCCAGAAGCTGTTCCGGATCGACGACCTGCCGCCGGACCTCACCGTCGCCGCGAGCAAGGAGATCGACGGCAACCTGGAGGTGCTCTGGTCCGACGGGCACCGCTCCCGCTACCCGCTGGCGTGGCTCGAAGAAACGCCCGACGGAGACGGCCGCACCGAGCAGGACAAGCGGCTCTGGACGGCCGCCGACTTCGCCCGCGGCATCCCCGAGGCCGACTGGCAGAGCTACCTCACCGACCCCGCCGAGCAGGCCGCCGTCCTCGCCGCCGTCCGCCGCAGCGGCTTCGCCGTGCTGCGCGGGGTGCCGACGGTGGAGCGCCAGGTGCTGCGGGTGGCCGAGAGCTTCGGCTACGTGCGGGTCACCAACTACGGCGAGCTGTTCGACGTCCGGGTCGAGCCGGACCCGAACAACCTCGCGTTCACGAACAAGGCCATCGCCCCGCACACCGACAACCCGTACCGGGACCCGGTGCCCACCCTCCAGCTGCTGCACTGCCTGGAGAACTCGGCCACCGGCGGCGACTCCGGCCTCGTCGACGGCTTCAGGGCGGCGGCGATCCTCCGGGACGAGGCCCCCGAGGACTTCGCCGTCCTCACCCGCACGCCCGTCCCCTTCGTCTTCCGCGACCGCCGCACCGAACTGCGCGCCGACCGCCCGCTGATCGAGGTCGACCCGCTCGGCCGGATCCGCGAGGTCCGCTTCAACAACCGCTCGATCGGCACCCTGCGCAGGACGTCGGAAGCCCTCCAGGCCTTCTACACCGCCTACCGCCGCTTCGCCGCGATCACCCTGCGCCCCGAGCTCCAGCTCACCTTCCGGCTGGCCCCCGGCGACTGCCTGATCTTCGACAACACCCGGCTGCTGCACGCCCGTACGGCGTTCCAGCAGGACGGCCACCGCCACCTCCAGGGCTGCTACGCGGACGTCGACTCCCTCGCCGGCACCCTCGCCGTACTGCACCGCCGCACCGCCGCCCTGGACGAGCTGGCCGAGCTGTTCGCGGGCGAGGGCGCCGGGGAGTACCTGGGCGAGGCGGTCACCATGGCCGAGCACATGCTGCAGGCCGCGGCCGCCGCCGAGGCGGCCGGCGCGCCGGACCACCTGGTCGCCGCCGCCCTGCTGCACGACGTCGGGCACTTCTTCGACGAGCACGGCCGGGGTTCCCTGCACGGAAGGGATCTGATGCGGGGGCAGGACAACCGCCACAGCCACAGCGGCGCCGACCGGCTGGCCCGCTGGTTCGGCCCGGAGGTCACCGAGCCGGTCCGGCTGCACGTGGCCGCCAAGCGCTACCTGTGCGCCGTCGAGCCCGGCTACCGCGCCAAGCTCTCCGAGGCCTCCGAGTACACCCTCACCGTCCAGGGCGGCCCGATGGGCGGCCCGGAAGCCGCCGCCTTCGCCGAGCTCCCGGGCGCCGTCGACGCGGTGTCCGTCCGCCGCTGGGACGAGCAGGCCAAGGAGCCCGGCCTGGAGACCCCGGACTTCGACCACTACCGCCCACTGCTCGCCTCACTCATGCGCTGAAGCACCGATGCCCTGATGCAACTGATGCCCTGAGGTACTGAGGTACTGAGGTACTGAGGTACTGAGGTACTGAGGTACTGAAGCGCGGACCCGCCAAGAGGCCAGGCCCGCCCGGGAGTTCAGTCCAGCTCCCGGGCGTGCCGCGAAAGCGCCGACGTGGCCAGCGAGTTGTGCACACTGAAGGCCACCGTGCCGGGCAGGTAGCGGTCCTGGGACCACTCCACCGGGGTGCCGGTCGGGTCGGTGGTCCGCCGCCGCTCGCGCAGCAGCGGGCCGCCCCGGCGGCAGCCGAGCAGCCGGGCGTCCTCCGCGTTGGCGGCGACGATGTCGATGGTGTGGTCGGCGTCGGTGAACAGGATGCCGTGCTCGCGCAGCACCTCGGTGTGCGAGACGACGTCCGGCGGCAGCTCGGCGACGATCTCGCCGACCCGCGGCGGGTAGATGGTGCGCTCGACCATCACCGGTGTGCCGGACAGGGTGCGCAGCCGGACGGTGACGTACACCTCGGCGCCCGGCTCCAGGCGCAGTTGCTCGCGCTCGGCGGCGTCGGCCGGGCGGCGCACCAGGGAGTCCAGGATGCCGCCGGGCTCCTCGCCCATCGAGTACGCCCAGTGCGTGAAGCTGAGCAGTTCGGAGAAGCTCTGCACCCGGGCGCCGCCGAGCACCACCCGCCGGGTGCCGCGGCGGGAGGTGACCAGCCCGTCCGAGCGCAGTACGGCGAGTGCCTGGCGGACGGTGCCGCGGGAGACCCCGTACTGCTCGGCCAGCGTGCCTTCGGCGGGCAGCCGGCCCGCTTCGCCGAACGCGCCGGTGGTGATGGCCTCGCGCAGATCGGCGGCCACCCTGCGGTACAGAGCTCCGGTCTCGCGCTCCACGGGGCGCCCGGGCTCTACTGCCACGTCAGTCAATGTCCCTCCTGGGGCGGTGTCCTGCGCAGCCGTGCCGGCGCGGACAGCCCGACCCTATCCCGCTGCGCGATTCGAGCATCGCACCGAACGGATCACGCTCCGATGGCCGGATTCCACCGTTCCCGCAGCCGACCCCGGTTCTGGGCCGGCCGTTCACCTTCCCGTCACCGAACTCCGGGTTACTTACCTCCGTCAGCGAAGTTGGCTAGTCAACTCGGACGGTTCCGAACGGATACCGGACGAATGCAGCAAGGAACCTCGACGGACGCCGGACGAATCCGCGCCACGGCCACTCGCACGATCGATCCCCCGATCAGATCAGACACCCCCTCCCGTGCAGCACCCCCTCGCAGTACACCCGATCAGGAGACTGACCCGTGTCCGTGCACCGTGCCCGCTCCGCCGCCTTCGCGGCCGTCCTGACCGCCGCCGCGCTGTCGCTCACCGCCTGCGGTTCCGCCGGCTCCTCCTCCGCGAAGTCCGGCAGCGACGCCGCGGGCGGCAAGAGCGCCAAGACCGCCACCTCGGTCGCCGACTTCGGCGGCATGGACGCCCTGGTCGCCGCCGCCAAGAAGGAAGGCAAGCTGCACGTCATCACCCTGCCGCGCGACTGGGCGAACTACGGCAAGCTGATGGACGACTTCAAGGCGAAGTACGGCATCGACATCGAGGACGAGAACCCGGACGGCTCCAGCCAGGACGAGATCAACGCGGTCACCTCCCGCAAGGGCCAGGACCGCGCCCCCGACGTCGTCGACCTCGGCTCCGCGTTCGCCATCAGCGCCGGCAAGCAGGGCCTGCTGGCCCCCTACAAGGTGACCGACTTCGACAAGATCCCGGCCACCATGAAGGACGCCAACGGTCTGAGCTACAACGACTACGGCGGCTACATGTCGATCGGCTGCGACGCCAAGAAGGTGTCCGTCTGCCCGAAGACCTTCGCCGACCTGCTGAAGCCCGACTACAAGGGCATGGTCGCCCTGAACGGCAACCCGACCAAGGCCGGTGCCGCCTTCGGCGCCGTCTACGCGGCCGCGCTCGCCAACGGCGGCTCGCTGGACAACATCCAGCCCGGCATCGACTTCTTCGGCAAGGTCAAGCAGGCCGGCAACTTCAACCCGGTCGAGGTCACCCCGGCGACCATCGAGAAGGGCGAGACCCCGATCAGCATCGACTGGTCGTACCTGAACGCCGGCTACAGCGACAAGTTCAAGGACAAGGGCATCGACTGGCAGGTGGCCATCCCCTCGGACGGCTCCTACGCCCAGTACTACAACCAGGCGATCAACAAGGACGCCCCGCACCCGGCCGCCGCGCGCCTGTGGGAGGAGTACCTCTACAGCACCCAGGGCCAGAACGGCTTCCTCGGCGGCTACGCCACCCCCGCCCTGTTCGACGCCATGAAGACCGCCGGCACCCTGGACGCGACGGCCGCCGCCAAGCTGCCGACCGTCGAGAAGCCCTTCACCACCTTCCCGACCCAGGACCAGACGGACACGGCCAAGAAGACCGTGACCGAGAACTGGGCCAAGGCGATCGCGGGCTGACCTGAGATGACCACGGCTCCCACCCCGGTGCCGGCCAACGCCTCCGCCGCCCAGCGCGGCGGGGGCGCCCCCGGCCCCGTCACCGCCTCCCCCACCACCGGCCCGGCCGACGTCGCCACCGCGACGGCCGCCCAGGCCCCCCGCCCGGCCGCGAACCCGGCCGAGAACCCGGCCAAGCGCCGGGTCGGCGGCAGCCGCGCCTGGCTCGCCGCCCTCCCCCTGATCCTCTTCTTCGTGATCGGCTTCGGCCTGCCGGCCGTCGCCATCGCCATCGGCGCGTTCACGACCTCCACGGACGCCCCCGACGGCGGCGGCACCTTCACCACCGACAACCTCACCGGCTCGCTCCAGGGCGCCTACTGGACGGCCCTGTGGGGCAGTGTGAAGCTCTCCCTGCTCACCGCGCTGATCGCCACCGTGGTCGGCCTGCCGCTGGCCCAGGCCGTGGCGACCTCCCGGTTCCGCGCCTTCCGCGAGGCCGTGATGTCCGTCTCCGGCGTGCTCGCCAACTTCGGCGGCGTGCCGCTGGCCTTCATGTTCGTCGCCACCCTCGGCAACGCCGGCGAGGTCACCACCCAGTTCGGCCTGACCAAGCACGGCTGGAACCTCTACACCTTCACCGGCCTGTCCGTGGTCTACCTGTACTTCCTCGTCCCGCTGATGGTCATCACCATCACGCCGGCCCTGGAGGGCCTCAAGTCCCAGTGGCGCGAGGCCGCGTACAACAACGGCGCCACCGGACTCCAGTACTGGCTGCACGTGGCGCTGCCCGTCCTGCTGCCCTCGCTGCTCGGCGGCTTCGTGCTGCTGTTCGGCGCCTCCTTCGCCGCGTACGCCACCGCCGAGGCCATGGTGGGCAGTTCGGTGCCGCTGATCTCGATGCAGATCGGCGACGCGCTGTCCGGCAACGTGCTCGTCGGCCAGGGCAACCTCGCCCTCGCCCTCGGCCTCGACATGATCGTGGTCGCCTGCCTGGTGATGGCCGTGTACCTGCCCCTTCAGCGCCGGAGTGCCAAGTGGCTCGCCTGATCGATCGCATCCGTTTCGGCCGCGGCCTGGTCCTGCTGATCTGCGGGATCTACTTCGCGGTGCCGATGGCCGCCTCGCTGTGGTTCAGCATCGACGACAACAAGGGCGGCACCACCTTCCGGGCCTACACCCAGTTGCTGAACGCCCCCGGCTTCACCGACAGCCTGGTGCTCAGCCTCGAACTGGCCGCCGTCACCGTGGTGGTGCTGCTGCTCCTGCTCGTCCCGGCGGTGCTCGCCGCCCGGCTCGGGGCGCCGAAGCTGCGCCCGGTGATCGAGGTCATGTGCTCGATGCCGCTGGTCGTCCCGGTCGTCGCCCTCACCACCGGCATCATCGGCGTGCTGCGCTGGGGCCCGGACTACCTCCAGGACACCCCGCTCTTCCAGACCATCGTGGCCATCCAGGACCCGAACTTCCCGATCGTCCTGATCATCGCGTACGTGCTGATGGCGCTGCCGTTCGCCTACCGGGCCATCGACGGCGGACTGCGCGGCGTGGACGTGGTCACCCTGGTCGAGGCCGCCCGCAACTGCGGGGCCGGCTGGCTGCGCGCGGTGTTCACCGTCGTCCTGCCGAACCTGCGCAGTTCGCTGCTGAACGCCGCCGTCCTCACCGTCGCCCTGGTGCTCGGCGAGTTCACCACCGCCTCCATCCTCGGCTTCACCCCCTTCTCGGTGTGGATCAACTCCAACGGCAAGAGCGACGGCCAGATGTCCGTCGCCGTGTCGATGCTCAGCCTGCTGATCGTCTGGCTCGTCCTGCTGCTGATGTCCGCCGTCGGCCGTGGCCGCAAGGCCGCCCGGTCCTGATCCAACCCCCCTTTGTTCTCCAGGAGTTACCAGCCATGACCACGGCCACCGCCCTCGCGAACGGCGTCTCGCTCGCCCCCGGCAGCGCCACCGTCGAGTTCCGCTCGCTGCGCCGCGCGTTCGGCGCCACCACCGCCCTCGACGGCCTGGACCTGACCGTCCACCCCGGTGAACTACTCGCCCTGCTCGGCCCGTCCGGCTGCGGCAAGACCACCGCGCTGCGCATCCTGGCCGGCTTCGAGCAGCACGACTCCGGCGAGGTGCTGGTCGACGGCCAGGACATCACCTCGATCCCCGCCCACAAGCGCGACGCGGGCATGGTGTTCCAGTCGTACAGCCTCTTCCCGCACCTGACGGCGCTGGACAACGTCGCGTTCGGGCTGCGGATGCGCGGCACCGGCAAGGCCGAGCGCCGCAGGCGCGCCCAGGAACTGCTGGAGCTGGTCGGCCTGCCGCACCGCGCCGAGCACTACCCGCACCAGATGTCCGGCGGCCAGCAGCAGCGCATCGCGCTCGCCCGCGCGCTCGCCCTCCAGCCGCGCGTCCTGCTGCTCGACGAGCCGCTGTCCGCGCTGGACGCCAAGGTCCGCCTCCAGCTGCGCGAGGAGATCCGCCGCCTCCAGCAGGAACTGGGCATCACCACCCTGTTCGTCACCCACGACCAGGAGGAGGCGCTGTCCATGGCCGACCGGGTCGCCGTGCTGCGGGCCGGGAAGCTGGAGCAGTGCGCCACCCCGTCCGAGCTGTACGGCCGGCCGGCCACCGCCTTCGTCGCCGAGTTCGTCGGCACCATGAGCCGCATCCCCTGCACCCGCACCTCGGACGGCGTCGAGGTGCTCGGCCGCCGGCACGCGGTGGACGGCGAGGCCCCGGCCGACGGCGAACTGCAGGTGCTGGTCCGCCCGGAGAACGTCATCCTCACCCCGGCCGAGAACGGCCCGGCGCTGGTCATCACCGCGTCCTTCCTGGGCGCCGTCACCCGGCTCACCGTCCGCCTGGACGACGGCACCGAGGTCAAGGCCGACCTGCCCACCGAGGCCGCCGCCGCCCTCCCGGCCGGCTCGCGCGCCGAGCTCACGCTGCCGGAGCGCCCGGTACTGGTGGACCGCCGCGCCGCCTGAGAAGCCCGTCTGGGATTCTCGTACCGCCTCTGCACCCGCCGAAGAACCACCGAAGGTACCGCCATGCCTGAATCCGTCCCGTCCGAATCCGTCCGGTCCGAACCCGTCCGGTCAGAACCCGTCCGGTCCGAATCCGTACTCCCCGAGTCCGCGCTCCCCGCCGCCGTCCTGTTCGACATGGACGGCACCCTGGTCGACACCGAGCAGCTCTGGTGGAAGGCCGCCGCCGAACTCGCCGAAGAGCTGGACCACCCGCTCACCGACCAGGACGCCCCCGAGGTGCTCGGCCAGGCCGTCGAGCACACCGCCGCCCACCTGCACCAGGTCAGCGGCACCAGCCGCCCCGAGGCCGAACTCGCCGCCCGGCTGGGCGAGTCCTTCGCCGCCAAGGTCGCCGCCGAGACGGTGCCCCGCCCCGGCGCGCTCGCCCTGCTGGCCGCACTGCGCGAGGCCCGGGTGCCCACCGCGCTGGTCTCCGCCTCCCCGCGCCTGGTGGTGGACCTCGTCCTGTCGTCCATCGGCCGCGACTGGTTCGCCGTCACCCTGGCCGCCGAGGACACCCCCCGCACCAAGCCCGCGCCGGACCCTTACCTGGCCGCCGCCGAGCGGCTCGGCCTCGATCCGGCCGCCTGCGTGGCCGTCGAGGACACCCCGACCGGGGTCACCTCCGCCGCCGCGGCCGGCTGCGCGGTGCTCGCCGTGCCGTCCGCCGCCGTCCCGATGCCCGAGGGCGACCGGATCACCCTGCTGGACAGCCTGGAGCAGGTCGACCCCGCGCTGCTCGGGAAGCTCTGCACCGCCCCGGCCGTTTGACAGCGACATGCCCTACGTTCTGCTCACCCTCGCCATCCTGAGCGAGGTCTGCGCCACCAGCTGCCTCAAACTCACCGAGGGATTCACCCGCCTCTGGCCCAGCCTCGGAGTCGGGATCGGCTACGCGCTGTCCTTCTACCTGCTCGGCCGCGCACTCAAGCACATCCCGGTCTCGGTCGCCTACGCGGTCTGGTCCGGAGCCGGCACGGCGGCCGTCGCCGGGATAGGCGTGGTCGCCTTCGGCGAGTCGCTCGGGCGACTGCAGTGGCTCGGACTCGCCCTGGTGATCGTCGGGGTGATCGTGCTCAACCTCAAGGGCGGCCACTGACGACCAGTCAGTTCTCTTACCTCGGGCCGGAGCGGAACGTCGGACACACCGGCGCCACCGCTCCGGCCCGTTCGCTACGGTGTTCCCCATGACGAACCCCAGGCCGCACCACTACCGCTTCGTGCACCGCGAACTCTCGCGCCACCTCCTGCAGTTCGGCCCGCAGATGACCAGCCCGGCCCCCAACGGCGGCAGCCTGGTGCCCGCCTTCACCAAGCTCTGGGACAGCCTCGGCGAAACCCTCCCACCCGAGGACCGGCTGCCCAGCCACGGCCTCGACTGCCGCCACGTCGAAGTCGACGGCCACCGCCTGCTCCTGGTCACCCTGCCCACCCCGGTCGGCACCACCGAGGCGTACTTCTGCGCCTCCGTCCTGCCCAAGGGTGCCGACGCCGTCCGCTACCTCACCCTGGAACACGCGATCAACCCCTTCGACGGCACCCCCGGCACCGTCCTCGGCGAATGGACCACCCAGAACCACCTCAACCACGGCCAGGGCCCCGCCCCCACCGCCGACCTCTTCATCGCCGCCGTCATCGAGCTCACCGCCCCCAAGAAGCGCGGCTTCTGGCGCCGCTGACCCACCACGGCGACACCAGCGCACCGGCCGGAGTCCCGCCCGGCCGGTCCCGGCACCCCCCGCCGTGAAGCGTGACACCCGTCACCCACGCCGCCCGCAACCCCGCCGCTTCCGTCGTACGTCTCCCACCTCGGCCTTTTGACGCACCGACGGAACGGGGGGATGACGCCATGGGAGATGACGCGGCGAAGGCCGGCGGCCCGGAGTTCAAGCTCCGGCCGGGGGACCTGAAGGACGCCGCGCCGACCTTCGAGAACCAGGGCAAGGCGCTCAAGGAGGCGCTCGACAAGCTCAGGAAGAGCCTCACCGAGGCCGGCAGCCCGTGGGGCGGCGACAAGCAGGGCAACGAGTTCGCG
>NZ_JBVHIP010000052.1:0-43203 GCF_055560495.1 Kitasatospora sp. NPDC023176 | reverse complement strand
AGTCTGAAAATCACCCGTCACGCCCCTCTCCGCAGCCACCCCCTGCGCCGCCCCCTTCCGCAGCGCGTCCCTCTCGCCTGGTGGGGAGGGGGTGGTGCGTGGGTGGGGGAGGTGGGGAGGTGGGTGGGGAGGTGATTGGGGGTGCGGGGGGTGGGTCAGTTGGGGGTGGTGGTGGGGGTGGGGAGGGGCTCGGGGATGCCGGGGAAGGGGGTGTCGGGGGCGCCCCAGTGGTGGGCGCGGAGGGCGCAGTCGCGGAGGGCGGTGGCTGCGGTGGGGCGGTGGGGGGTGGGGAACTCGGCGACCAGGTCGGCGTAGACGGTGGTGAGGCGGGTTTCCAGGTGGGCGGCGAGTTGGGTGGCGGTGGTGGTGTCGGTGACGGGGAAGGGGAGTTGGTAGCCGCCGGCGGCGGGGGCGGGGGTGGCGCCGAGGCCGGTGATGAGGCGTTGCCAGGCGTCGCGTTGGGCTTGGTGGGCGGCGTAGGCGGTGCGGGCGTCGGCGCGCTGTTGGTCGTCGGGGAGGTGGGCGCCGACGACGCCGTAGCCGTAGATGGCGGCGTGTTCGGCGCTCAGGGCCTGCTGGAGGGCGGGGAGTGCCGCGCCGGGGGTGGCGGTGGGGGTGGGGGTGGTGGCCGGGGCGGGTTGGTCGGCGGGGGCGCCGAGGGCGGCGGCGTGCAGGGCGTTGGCGGTGGCCACCGAGGCGAGCAGGCGGGCGAGGGGTGGGCGGGCTGCGCCGAGGTCGGCCAGGCGGGCTTGGGCGGTCTGGCGTTCCAGGGTGGCCAGGGTGGCGGGGGTGGGAGTGCCGCTGGGGGGTGTGGTGGGGGTCGTGGTGGTGGGTGTCGGGGGGACGGAGGCGGCCGGGATGCCGTAGGCGAGGGCGGCGCGGTGCTGGGCGGTCTCGGCGCGGAGGGTCCTGAGCAGGGCGGTCTGGGCCCCGGGCGCGGCGAGGAGGGTGTCGTAGGCCGCCAGCAGGGTGTCGGTGGCGGCGACGGCGCGCAGGCGGACGGGGGCGTCCGGGTCGGGGCCGGGGCCCTTGGCGCCGGGTAGGACGTCGCCGTCGGGGTCGGTGCCGGAGTTGGTGCAGGCGGTGGTGAGGGTGATCAGGCCGAGGGCCAGGAAGGTCCTTCGGCTGGGCGGCTGCATCGGGGTCACTCCGGAGCGGGTACGGGAGGACGGCCTCCCCGCCTGCCCTCGAGGGAATGAATCTTCGCAGAACCCCCACGTTTGCGGGTGGTGTTCGAGGGTTCGGTGCGGTGGGTGGGGCGGTGTGAGCTTGCTCGCAGTGAGTGGCGTGCGGCTGGTCGGGGGAGGTCCGGAATCGGTGGTTCGCGGCTTCACCGGCTAGGCTTTGGGCCGAGCTGCCGTGACCCGGTGTGCGCCCCGAGGGGCGCGGAGGGTGCGGGGCGACCTCTGACAACAGCAGACGCGGCCGAGGAGTCCACCCGGATGAGCACCACCCACACCGACCGGCTGCGCGCGTTGCTGGAGCCGCTGGCCGTCCAGGCCGGACTGGACCTGGAGGACGTCAAGGTCACCAAGGCGGGCAACCGCCGGCAGGTGCAGATCGACGTCGACACCGACGGCGGCGTGGACATGGACGCCATCGCCGAGTTCAGCCGGGCGGTCGGTGAGGCCCTGGACGCCTCGGACGTGATGGGGGACGAGCCGTACCTGCTGGAGGTCGGCTCGCCGGGGGCGGAGCGTCCGCTGGTCCTGCCGCGGCACTGGCAGCGCGCCGAGGGCCGGCTCGCCAAGATCCACCTGGTCGACGGCGGGGAGCTGGTCGCCCGGGTGCTGGAGGCGGACGAGGCCGGCGCGCTGGTCGAGGTGCAGCCGGTGAAGGGGCGGGGCCGTCCCAAGGAGCGCCGCCTGGAGTACGTCGAGGTGGCCCGGGCGCGGGTCCAGGTCGAGTTCAACCGCAAGGACGACGAGCAGCTCCTGGACGAGGCCGCCGACTTCGACGAGGGGGACGACGGCGCCGAGTGAGCCGGCCGCCGTACGACCATCATGAACGTGACGAAAGACGAGGAGGCGTAGCCGTGGACATCGACATGAGTGCCCTGCGCACGCTGGTCAACGAGAAGAACATCCCCTTCGACCTGCTGGTCGAGTCCATCGAGTCCGCCCTCCTCACCGCGTACCACCGCACCGAGGGCTCGCGCCGTCGCGCCCGGGTGCAGCTGGACCGCAAGAGCGGCCACGTCACCGTGTGGGCCATGGAGGACCCGGCGGAGCTGGACGAGGGCGTCGAGCCGAAGGAGTTCGACGACACCCCGAACGGCTTCGGCCGGATCGCGTCCAGCATCGGCATCCAGGTGATGATGCAGCGCCTGCGCGACGCCGCCGACGACCAGACCTTCGGTGAGTACGCGGGCAAGGAGGGCGACATCGTCACCGGTGTCGTCCAGCAGGGCAACGACCCGAAGAGCGTGCTGGTCGACATCGGCAAGCTGGAGGCCATCCTGCCGCCGCAGGAGCAGGTCCCGGGCGAGGACTACCGGCACGGCACCCGGCTGAAGTGCTACGTGGTGGCGGTGCGCCGTGGTGTCCGCGGCCCGTCGGTGACGCTGTCGCGCACCCACCCGAGCCTGGTGAAGAAGCTGTTCGCGCTGGAGGTCCCGGAGATCGCGGACGGCAGCGTGGAGATCGCGGCGATCGCCCGTGAGGCCGGCCACCGCACCAAGATCGCGGTCTGGTCGCGCCGGGCCGGGCTGAACGCCAAGGGCGCCTGCATCGGCCCGATGGGCTCCCGGGTGCGCGCCGTGATGGGCGAGCTGCACGGCGAGAAGATCGACATCGTCGACTGGTCCGAGGACCCGGGCGAGATGGTCGCCGCGGCGCTGTCCCCCGCGCGGGTGACCAGCGTGGAGATCGTGGACGCCGCCCAGCGTTCCGCCCGGGTGATCGTGCCGGACTACCAGCTGTCCCTGGCGATCGGCAAGGAGGGGCAGAACGCCCGTCTGGCCGCGCGCCTCACCGGGTGGCGGATCGACATCCGGCCGGACACCGAGGGTCAGGGCGAGCCCCAGTAGGAAGACGGAGGGCCCCCGGCCCGGTAGTCAGCGTTGTTCCCGGCGCCCCCGCCGGTCCTCCGGGATCTGCGGGGCGGCGCCATCTCCCTTCGGAGGGGTAGACTTGCCTTCGTCTGGCCGGACGCACGTCCGAGCACGCCCGGAACGCACCTGCGTGGGCTGCCGCAAGCGCGCGGCCAAGCACCAGCTGTTGCGTGTCACGGCGGTCGAGGGCGTCTGCGTCCCTGATCCCCGTGGCGCACTGCCGGGCCGGGGCGCGCACCTGCACCTCGATCCGGCCTGCCTCGACCTCGCGGTCCGCCGTCGGGCGTTCCCCCGGGCCTTCCGGCTCCAGGGGACGCTCGACACGGAGCGGCTCCGCGGGTTCATCGAGGAGCGGGCGGGCGGAGCCTCCTAGGCGGGCCGCCTCACGCGACAACCGCCGCTCATCGCGGCGGAGAACCACCGCAACAAGCACAGCGCTTGGGCAGCCGCGCGCCGTGCCACCAGTCAGGTACCTCGCGATGTGGAAGTAGGTCGAGATTGCGATGAGCACTCGATGAGTACGCGATGAGTACGCGATGGGTACGCCCATGAAGTAGCGACAGTCCGGCGGACGAGACCCCCGGACTCATAGACAGGAGTGAAGTGGCTAAGGTCCGGGTTTATGAACTCGCCAAGGAGCTTGGTTTGGAGAGCAAGGCCGTCATGGCCAAGCTCACCGAGCTCGGTGAGTTCGTCCGTTCGGCGTCCTCGACCATCGAGGCGCCGGTCGTACGCAAGTTGACTGACGCGCTTGGTGTGGCCCCCACCGGTGGTGGCGCTGCCAAGCCTGGCCCGCGGAAGCCCGCGGCGCCCCAGCCCGCGGCAGGTGCCGCGGGTGCACCCAAGCCGGGTGCCCCGACCCCGGGTCCGCGCCCCAGCGCGACCCCTGGTCCCCGTCCGACCCCGGCCGCCGCGGCTCCCGCCGCCCCGGCCGCCCCCGCGGCTCCGGCTGCCCCTGCGGCTCCGGCCGCTCCCGCCGCCTCGCGTCCCGGTGCGCCGACCCCGGGCCCGCGCCCGGCCGCGCGTCCCGCCGCTCCGGCGGCCCCGGCCGCTCCCGCGGCCGAGTTCTCCTCGCCGGCTCCGGCCGGTGCCGACGCCCCGCGTCCGGCCACCCAGGCCCCGCGCCCGAGTGGCCAGGCCTCCGGCGGCGCCCGTCCGGGCCCGCGTCCGGCCGGCCCGCGTCCGGGCAACAACCCGTTCACCTCGGGTAGCGCCACCGGCATGGGTCGCCCCGGCGACCGGCGTCAGGGCGGCGCCCAGGGTGGCGACCGTCCGCGTCCGGCCGGTGCTCCGGGTGCCGACCGTGGCGCCCCGCGTCCCGGCGGTGACCGTCCGCGTCCGGCCGGTGCTCCGGGTGCCGACCGTGGCGCCCCGCGCCCCGGCGGTGACCGTCCGCGTCCGGCCGGTGCTCCGGGTGCCGACCGTGGCGCCCCGCGTCCCGGTGGCGACCGTCCGCGTCCGGCCGGTGCTCCGGGTGCCGACCGTGGCGCCCCGCGTCCCGGTGGTGCCCCGCGTCCCGACGGCATGCCCCGTCCGGCCGGTCCCCGTCCCGGTGGCCCGACCCCGTCCGGCATGCCGCGCCCGAACCCGGGCATGATGCCGCAGCGTCCGGCTCCGGGCCCGCGTCCCGGTCCTGGTGGCCGTGGCCCCGGTGGCCCCGGCGGCCGTCCGGGTGGTCCGGGTGGCGCCGGTGGCGCCCGTCCCGGCTTCCAGGGTCGTCCGGCCGGTCCGGGCTCGCGTCCGGCCGGTGGCGGCGGCTTCGGCGGTCCGCGTCCGGGTGGCGGCGCCCCCGGTGGTGGCGGCGGCTTCGGCCCGCGTCCCGGTGGCTTCGGCGGTCGTCCCGGCGGCCCGGGTGCCCGTGGTGGCACGCAGGGCGCCTTCGGTCGTGGCCCGGGCGGTCGCCCGGCGCGCGGTCGCAAGTCGAAGCGGGCGAAGCGCCAGGAGTACGAGGCCATGCAGGCCCCGTCCGTCGGCGGTGTGATGCTGCCTCGCGGCAACGGCCAGACCGTTCGCCTGTCGAGCGGCGCCTCGCTGATGGACTTCGCGGAGAAGATCAACGCCAACCCGGCCGCGCTCGTCTCGGTGATGTTCAACCTCGGTGAGATGGTCACCGCGACCCAGTCGGTCTCCGACGCGACCCTCGAGCTGCTGGCCGGCGAGATGGGCTTCATCCTGGAGATCGTCAGCCGGGACGACGAGGACCGCGAGCTGCTGGAGTCGTTCGACATCGACTTCGGTGCCAACGAGGGCGATGAGGATCAGCTGGCCCCGCGCCCGCCGGTCGTCACCGTCATGGGTCACGTCGACCACGGTAAGACCCGCCTGCTGGACGCCATTCGCAAGTCGAACGTGGTGGCCGGCGAGGCCGGTGGCATCACCCAGCACATCGGTGCCTACCAGGTCGCCACGGTCGTCAACGGCGAAGAGCGCCCGATCACCTTCCTCGACACCCCGGGTCACGAGGCGTTCTCCGCCATGCGTGCCCGTGGTGCCAAGTCCACCGACATCGCGATCCTGGTGGTCGCGGCCAACGACGGTGTCATGCCGCAGACGGTCGAGGCGCTCAACCACGCCAAGGCCGCGGGTGTGCCGATCGTGGTCGCGGTCAACAAGATCGACGTCGAGGGCGCCGACCCGACCAAGGTCCGCGGTCAGCTGACCGAGTTCGGTCTGGTGGCCGAGGAGTACGGCGGCGACACCATGTTCGTCGACATCTCCGCGCGCCAGGGTCTCAACATCGACCAGCTGCTGGAGGCCGTGGTCCTGACCGCGGACGCCTCGCTCGACCTGCGGGCCAACCCCGAGCAGGACGCGCAGGGTATCGCCATCGAGGCGCACCTCGACAAGGGCCGCGGCGCCATGGCGACCGTGCTCGTGCAGCGCGGTACCCTCCGCGTCGGCGACTCGATCGTGGTCGGCGACGCCTACGGTCGCGTCCGCGCCATGCTGGACGAGAACGGCAACAGCCTCGCCGAGGCCGGCCCGTCCCGCCCGGTGCTGCTGCTCGGTCTGACCTCGGTGCCCCGCGCCGGCGACAGCTTCATCGTCGTCGACGAGGACCGCACCGCCCGTCAGATCGCCGAGAAGCGCTCGGCCCGCGACCGCAACGCCGCCTTCGCGCAGCGTCGGGTCCGGGTGTCCCTGGAGGACCTGGACAAGGCCATCGCCGCCGGCGAGATCGAGCAGCTCAACCTCATCATCAAGGGTGACGTCTCCGGTTCGGTCGAGGCCCTCGAGGACGCCCTCGTCAAGCTGGACGTGGGCGAGGAGGTCGAGCTCCGCATCCTGCACCGCGGTGTGGGTGCGATCACCGAGTCCGACGTCAACCTGGCGATGGGTTCGGACGCCATCATCATCGGCTTCAACGTGCGCGCCGAAGGCCGTGCGCGCGCTGCGGCCGACAAGGAAGGCGTGGACGTCCGGTACTACTCGGTCATCTACCAGGCGATCGAGGAGATCGAGAACGCCCTCAAGGGCATGCTCAAGCCCGAGTACGAGGAGGTGCGCCTCGGCTCCGCGGAGATCCGCGAGGTGTTCCGCTCCTCCAAGTTCGGCAACATCGCGGGTGTCATCGTCCGCGAGGGCCTGCTGCGCCGCAACGCCAAGGCCCGCCTCATCCGCGACGGCAAGGTCGTGGCGGAGAGCCTCACCATCGAGGGTCTGCGCCGCTTCAAGGACGACGCGACCGAGGTCCGCGAGGGCTTCGAGGCCGGTGTCACCCTGGGGTCGTTCAACGACATCAAGGTCGAGGACATCATCGAGACCTACGAGATGCGCGAGAAGCCGCGCGCCTAGTCGGTGTCAGCCGGGGCCGGTCGACGGAAGGTATTTCCGTCGACCGGCCCCGGTCTCGCTGTGTAGGGTCCTGGGAAGCCGGCCCGGTTCCGGACCGGCTTCCCGAGGCCTTCCAGGTCGGCGAGACCTGTCATACATGTTCGTGGGAACACTCACCTTCGACCTGCTGCTGGGCGACGTCCACTCGCTCAAGGAGAAGCGTTCGATCGTGCGGCCCATCGTGGCCGAACTGCAGCGCAAGTACAGCGTGTGCGCTGCCGAGACCGGGAACCAGGACCTGCACCGCCGGGCCGAGATCGGCCTCGCGGTGGTCGCCGGCGAAGCCGGGTACGTCACCGAGGTCCTGGACAGCTGTGAGCGGCTGGTCGCCGGCCGCCCCGAGGTGCAGCTCCTCTCCGCGAGGAGGAGGTACCACAACGACGACGACGAATGAGAGCTGTGGAGCCGGCCGGCGGAAGTCGCCGTTCTCACACAGATCAGGACCGAGAGCGCCCGCAAGGCCGGGCGCGGGCCGGTATTTTGGGGCATGGGCCCCGACGGGTGCGCAGCTCGCCCGGGTACCGGGCCCACTGCACGAGGAGGCAACGTGACCGACACCGCAAGGGCGCGCAAGCTCGCCGACCGCATCCAGGTGGTCGTCGCCCAGACCCTGGAGCGGCGGATCAAGGACCCCCGACTGGGGTTCGTGACCATCACCGACACCCGGGTGACCGGCGACCTGCGCGAGGCCACCGTCTTCTACACCGTCTTCGGTGACGAGACCGACCGCGAGGCCACCGCGGCCGCGCTGGAGAGCGCCAAGGGCGTGATCCGCTCCGAGGTCGGCAAGATCGGGGTGCGCTTCACCCCCACGCTGACCTTCGTCGCGGACGCGCTGCCGGAGAACGCCCGGAACATCGACGACCTGCTCGACCGGGCCAAGGCCATCGACGCGGCGGTGCGCACCACCGCCGCGGGCGCGACCTACGCCGGTGACGCGGACCCGTACCGGGTGCCCGCGGCCGAGCGTGACGACGAGGACGAGTAGTCATGGCGGGTGAGTCGGCGCAGGCCGCCTCGCGAGCCGGAACGACCACGGGGGCGTCCTCCACCAGCACGGTGGAGGGTGCCCTCGCGGCGCTCCCCGGCCCGCGCGCCGAGGAGAGCGGCTTCGAGCTGCTCTGGCAGCAGGTGGTGGCGGAGATCGGGCGGGCCCGCTCGATCGACCTGATCTGCCACATCTGCCCGGACGGCGACGCGCTCGGCTCCTCGCTGGCAGCGGCCCTGGCGCTGCGCGGGCTCGGCAAGCAGGTGCGGGTCTCCTTCGGCGACGACCCGCAGATCGTGCCCGAGTCGCTGGCCTTCCTGCCCGGCCAGGAGCTGATCGTGCCGGCCGCCGAGGTGCCGGACGTGCCCGAGCTGGTGCTCTGCTTCGACGTCGCCGCGCAGAGCCGGCTGGGGCTGCTGCACGACAAGGCCTTCGCCGCGCCCGTCCTGGTGGTGTTCGACCACCACGCCTCCAACCCGGGCTTCGGCACCCACCAGCTGATCGACCCGTCCGCGCCGGCCACCGCCGTCCTGGTGGACGAGCTGCTGCGCCGGCTCGGCGTCGAACTCGACCAGTCCCTGGCCACCTGCCTCTACACCGGGGTCGCCACCGACACCGGCTCCTTCAAGTACCGGGCCACCACGCCCGCCACCCACGAACTCGCCGGACGGCTGCTGGCCACCGGGATCCGGCACGACCTGATCTCCCGGCAGCTGTGGGACACCTCCTCCTTCGGCTACCTCAAGGTGCTCGCCGCCGCGCTGGACCGGGCCGTCTACGAGCCGGACGCGGCCAGCGGACTGGGCCTGGTGTGGACCTGGGTGCCCTACCAGGACCTGGCGCTGTTCAGCGTCACCGTCGAGGAGATCGAGGGACTGATCGACATCCTGCGCCGGCCGGCCGAGGCCGAGGTGGCGCTGGTGCTCAAGCAGGACCCGGACGGCACGCTGCGCGGCTCCTCCCGCTCCAAGGGGGCGGTGGACGTGGCCGCCGCCTGCGCCGAACTGGGCGGCGGCGGGCACGTCTTCGCGGCCGGGTTCAGCGCCCGGGAGGACGTCGCCGCCGTGGTCGAGCGGTTCCGGGGCGCGCTGCGGCCCTGCCCCTGACCGTCCTGCGGGGAGCGACTCCCGCACGTCCGCATGTTCGTACGACCGCACGTCCGCATGTCCGCATGTCTTGGAGAAAGAACTCGATGAAGCGCAAAGGCACCGGCCCGGACGGCCTGGTGATCGTCGACAAGCCCGAGGGCATCACCTCGCACGGGGTCGTCGCCAAGATGCGGTGGCTGGCCGGGACCCGGAAGGTCGGGCACGCCGGCACGCTGGACCCGATGGCCACCGGGGTGCTGGTGATCGGCGTCGAGCGGGCCACCCGGCTGCTCGGCCACCTGATGCTGACCGCCAAGACGTACGAGGCGACCATCCGGCTCGGCCAGACCACCGTCACCGACGACCGCGAGGGCGAGATCACCGCCTCGGCCCCGGCGGACGGCGTCACCCAGGAGGCGGTCGACGCCGGGATCGCGGCGCTCACCGGCGAGATCATGCAGGTGCCGTCCAAGGTCAGCGCGATCAAGATCGACGGCAAGCGTTCGTACGCCCGGGTGCGCGAGGGCGAGGACTTCGAACTCGCGGCCCGGCCGACCACGATCCACTCCTTCACCGTCCAGGCGCGGCGTGAGGCCGTCGCCGAGGACGGCACGCCGGTGATCGACCTGGACGTCACCGTCGAGTGCTCCTCCGGCACCTACATCCGGGCGCTGGCCCGCGACCTGGGCGCCGGGCTGGGCGTCGGCGGGCACCTGACGGCGCTGCGGCGCACCAGGGTCGGGCCGTACGGGGTGGAGTCGGCGCGCACCCTGGAGGAGCTGGAGGCCGCCGTCACCGGCGAGTCCGGCGCGCCGCTGGAGGTGCTGCCGATCGCGGCGGCCGCGGACGCCGCCTTCCCGCGCTGGGACCTGGACGAGGACTCGGCGGAGAAGCTGTCGCACGGCGCCCGGCTGAAGGCGCCCGGGCTGGGCGTGGACGGGCCGATCGCGGTGTTCGGGCCGGACGGGCGCTTCCTCGCGCTGGTCGAGGAGAAGGGCGGGCAGGCGAAGCCGGTCGCGGTGTTCGTCGGCTGAGCAGGGCGTGCTGTCACCCCCCGTCGGGAAGTCCTCCCGGCGGGGGTTTCCGCATTCAGGGGGCACCCTCGGGGGCACCGGTGGAGGAACCACCGGAGGGGGTCCTTCACCCGAACCGGGGGTATCACCCGTGCGGGGGAGCGCGCGAGGTGAACCGCCGTGGTGAACGGCGCAGGCGCGGTCGGGGCGCCCCGGCGGCGGGCAGGCTCCCGGCGGCGAGCGGGCGACGGGCCCGGTCGACGGTCGAGGGGGCGTTCATGCCGGGGTTTGCGGAAGGCGATCCGGAGCGGTACCTGCTGCGGATCCGCGACCTCAACGGGCGGCTGCACGGCTTAGGGTTCGCCGCCGACCCGCAGGGCGGGGTGCTCACCGCACACGAGGCCGTGGCGGGCCTGGACCGGGTGGTGCTGCACACCCCCGGCGGACAGACCCGGGTGCTCGGCCCGGACGCGGTCCTGCCGCTGCCCGAGCACGGGCTCGCCCTGCTGCGCACCGACGCCGTCGGCGGGCTGCCGGTGCCGCCGCTGCCGCTGCCGGTGGCCGCGGTGGGGGCCGGGCACGAGGTGCTGGTGCCCGCGCTCACCGGCGAGGACGGCCGGGCGGTCGTGCTGCGCTGCGGGCTGCTGGGCGTCAGCGGCGCGGCCTACGGCGGGCACCGGCTGGCCGGGGTGCTGGTCCTGGACGTGCCGGTGGTGGGCGGGATCCTGGTGCCGGCCGGCTCCCCGGTGCTGGACGCCCGCAGCGGCGCCGTGGTGGCGCTGGCCGCGCCCGCGCTGCGCGGGGCGCAGTACGGCGGGCAGTACGGCGGGGCGCAGTACGGCGGAGCGCTGTTCGCTGTGCCCGCCGGTGGCGGGGCGGTGGTGGCGGAGGCGTTGGCCGGGCTGCTGGCGCGCAACGCGGCGGCGGTGCCCGGGTACGGCCCGGCGCTCAACCTGGCCGGGGTGCTGCGGCTGACCGCCGCCCAGCTGGCCGCCGCCGGGGCCGGTCCGGGCCGGGTGGCCGGGCTGGCCGCCGACCGGGTGGACCGGCCGGACGGCCTGGCCGGGGACGAACCGGAGGCGACCGTCACCGCCTTGGTCGGCGCCCCCGGCAGCGGACGCTCCACCGAACTGGCCGCGCTGGCCGTCCGCCGCTCCGGCGGTGACCGGCCGCTGCCCACGCTCTGGCTGCGCGGCGCTGACCTGCGCGCCGGGGACCGCTCGCTCGCCGAACCGGTGGAGCGCGCGCTGGCCGCCGTCGCGGCCGAACACGGCGTCCCGGCGCCCGCCCCGGAACCGGTGGCGGCACTGTGCGCGGCCGCCGGGCGCCCGCTGCTGGTGGTCCTGGACGGCCCCGAGGAGGCCCCGGCCGAGCTGGACCCGCGCTGGCTGCGCGGCGCCGGGCAGTGGCTGACCGGCTGCGGGGCGCGGCTGCTGACCGCCTGCGGCGAGGAGGTCTGGGAACGGCTGGCGGCCGAGCCCTGGAGGAGCGGCACCCCGGACGCCGCCCGCCCGGTCGAACCGGCGCCGGACGGCGACCTGGCCAGCGCCCCCACCGTCCGGATGGACGGCGCCGGCCCCGGCGCCCCGACCCTGGCCGGGCACCGGCTGGGCCCGCTGCCCGCCGAGGCGGCCGAGCGGGTGCGCCGCCGCTACGGGCTGCCGCCGGGCCACCCGTCCGCCGCCGCGGACGCCCGGCACCCGCTGGCCGTCCGGCTGGCCGGGGAGCTGTGGGCGCAGGGCCTGCACGACGGGCCGGCGCGGCGCGGCGAGCTGTTCGGCGCCCACCTGGACCTGTGCTGCCTGCGGGTGGCCCAGCGGCTGGCCGAGGACGGTCGGCCGCGCCGCCCCGGCGCGCACCGTCGGGGCGCCGCCCGGCCCGCCGGACCGCGCCAGCGCCGGGTGCGCCGGCTCGCGGCGGCGGTCGCCGGGCGGGTGCACGAGGCGGCCCGGCGGATGCTCGGCCAGGAGCCGGGCGCGCTGGGCCTGGAGGCCTTCGAGGGGCTGTTCCCGGTGGACGGCGGCTGGGCGGGCGCGGTGCTCGCCGAGGGGCTGTTCGTCCCCGCCGGGCCCGGCTACCGCTTCGCCCACGGGGAGTTCGCCGACTGGCTGCAGGGCCGGCACCTGGACCTGGACGCGGCGCTGCGGATGCTGCTCGGGGAGGCCGAGGACACCCCGCCCGGGCCGGAGGGGGCCGGTCCGGCCGTCGCCCGGCACCGGATCGGTCCGGTCGCCGCCGCGCTGCGCCGGGTCGCCGAGACCTGGGGCGCGCCCGCCCTGGACCCGTGGCTGCACCGGATCTGGCGCGCGCTGGACCTGCGCCCGCCGGGCAGCGAACCCGCCTGGTGGGCGGCCCGGTTGCTCACCGCCGGGCTCGCCGCCAGCCCCGACCTCGCCGAACACCGGGCGCTGCTCGACCAGTTGGCCCGCCGGATCGCCGAACGGGCGGCGACCGCCGGACGCTGGGAGACGCTCGACGGGCTGAACCGCTTCGGACCGGCGTTCTGGACCGGCCTCGGCCTGCCCGTCGAGGCCGAACTCGCGCTGCTGCGCCGCCTGGTGGCCGCCGACGGTCCCGGGCAGCACTTCCTCGGCGCGGTGGCCGAGCGGCTGCGCGCCGACCCGGCGGCGGTGCTCCCGCTGCTCTGCGCCTGGTTCGACGACCCGGCCGGGCTGCCGGGCCGACCCGGCCTGACGGTCGCCGACCTCGCCCACGACCTGCTGTACGCCCACCGCCGGCTGGCCCTGGACGAGTTGGCCGACGCGCTGGCCGACGCCGCGCACCCGAGGGCGGACGCGCTGCTCACCGTGCTCGCCGCCGAGGAGCCGTCCGCGCTCTGCCGCGCGGTCGACCGCTGGAGCCACGACCGGCGGCCCGAGCGGCACGTCGCGGCTGCCGTGCACGCGCTGCGGACCGCCCCGTACGCCGGCGGCGCCGGGGCCGG
Organism: Kitasatospora sp. NPDC023176; assembly: GCF_055560495.1. NCBI lineage: Bacteria > Bacillati > Actinomycetota > Actinomycetes > Kitasatosporales > Streptomycetaceae > Kitasatospora > Kitasatospora sp. NPDC023176. The sequence continues at coordinate 30,284 of NZ_JBVHIP010000052.1, read as the reverse complement.
ACTGCTGCGGTTCACCGCGCTGACCCTGCTCGCCCGCGAGGACGAACCGGCCCTGCACGGCGCCGCGCTGGCCCTGCTGGTCGGCGACCCGGAGACCCGGGCCGGGCACCTGGACGCCGCCCTCGCCCGCCACCGCGCGGGCGGCGACGCCTTCCTCACCCCGCGCGCCCTCGCCCCGGCCCTGGAGAGCGACCCGGAGCCCGTCCTGGCCGCGCTCGCCGACGGGTTGGAGCTCCCCGGCGCGGCCCCCGCCGAGACCCTGCGGGTGCTCGCCGACGCCAGGGCGCCGGTGGCCGCCCGGCGCAGCGCCGACCTGGCCGCCCGGCTGCTGCGCCGGCACCCGGCGCTGGCCGGGCCGGTCGCCGTGGACTACCTCGGCCGCCGGCTGCGGCACGCCGCGATCGACGGGCCGGCCGCCCGGCTGGATCTGCGGGTGCTGCTCGGCGGGGCCCTGGCCGCCCGGGCGGCCGCCGTCCGCCGGCCGTTCGCCGAGGTGCTGTCCGTCCCGGTGGCCGATCCGGCGGCGGACGCGCTGCGCTGCGAACTGCTGGACACCCTGCTCGCCACCGAGACCGACCGGACGGTGCTCACCGCCGCCGTGGAACGCCTCGCCGAGCACTGCGCGCAGGAGAACCCGGCCCGGGCCCGGGCCGTGCTGGCCCGGGCGACCCCGGGGCTGGCGGGCGCGGACGAACTGCTGGTGCGCTGCGCCGGGCGCTCTGCGGCCTTCGCCCGGCTGCTCGCCCGGTGGCCGCGCGACGCCGCCCCGACGGCCCCGGACGGCCCCCGGCTGGCCCGGCTGCGGGCCCTGGTCGCGGCCGGCCGGGACCCTCAGTACGCCGCCGCCGAGGCCGAGCGGGCCGTACCCGCGGGAGCGCTGCGCGCACCGGTGCGCCCAACCCCCCTTCCGGTGCCTGAGCCCGGGCAGGCGCATGGCACGCTATAGGGGTTCGGTTGTGAGCGTTTGAGCGTGCCGAGGGTACGCACCGTACGGAACTAGGAGCAGTCGGGTGCAGCGCTGGCGTGGCCTGGAGGAGATCCCCGGTGACTGGGGACGCAGCGTCGTCACCATCGGCTCGTTCGACGGAGTGCACCGCGGGCATCAGCTGATCATCGGCCGGGCCGTCGAGCGGGCCCGCGAACTCGGCCTCCCCTCGGTCGTGGTGACCTTCGACCCGCACCCGCGCGAGGTGATCCGCCCGGGCAGCCACCCGCCGCTGCTCGCGCCGCACCCGCGCCGGGCCGAGCTGATCGCCGAACTCGGCGTGGACGCGGTGCTGGTGCTGCCGTTCACCACCGCGTTCTCCCAGGAGTCCCCGGAGACCTTCGTCCAGCAGGTGCTGGTGGACGCGCTGCGCGCCCGGGTCGTCATCGAGGGCCCCAACTTCCGCTTCGGGCACAAGGCCGCCGGGGACGTCGCGCTGCTCACCGAGCTGGGCCGGGCGGACGACTTCCAGGTCGAGGTGGTGGACCTCCAGGTGTCCGGCACCGCCGGGGACGGCGAGCCGTTCTCCTCCAGCCTGACCCGCCGCCTGGTCGAGACCGGGGACATGGCCGGCGCCAACGAGGTGCTCGGCCGCCCGCACCGGGTCGAGGGTGTGGTGGTGCGCGGGGCGCAGCGCGGCCGGGAGCTCGGCTACCCGACCGCCAATGTGGAGACCGTGCCGCACAGCGCCGTCCCGGCCGACGGCGTGTACGCGGGCTGGCTGACCGCCGGGGGCGAGAGGATGCCGGCGGCGATCTCGGTCGGCACCAACCCGACCTTCGACGGCACCGCCCGCACCGTCGAGGCGTACGCCATCGACCGGGTCGGTCTGGACCTGTACGGGCTGCACGTGGCCGTGGACTTCCTGGCCTACCTGCGCGGGATGGAGAAGTTCGACTCCATCGAGGCGCTGCTGGACCGGATGGCCGACGACGTCAAGCAGGCCCGGGAGCTGACCGAGGCCTGATCCCGGCCGGATGTGGAAGGGCCCGCCGACTTCGGAGTCGGCGGGCCCTTCCGTCGTCACTGCTGGGGCGGCGCCTGCGGCGGGTAGCCGTAGCCCGGGCCCGGCTGCGGGGCGCCCGGCTGCTGCGGCCAGGGGGCTCCGGGGGCGGGCTGCTGCGGGTAGCCGTACCCGGGTGGCGGCGGGGCCTGGCCGGGCTGCGGCGCCCACGGCGCCCCGGGGACGGGCTGGGCGGCCTGGCCGGGGTAGCCCTGCTGCTGGGGGTCGGCGTACGGCTGCGGCTGCTGCTGGTACCCGGCCTGGGCCTGCTGCTGCCAGCCGGCCTGCTGGGCGGCCGCCTGCTGGGCCCGGGCGATGTCCTCGCCGACCAGGGTGGCCAGCTCGAAGTACGCCTCGCGGACCTTGGGCCGCATCATGTCGAGGTTGACCTCGGCACCGGCGGCCAGGCTTTCGTCGAAGGGCACCACGATGACGCCGCGGCAGCGGGTCTGGAAGTGCGCGACGATGTCCTCGACCTTGATCATCTTGCTGGTCTCGCGCACCCCGGAGACCACCGTGATGCTGCGCTGCACCAGGTCGGCGTAGCCGTGCGCGGAGAGCCAGTCCAGGGTGGTCGAGGCGCTGGAGGCGCCGTCCACGCTCGGGGTGGAGACGATGATCAGCTGGTCGGCGAGGTCCAGCACCCCGCGCATCGCGCTGTACAGCAGGCCGGTGCCGGAGTCGGTCAGGATGATCGGGTACTGGCGGCCCAGCACGTCGATGACCTGGCGGTAGTCCGAGTCGTTGAAGGTGGTCGAGACGGCCGGGTCGACGTCGTTCGCCAGGATCTCCAGGCCCGAGTTCAGGTCCTGCGAGGTGAACTGACGGATGTCCATGTAGCTGCGCAGGTGCGGGATCGCCGTCACCAGGTCGCGGATGGTCGCGCCGGTCTGGCGCTTGACCCGGCGGCCCAGGGTGCCGGCGTCCGGGTTGGCGTCGATCGCGATCACCTTGTCCTGGCGCTCGCTGGCCAGGGTCGCGCCGAGCGCGGTGGTGGTCGTGGTCTTGCCGACGCCGCCCTTGAGGCTGATCACGGCGATCCGGTAGCAGCTCATCACCGGGGTGCGGATGGTCTCCAGCTTGCGGGCCTTCTCGGCCGCCGCGGCCTTCCCGCCGAACTGGAACCGCGGCTGCTGGCGCTGCTGCTTGGGCTGGCTGCGCAGCAGCCGGTCGGAGGACAGCTCGACGGCGGCGGTGTAGCCGAGCGGGGCGCCGTGGGCGGTCTGCTGCGGGGCGGCGGCCTGCTGGAACGCGGCCGGCGGCGGCGCGGCGGGGCCCTGCGGCGGCCAGGGCTGCGCGGGGGCGGGCTGCTGCGGCTGGCCGGGCTGGCCGGGCTGGCCGGGGTACGGCTGTCCGGGCTGGGGCTGTGGCTGGGCGGTAGCCGGCTGCTGATAGGCACCGGGCTGCGGCCAGCCGCCCTGACGCGGGTCCACCGGGGCGGCGGGCTGCGGCTGGACCGGCTGCGGCTGCGGCGGCGCGGGCTGCGGCTGGACGGGCTGCGGCTGGCCGGCGGCCGACTGCTGGGCGGCCCAGGCCGCCTGCGGGTCCCAGCCGGCCTGCGGGTCCTGCGGCGCGTGCGGAGCCTGGACGCCCTGCGGGGCCGCCGGGCCGGGAGCCGACACCGGCGGGACCGGCGGCTGCGCGAAGTGCTGCGGCGTGACGGGCTGCGGCGGTGCGGGCTGCGCGGGCTGCGGCGCGGCGGGGGGCGCCGCCGCCGGGTACGGCTGCGGCGCGCTCGGCAGGCCCGGTGCCTCCGGCTGCGGAGCCGGCGGCCAGGTGGCCGCGGCGGGGGCCTGCGGCTGCTCCGGCGTCACCGGTGGGGCCGGCGCCGGGAACGGGACGTGCTGCGCCTCGGCCTGGACGGGCGGTGTCGGGGGCACGGGAGCGGGCGCCGGTTCCGGCTCGGCCACCGGGGCCGCCACCGGAGCCGGAGCCGGAGCGGGTACCGGGGCGGGTGCGGGCGCCGGAGCGGGTGCCTCGGCAGCCGTCGGAGCCGGAGGACCGGGAACGCCCGGCGCGGCCGGGACGGCAGGCGCCGCGGCCGCGGGCGCCGGTGCGGCCGGAGCCGCCGCCGGGCCCGACTGCACGTACCAGGACGGGGGAGTGTAATCGGGCGCGTCGGACCAGTCGTCGTCGTCCTCCGCCGCGTTGTCGCCGACGTAGACGCCGTCCCGATCGCTGCTCACTAGGGCTCCCTCGTGTTCGCCGCCGCTTGTTCAGCGGTGCCGTTTCCGCAACAAAGACTAGGCCGTTCGGCTGCCCCTGTTGAAGGCGGCTTCGGTTCCGGACCGGGATCGACCGGCCCGGAAGCGCCCCTCAGTCCATCCGGCGCGGCCCGCCGAGCACCTGCTGTTCGGCCTGCCCGGCCACCGCGCGGACGTACTGACGCCGCATCCGGGTGGCCCACAGGGTGAGGTCGTCGCCGAGGGCGGGCAGCGCGGCCACGTCCTCCGGCGGGAGCGACAGCACCCGGCCGACCAGCTCCGCCTCCTGGGGCATGATCCGCTGCACACCGACCAGGTCGGCCGCGTTGAGCACCCGGGAGGCGTTCGGGCCCAGGTACGGGAGCAGCGTCAGGGTGGTCTGCCAGGGCGCGGCGGAGAGCCGGGTGCGCGGCGGGCGGGCGCCGAGGTCGCGCACCACGAGCACCGGCGAGGCCACCGAGGCGCCCTGCGGGCCGAGCCGTCCGACCTGGTGGACCGTCACGCAGGGCTGGCCGCCGCCGGCGGCCTGCGCCATCGGGCCCCAGAGCTGGGCGCGGGCGGTCTCCACCGCGACCCGGGCGCCGATCGCGGCCGCCCGCAGCGCGATGATCTGTGCCGTCCACACGCCGCCGACCAGCACCAGGTCGTACGCGCTGGGGCGGAACAGGCCGAGCACCGCGGGCAGTCCCTGCGGGTCGACGCCGATCACCACGCCGTCGTCGCCGACCGGGAAGGCCAGCGCCGCGAGGTCGGCGGCCTCCAGCACGTGCTTCTCCCGGCGCGGACCGCGCAGGCCGAAGCCCGGCAGGATCCGCGGCCGCGGCCGGCGCTGTTCGGGGCCGGGCGTCGGGCCGGGGGCGGGGTAGGTCTGGTACGCCATCAGGACGTTCCTCCCAGCGGCAGGGTGGCGAGCATGCCGGGGGCCTGTTCGAGGTCGAGCCGGACGAGGCCGAGCCCGGCGCTCTGCGCCCGCGCCTCCAGCTGGCGGCCGACGTCGCCGACCTCGCCCTCACTGCGGCCGGTCACCCGCAGGTGGCCGCTGACGGTCACCGAGCCGCCGGTGCCGTGTCCGGCGGTGAGGCTGAAGGTGCTGGCCAGCGCGGGGGAGCCGGTGATCAGGTTGACCAGGTCCGGTGCGCCGATCCGGCCGGTGCCGCCGCCGGGGCGGGTCAGCTGCGGCCAGCGGGAGATCGCGTAGGTGCTGTGCCAGCGGTCGTCGATCCGCCAGAAGCGGTTGCCCTCCTGGGTGCGGCGGGCGGTGCCGCCGCCGCTGCCGGTGCCCTGGCGCCCGGCGACCGCGATCGGGTTGGCGCAGGTGGCGATGGCCAGGGCGGCGATCAGTTCGCGCTCGTCCAGCACGGTCGCGTTGAACCCGGCGCTGTTGAGGCGTCCGGCCAGCTGGTCGGTGACCCGCTGGAGCGCCTTGCGGGCGCCGTCCTCGCCGCCGCCGCGGGCCCGGACGGCGGTGGCCGAGCGCTCCGGGTCGAGCTTGAGGGCGACCCAGGTCAGCCGCAGTCCGGGGGTGGAGGTGCCGTCCGGCAGTTCGCGGTAGGCGCGGGCGGCCAGCGACTGCTCCGGCAGGTGCTGGGCCGGGGCGGGCTGGGTGTGCTGGACCAGCTGCACCGACTCCAGGGCGATGTCGTCCACGGTGAGCGCGGAGCAGATCACGTCCAGCGGCAGCGGCAGCGCGGTGCGCACCGGGCGCAGCGGCTGGTCCTTGGCCTGGACGAGCAGCACCGAGGTGAGGAAGGTGCCGTCGCCGACCATGCCGGTCTCGCGGCGCACCGGGCGGCCGCCGAAGTCGGCCTCGGTGGCGTGGGTGCAGGTGCGCAGCGCCGGTTCGAGCTCCAGCGCGGGCGCCAGGGCCGGGTCGGTGCCGGGCGGCGGCAGCAGCGACTTCGCCTGCCTGCGGCGGGACTTGAGGGCGGAGCGGACCCGCAGCAGCTCCGGGATGGTGCGGCCGCGCAGCGGGACGACCGCCAGCACCAGCAGGACCAGCGAGACCGCGCCGAAGCCGGCCGCGACCGGGCGGCTGATCGTCCAGCCCACCGCCACCAGGGCGGCGGCGACCTCGACCAGGACGACCTGCTGGAGCTTCAACCGGCCGCCGAGCAGCCCGGGTCGGGGGTTGACGCGCACCTGGACGGGGCCGCCGGTGCCGGCCGCCGCCGGTCGGACGGCCGCGGCCTCGGCGGGCGGGCCGCCGCGGCGGGCCCGTCCGGACCGGCGCGACCTCCCTGCGCCCGCGGTGCCGCGGCGTTCTGGAGCGGTCTGGCTTGGCATCCCCCGGTGGCCCTCTCTGATCCTTTGGCGCGGCCCGGCTGGCTGGTTCGCGGACCGTACCCGTACCGTACTCACCGTCTGCTGCCGCATCGTAGAGGGTTCGGGCCGGATCCCGCCCGGCGGGTGCGGACCACGGGGCAGGTCGGGCCGACGGAGGCCGACCACGGCCGGCACAGGTCTGACAGAGGGGGACGACGAGGATGGCATCGCGTCGGGACGAGCTGAACGCGTACACCTTCGCCCGCAAGCGCACGGTGGGGGCGTTCCTGCTGCCCTCCGGCGGCGGCAGTGACGAGGACGCGCCGCGCCCGGTGAAGGCGGTGCTGCCGAGCGTGCTGGTGGGGACGCTGGTGGTGGCCGGGTTCGGGCTCTGGGGGGTGTTCAAGCCCGCCGCGCCGGTGCAGTGGGACAGCGGGAAGAACATCGTCCAGGGCAAGCAGTCGACCACCCGCTACGTGGTGCTGACCGATCCGGACGGCAAGACCAAGCGGCTGCACCAGGTGCTCAACATGTCCTCGGCGCGGCTGGTGCTGCCGGCCGGCGCCAAGGTCGTGGTGGTGGACGACGGGGTGCTGGACCGCTACCCCAACCACGGCCCGACCATCGGGATCCCGTACGCCCCGGACAAGTTGCCGGGCAGCGCCAGCCAGCCGATGAAGTGGGCGGTCTGCGACCGTCCGGGGTCGGACGAGAAGCAGGAGACCGTCAACCAGGCGGTGTTCGTGGCGGCCGGCGCGGACGCGGCCGCGCTGTCCGCCAAGGACCGGATGCTCGGCCCGGACCAGCTGATGCTGGTGCAGCAGGCGGACGACCAGCAGGTCTCGACCTCGGGGCCGGGCCAGCCGGCCGCGGGCGCCGCGAAGGTGTACCTGGTCGACGCCCAGGGCCGCAAGCACGAGATCGGCTCGGCGCAGTCGGACGACAAGGAGCGCAAGGCGCTGATCACCGCGGTCTTCGGGCCCAACGCGGTGCCGCAGCGGGTGAAGCGGGAGTGGCTGGACACCCTGGTGACCGCCAGTCCGATCACCTTCCCCGACGTCCAGGGGATGGCCGACAGCCCGAACCCCAACTCCAGCGTGAACCTGGGCAACGCGGCGGACCGCCGGATCGGCCGGCTGGTGCACTACCAGGACCGCAACTACGTGGTCGGCAAGGACGGCCTCTTCCTGATCACCCCGTTCCAGGCGGAGCTGATCCGGCAGAACCCGGCCTACCAGGTGCTCTACAAGTACGACCAGGACAGGCGCCCGCGCAACGACGAGATGACGCCGGACGACCAGTTCAAGAACAACACCGACGTCCGGCTGCCGAAGACCCCGGACGACTGGCCGCTGAAGTCCGGTGCGCCGGTGAACAACTGGCAGGAGCGCCAGGACGCCCGGCTGGTCGTCTGCAGCACCTTCGACGGCATGGCCGAGGACGGCCGCACGCCCCGGCGCAGCGTCTGGGCCGGGACGTCCTACCCGGCGGCGTACAACAACGGCGCGGGCGCGGCGTACGTGACGCCCGGTCACGGCCTGTTCTACCGGGCGGTGGACAACGCGGCCGCCGGCAACGGCGCCGGTGCCGTTGCCGGTACCGCGGCCGGTGCCGGTGCGGCCGGTGGCTCCGGCACCGACTTCCTGATCACCGAGACCGGCCTGCGCTACTCCGTCCCGGCCAACGGCGACGGCGGCCACGGTCCCACCCCGTCGCCCGGCTCCAGCGGCTCCGCGAAGGCGACGACCCCGCCGTCGAGCACCCCGAACCCCGGCTCCGGGGACCAGTCGGCTCCGAACCCGGACGACCAACCGGGCGGCAACCAGGCCCGATTGGGCTACCAGAACGTCCAGCCGCTGCCCGTCCCCAAGGAGTGGTCGAACCTGGTGCCGGCCGGTCCGCCGCTGACCGCGAAGAGCGCCGCGCAGCCGCAGAACGCCTGATCAGCCAAGCCCGGCAACGGAATTGGCCCCAGTGTCATGGTCTGGTAACTACTCGACACTCGATGTTGGGTGAGTTGCGTGTGCCGACTACAGTGCTGCTGGACATCACACGGGTGATGCGGCGGCAGGGCCCCGGGGGCTCTCCGTACACACAATGTTTTTTCTCATGGGGGACGGTGGATCATGAGTGACGGCCAGTTCACGGTGACCGCGCAGGAGATGATGGACTTCGCCGGGAAGATCGAGACGGCGATCGGCCAGATCGAGGCGGAGCGCAACACGCTCCAGACGACGGTCGACAACATCACCAGCGGCTGGAAGGGCCAGGCGGCGGACGCCTACAAGGCCCTGCAGACGAAGGTCAACGATGACGTCAAGGCGCTGAAGGAATCGCTGACCGCGATCAAGCACGCCATCGAGCTGACCACCAAGCACTACGCGAGCGCGGAAGAGGAGCAGAAGTCCCTGTTCGGCCCGCAGGGCTGATCGTCGAAGGACTGATCTCCACTCCGTTCCGACCGTCCGCTCGACGGGGTGCCCGCGACTGAGCGCCGGGTGCTCCGCATCCTCGTCCAGGGAGACATTGTGACCGACCACATTCTCGTCAACTTCCAGACCCTCCACCAGGCGTCCCAGGACGTCCAGAACTCGGCCAACAAGATCGACCACATGCTGGGCGAGCTGCAGAAGGAGGTCACCAAGATCTCCCACGGCTGGCAGGGCCAGGCCCAGCAGGGCTACAAGACCCAGCAGACCAAGTGGGACAACGCCGCCCAGGACCTGAAGGACACCTGCGGCAAGATCTCCAGCGCGCTGGAGAGCGCCGCTCAGAACTACCAGGCGACCGAGAAGAAGAACGCCGGTCTCTGGGGCGGCCACTGATCCGGACGTTCCCGGACGGGAACGACAGGGGGCGGGTACCCGGGTTCCGGGTACCCGCCCTTCGGCGCGCGGCGCGGCACGGGGTGGCGAACATGAGGGGTGGCAGGGTGTCCGGACGCGGGTTCCGTAGGACGGCCGCGGCGCTGGCCGCGCTCGTGGTGCTGGGCGGCCCCTGCACCGCCCCGGCGTTCGCGGACGGCGGGCCCGCACTGGCCGCCGCCGGTGACTGCCCCAAGCCCGCGCCCGACGTGCCGACCGTGCCGTGGTCGCTGCAGCGGATACTGCTGGACGAACTCTGGCAGGGCGGGAAGACCACCGGCGGCGGGGTGACGGTCGCCGTCATCGACACCGGGGTGGACGACCGCAACCCCCAGCTGGCCGGCAAGGTCGACGCGGGCTCCAGCCTGCTGTTCGACAAGCAGAACAACAAGCCGGTCGACGGCACCTCCAAGGACGACACGGTCGGTCACGGCACCAAGGTGGCCGGCATCATCGCCGCGGGCCGCAGCGACCGGACGGGCTTCGTCGGGCTGGCCCCCGACGCCAGGATCTACGCGATCCGGCAGAACGACAGCGAGGGCAACGGTGACGTCTCCAGCCTCACCGCGGCCATCGCCGAGGTCGTCAAGAACAACACGGACCCGAAGAAGGCCCCGATCAGGGTCATCAACATCTCCCAGGACGTGCGCGGCGCGGGCGACGCCCACTTCGGCGGCTACCAGGAGCTGAAGGCCGCGATCGAGTCCGCCGAGAGCGCCGGCATCGTGGTGGTCGCCTCCAGCGGCAACGACGGCAAGGAGGGCGACACCTACCCGGGCGCCTTCCCGACCGTGCTCTCCGTCGGCGCCTCCGACCGCAACAACGAGCGCGCCCCGTTCTCCCAGTACGGCTCCTTCGTGAAGGTCGCCGCGCCGGGCGTCGACATGCTCTCCACCGTGCCCGGCGGCGGCCAGTGCGTCGACAACGGCACCAGCTTCGCCGCCCCGTACGTCTCCGGGCTCGCCGCGCTGCTGGTCGGCGCGCACCCCGGCTGGACGCCGGCCCAGGTGCGCGCGTGGATCGAGCAGTCCGCCCAGCGCACCGAGCGCGGCTCGAACGAGTTCATCGGCTGGGGTGTGGTGGACCCGGTCAAGGCCGTCACCAAGGCGCCCGACAATCCGCCGTCCGCCGCCGCCCCGGACGCTCCGGTGCAGCTGGCCGCCGCCCCGATCGTGCCGGCGCCGGTCGGCCTCGGCGAGACCCAGGCCGACCGCGACGGCCGCACCGCCACCTACGTGGTCGGCGTCGGCGCCCTGCTGGTGGCCCTGCTGATCGGCGGCGGCGTGGTGCTCCGCGACCGGCGCCGCGGGAAGAACCCGTGAACCGCCTGTAACACCGCGGCCCGTTCACCGCATCCATCAGGTGTCGGAGGCACACGGACGCGGGGGAGCGACGGGCGATGGGGTGGATCGGTGGTGGCCGCGAGGCCAAGGACGCGGAGTTCCTGGAACTCGTCTCCAGTCGCACCGGCCACCTCTACCGCTCGGCCTGTCTGCTCACCAGCGGCGACACCCACTACGCCGAGGACCTCGTACAGGAGGCCCTCAGCCGGATGTACGTGCTCTGGCGGCGCAGCGCCTTCACCGGCGGCCGGAACCGGATCGACAACCCGGCGGCCTACACCCACACCGTGATGGTGCGCACCTTCATCGCCCAGCAGCGCCGCCGCTCCAGCGGCGAGCGTCCGACCGAGGCGCTGCCGGAGCCGGAGGGGCACGACGCGGACAGCAGTCTGCGGCTGACCCTGCTCGACGCGCTCGGGCGGATGCCGGCCAAGGACCGGGCGGTGCTGGTGCTGCGCTACTGGGAGGACCGCAGCGTCGAGGAGACCGCCGAGGTGCTGCGGGTGTCCTCCGGCGCGGTCCGGACCAGGACCACCCGGGCGCTGGCGCGGCTGCGCGCCCTGCTCGGCGATTCGCTGGCCGAACTCGCGGCCCGCTGAACGACCCGCGCACCGGCCGCCGAGCGACCTGCGCACCACCGCTGACCACTACTGGCACTTCCACGACGCAAGGAGACGGTGATCCGCCATGTCCGAGCCGGACAAGTTCGAAGACGATCTGCTGTTCGCCCTCACCCGCACCGGTGAGGGCTTCCGCCCCGACCAGGCCGACCAGGCCGGGCTGGTGGCGGGCGGCTACCAGCGCGGCCGCAGCCGCTGGCGCCGCCGTTCGGCCGCCGCGGTGGTGGGCGGCGCGGCCGCGCTGGCCCTGGTGGGCACCGGCGCGGTCTACCTGACCGGTGCCACCTCGCACTCCGGCGCGGGCACGGTGGCCGCTGCCGCCTCCACCGCCTCCACCGGAGTCGCGGTGACCCCGGCCTCGGCGGGCACACCCACGCCCACCGCGGCCCCGAAGGTCGTCACCGGCGATGCGGTGCTGGCGGCCTTCAAGGCGCTGCTGCCCAAGGGGCAGATCACCGAGGCCGCCGGCCGCGGCACCGACGACCCCGCGATGAAGGGCACCTTCGCGGGCGCCCAGCTGGTGTTCGACGACGGTCAGGGCAAGTCGCTCCTGTCGGTCGCGGTCCAGAAGCACCGCAAGGGCCAGGGCCAGGAGCCGTCCTGCCCGGACCCCAAGCTCAACCGGATCGACTCGTGCTCGGTCGCCACCCTGGCGGACGGCTCCAAGCTGTACCTCAGCGAGGGGTACGAGTACCCGGACCACCGCGCCGACACCAAGGAGTGGTTGGCGGTGCTGACCGGGCCCGACGGCCGGGAGATCACCCTCAGCGAGTGGAACTCGCCGCAGGAGAAGGGCTCGCCCGACAGCCGTCCCAACCCGCCGCTCACCCTGGACCAGCTCAGGGGGATCGTCACCGACGGGTCCTGGGACCCGATCGCCGCGGCGGTCCAGTACGACGGCGTCGACTACGCGGCCCAGAGCACCGGGCTGTCCCTGCCGGACCGCCAGGCCGTCCTGGCCGGTCTGCTGCCCGCCGGGGTGAGCGTCGGCAAGGTCGACGGCAACGAGGTCGTCATGAACGTCCAGCTCGCCCAGGGGGGCACCGCCGGATCGCTGGTCGTGCGGGTGCAGAAGCTGGCGCCGCAGTCGGAGGCCGAGACGAAGAAGACGTCCGAGGGTGCGACGGTGCTGCCCGACGGCGGCCTGCTCAAGCTCTTCGGCCCGGGGACGTCCAGTCCGGGGGGCGCGCCGATGGCCGAGGTCCGGCGGGACGGCCTGCTCGTCCAGGTCGGCGAGCCGCCGACCGGCAAGCCGCTGCTCGGCCTGGACCAGCTCAAGGCGATCGCCACCAGCCCGGAGTGGCTCAGGAAGTAGCGGTCACGGACGTGGCGGTGCCCCGGGCTTGGGGGAGAGCCCGGGGCACCGCCGTGTGGGGGTGGGGGTGGGGGATCGGGGGGTCAGTCCCGCTGGTCCTCGGGGAGGCTGATCACCCAGCGGGTGGCCTGCCGGGGGCGCAGGTAGAACAGCCAGTAGAGGGTGGCGGCGGCGGTGATGCCGCCGGTCCACAGCAGGGGTTCGGCGTCGAGCTGGGTCATGACGTAGACCAGGACGACGATCAGCAGCGCGGGGACGGCCGGCCACAGCGGCATCCGCCAGGCGGCGGCGTGCTTGTGGTGGCTGCGGCGGGAGAGCAGCGAGGCGATGGCGACCAGCAGGTACATCGCGGTGACGGCGACGCCGGTGATGTTGCTGAGCAGCTGGCCCTTGACGAAGCAGAGCGCGGCGCCCGGCAGGCCGACCGCGAGGGTGGCGATCCACGGGGAGCCGAAGCGGCCGAGGGTGCCGAAGGCCTTGTTGACGGGCTCGGGCCAGGCCTTGTCGCGGGCGGAGGCGAACAGCACTCGGGAGTTCTGGATGACCATGACGATGCCGGCGTTGATGATGGCCAGCGCGATGCAGAGGCTGATGAAGGTGCCGACCGCGGAGTTGCTCCAGGCGGTGACCATGCCGGGGATGTCGCCGGAGGTCAGGGTCTGCAGGTCGGGGGCGCCCATGGTGATGGCGGCGACCGGGACCAGGATGATGGCGCTGGAGAGGCCGAGGGTCCACAGCACGGTGCGGGAGACGGTGCGGCGGGGGTTCTCCAGCTCCTCGGAGAGGTAGACGGCGGTGGAGAAGCCCTGGGTGGCGAACAGGGCGATGCCGAGGGCACCGACGATGGCGCCGATGCCGACCGGGCTGGCGGCGCCGCCGTCCGTGGAGACCAGGCCGTGCAGCAGGCTGGGGTGGGCGGCGTTGGCGTGGGAGAAGCCGAGCACGGAGACCACGCCGGCCGCGATGACCTCCAGGACCAGGAAGATGCCGGTGATCCAGGCGTTGGCGCGCAGGTCGAGCAGGCCGGCCAGGGTGGCGGCGAGCATCACGGCGGCGCCGGCGATCGGCTTGTCGATGTGCAGGGCGGGCGCCAGGTAGTCGGCGGTGCCGAGGGCGATGACCGAGGGGACGATCATCACCACGATCAGCGACTGGATGAAGACCAGCCAGCCCGCGAGCCGCCCGGCCAGGGTGCCGACCATCGCGTACTCGCCGCCGGCGCTGGGGATCAGGGTGCCGAGCTCGGAGTAGCAGAACGCGACCGCGACGCAGAGCAGCGAGCCGATGCCGATGGCCAGGGCGGTGGCGCTGCCGATGCTGGAGAACAGTTCCGGCACGATCACGAAGAGCGTCGAGGCGGGGGTGACGCAGGACAGCGTGAGCAGGGTGCCGCCCACGACGCCGATCGAGCGCTTGAGCTGTTGGGGCGCGGCTGCCCCGTCCGCCGTGGCGGTGACGTTCTGTGGCGGGCGAAGCGTGTCGGTCATGTGGCTTCCGATCGGCTCTGTGCGGTCCTGGGATGGGAGCGGTATCGCCTCCGCTGGCTGGTTGCTCGGGTCCTGTCCGGTCGCTCCCAAGGCCGCAATGGAACCTTGGCGTATTGATTGCGTCAACGCCGGAAGTGCTTCGGAATCCGTTGCGGTGAACGGCATAGACATGCGATCCGATGATCACTTACTGTCATGGCGCTGTTTGTCCGACTTGTTACTTTGGCCACATCAAGCATGAATCCAAGGTGAACTGCGGATTGCAGGCCACCTTTCAAAGGCGACGCCTCGATGGGGCGGCGATACGTCCAGGTGCTGCTGAGCAGCAGGGCAACCCCCGAGGTGGGTGCGGGAATCGCAGCCCCACCCCGGAAAGATCTAGGTAACGTTTCAGCACCTGGGACGCCGAAGGGGCCGGACTCCGCTGAGTCCGACCCCTTCGATCACCGTCCGTAGCGAACGGCCCGACTGCTCCACCCGGTCACTGCTCCGGCAGCCAGCCCGTCTGGACCATCTGCCCGTTGGTCGCGCGGCGTGACACGTACACCCCGCGGCCCGGCGGCAGCGCCTGCGGCTTGACCGTCCCCAGCAGCGCGCCCTCGTCCCGGTTGCCGGACAGGATGATGCCCTGCCCGCCCAGCTCGCGCATCCGCTGCATCACCGGCTCGTACAGCGAGCGCCCGGCGCCGCCCGCGCTGCGGGCCACGATCACCCGCAGGCCGATGTCCCGGGCGAACGGCAGGAACTCGGCCAGCGGCGCCAGCGGGTTGCCCGAGCCGGTCGCGACCAGCTCGTAGTCGTCGACGATCACGAACATGTCCTTGCCGGTGTACCAGCTGCGGTTGCGCAGCTGCTCGGCGGTCACGTCCGGGCCGGGCAGGCGCCGGGCGCAGGCCCCGCGCAGCATGTCCACGATGGCCGTCATGGCCGGCTGCGCGGCCGCGTACTCCACCAGGTACTCCGGCGGGACGGTGCCCAGCAGGGCGCGCCGGTAGTCGCCGACCACGATGCCCGCCTGGTCCGGGGTGTAGCGCTCGGTGATCTGCTTGATCAGCATCCGCAGCACCGCCGACTTCCCGGACTCGGTGTCACCGAAGACGATGAACAGCGGGTCGGTGTCGAAGTTGACGAACACCGGCGCCAGCTCGGCCTCGTCCACGCCGAAGGACACGCCGCGCTCCGGGTGCTCGAAGCCCTTCGGCAGCGAGTGGCCGTCCAGGACGGCCGGCAGCATCCGCACCTGCGGGGCGCGCTGGCCGGTCCAGGCCGCGTCGACCGCGCCGACCAGTCCGGCGACGCCGTCCTGCAGGTCCTCCACCGAGGAGGAGCCGTCCAGCCGGGGCAGGCCGCCCAGGAAGTGCAGCCGCTCCGCGGTGATGCCGCGCCCGGCCAGCGGCGGGACGTTCTGCGCCACCCGGCGGTCCACCTCGGACTCCATCGAGTCACCGAGCTTCAGCTCGATGCGGTTCTGCAGCAGGTCCTTCAGCGCGGGGCGCACCTCCGCGTACCGGGCCGCGGTGATCACCAGGTGGACGCCGTAGCCGAGGCCGCGCTGGGCGATGTCGCCGATCACCGGCTCCAGGCCCTCGAACTCCTGCTTGAAGGTGTTCCAGCCGTCGATCATCAGGAACACGTCGCCGAAGGCCTCGTCCGGCAGCTGCCCGGCCGCCCGGCGGGCCCGGTAGGTGGTGATGGTGTCGATCCCGGCCGTCCGGAACAGCTCCTCGCGCCGGTTCATCACCGCGTGCACCTCGGATACCATCCGGCGCACCTTGTCCACGTCCAGGCGCCCGGCCACCCCGCCGACGTGCGGCAGCCCGGTCAGCGACTGGAAGCTGCCCGCGCCGAAGTCCAGCAGGTAGAACTGCACCTCGCGCGGCGTGTGGGTGAGGCCGAAGGCGGTCGTCACGGTGCGCAGCACGGTGGACTTGCCCGAGCGCGGGCCGCCCACCACCAGGCCGTGGCCGGCCGCCCCGGAGAAGTCGACCTCCAGGATGTCGGTCTTCTGCTCGCGCGGCTTGTCCACGATGCCGATCGGGGCCCGCAGCCGGCCGCCCGGGTAGCCCGGCGCGGTCAGCCCGCGGTCCGGGACGACCTGCAGCGGCGGCAGCAGGTGGTCCATGCTCGGCGCCTCGTCCAGCGGCGGCAGCCACACCTGGTGTGCGGCCGGGCCCTGGCCGGTCATCCGCTGGACGAAGACGTCCAGCACGGTGTCCACCAGCGCGTCGTCCTGCTCCGGGGCCTGCGGCGTCTCCTCCTCCACCGGCTCCGGCGGCAGGTCCACGAAGGACGAGGTGAACGCCACCGGCCGGGCGTTCACCCGCCGCCCGCCGGTCGACCGCTGCTGCCCCGGCGCCCGGTACGGCCCCGAGACGTACGCGGCCTTGAACCGGTCCATCACGTCCTCGCCGAACTTCAGGTAGCCGACGCCCGGCACCGGCGGCAGGTGGTACGCGTCCGGCACGCCGATCGCCGCCCGCGACTCGGCGGCGGAGAAGGTGCGCAGACCGATCCGGTACGAGAGGTAGGTGTCCAGGCCGCGCAGCTTGCCCTCCTCCAGGCGCTGCGAGGCCAGCAGCAGGTGCACGCCCAGGGAGCGGCCGATCCGGCCGATCTGGATGAACATCTCGATGAAGTCGGGCTTGGCGGTGAGGAGTTCGGAGAACTCGTCGATGATCAGCACCAGCGAGGGCAGCGGGTCCAGCGCCGCGCCCGCGGCCCGGGCCCGCTCGTACTCGTGGATGTTGGCGTAGTTGCCGGAGCGGTGCAGCAGTTCCTGGCGGCGGTGCAGCTCGCCCTCGATCGCGTCGCGCATGCGGTCGACCAGGGTGAGTTCGCCCTCCAGGTTGGTGATCACCGCGGAGGTGTGCGGCATGTCCGCCATGCCCAGGAAGGTCGCGCCGCCCTTGAAGTCGGCGAGCACGAAGTTCAGCGTCTCCGAGGAGTGGGTCATCGCCAGCGCGAGCACCAGCGTGCGCAGCAGCTCCGACTTGCCGGAACCGGTCGCGCCCACGCACAGGCCGTGCGGGCCCATGCCCTCCAGCGCGGCCTCCTTGATGTCCAGGTAGACGTGCTCGCCGCCCGCGCCGACGCCGATCGGCACCCGCATCCGCTCGTGCTGGGCGCGCGGGCGCCAGCTGCGGGCCACGTCGAAGGAGCCCGGGTCGCCCGAGTTCATCATGTCGGTGAAGTCCAGGTTGGACAGCAGCGGCTCGTCGTCACCGCCGGCCGAGGCCCGGTACGGCGCCAACTGCCGCGCCAGCGCCTCGGACTGCCACAGCGAGAGCAGGTCCGGCTTGCCGCTGTAGGTCGCCCCGGAGGCCGAACGCAGGACCAGCTCCTGCGGGGTGACCGTCACCATCAGGTGTCCGCTCGGCTCGTCCACCTCGCCCGGGACGACCTCGATGACGGTCACCCCCTGCACGCCCTCGGGGCTCGCCAGCACCGAGTCGTGCGGCACCCCGGCGCCGTCCATGATCACCACCAGGTGCGGCTGGTCCGCGGCGGGCGCCGCGTCCCGGACGAAGCGCTGGCGGCCGGACAGCTCGTCCTGCAGCAGGTACTCCAGCTCGCCCAGGTCGGCGGCGCTCAGCCGGCGCGAGCCCGCGCCGTCGCTCTCCTTGCGGTGCTGGTTGTGCGGCAGCCACTTGGTCCAGTCCCACTCCTCGGCCGCGCCGGGCGCCGCGGCGACCGCGATCAGCAGGTCGTCCGGCGAGTGCAGGGTGGTCAGTTGGGCGATCATCGCGCGCACGTTGCCGTACACCGCGTCGGGGTCCCCGCACACCGTGATGTGGTAGAACGCCCGCAGCGAGACCGCCAGCGGCAGGTCCTGGAGGGTGCCGTGGGCCTTCAGGAAGGAGTGCATCGCGGCCGCCGACAGCGGCTCCAGCTCGTCCATCGGCGCGGTCTGCGGCGCCACCAGCGGGGTGGACAGCTGCACCGGCCCGAGGCCCACCCGGATCTGCGCGAAGTCGCCGTCCGCCGTGCGCCGTTCCCACAGTCGCCGGCCGTCCTCGACGATCGACCACAGCTGGTCCGGCGCCGGGTTCAGGAACAGCAGCGCGCCGCGCTGGCTCTCCGCCGTGCGGCGCACCTGGCGGCGGGTCTGCTGCAGGTACTTGAGGTAGTCGCGCCGCTCGTCCGCCATCACGGTCGAGCCGCCCTTGCGGGCCCGCACGATCTGGGCCAGCACCATGCCGACCGTCGAGACGATCATCAGACCGCCCATGATCTTCATCGGGGCGGCCGCGCCGGGCGAGAAGAAGAACACCGCCGAGCCGCCCATGCCGAGCATCGGCAGGACGCTCATCAGCCAGTCCTCGCCGCCGTGCCGGGGCAGCTCGGGCGGGCTGACCAGCTCCACCGGCTCGTCCGGAACGGTCGGCGGGTAGGCCCTGGCCGGTCGCTTGACCATGATCACACCCATGTGCCATCCACCCCGCGGCGTCGATCGATCACTTCGGCATCAGCCCTCACGCGACTGCGCCCGGGCCGGTACGGATACCCGTGGCTGAGGACGCCCCACCCAGCGCAGCCCCCGTACCACCGTGCGCAGGCGCCCGATACTAACGGTCGGCCCCCGCACCGCCCGCCGGGCCCCGCCCGCGGCAGCACCGGGCCCCGCCCCACGGCGGCACCGACCCCCGCCCCGCAGCGACGGCGGGCACGAACCGAGCGGGTAGGGTAACGCCGCGCCAACTCGCGGCCCGGCCGGGCCGGTTCCACAGCCACACCGCGCGCCGCCGTGCGGCGGCACCGTCAACACAGGGGGAGCGCCCAGTGCGTCGAAGGATCGAGGTGCGGCCGTGACTTCAACCGCCGCCACGGGCTACTGCCGGGTGACCGTCGTCGCCCCGGACCGCCGGATCGACGTCGCCCTGCCCGAGGACGTCGCCCTCGCCGACGTCTACCCCGAGGTGCTGCGCCTGGCCAAGCAGAGCCAGCCCGACGGCACCCCCACCGGCTTCCACCTGGTCCGCCGCGACGGCACCGTGCTCGACAGCAGCCTCTCGCTGGCCGCCCAGCAGGTCCGCGACGGCGACCTGTTGGCGCTGCGCCCCTTCGCCGAGTCGCTGCCGCCGGCCGTCTACGACGACGTCGCCGACGCCATCGCCAGCGCCGTCGAGGCCGACCGCCGGTTCTGGACCGTCGACCTGATGCGCGGCTTCGGCCTGATCGGCGCCGGGGTGCTGCTCACCCTGCTCGGCTTCGCGCTCTGGTTCTCCGACCTGCGCCACGACATGCACAGCCTGCCCGGCGTACTGGCCGGCGTCGCCGCCGTGGTGCTCACCGCGCTCGCCGGGGTGCGCGCCCGGGTCTACCAGGACGCCCCCGCCGCGGTCGCGCTCGGCCTCGGCGCCCTGCCGCACGCCATGATCGCCGGCAGCGGCATCATCGCCGTCGCCCACCCGTGGGACGGCCCCGGCCGGCTGCAGTTCCTGACCGGCTGCGTCACCGCCCTGGTGATCGCCGTGCTGCTGGCCGGACTCCTGCCGGAGAAGGACGCGGTGTTCGTCGCCGCCGCCTTCGTCGCCACCGCCGGCGCGCTCGCCACCTTCACCGCCGTGCTGATGCCCGGCACCCCGGCCGGGAACATCGCCGCCGTCACCGGTGTCGCCGCGGTCGCCGCGGTCGGCTTCCTGCCCAGCCTCTCCGCCCGCTTCGCCCGGCTGCCGGTCGGCTTCAGCGCCCCCGGCCAGACCCGCACCCGCAGCCGCGACTACGACGAGGAGGCCGAGCGCGCCGAGGCCGTCCAGTACGAGCGGATCGCCCACCAGGCCCGCCGCGGCCACGAGGTGCTGGTCGGCCTGGTCGGCGGCTGCGCCGCGGTCGTGGTCGGTGCCTGCGCCGTCCTCTCCTTCACCGACCGGACCTTCCCGGAGCTGCTGGCGCTCGCCCTGGGCATCGCCACCATGCTGCGCGCCCGGCTGTTCCGCTACACCGCGCAGGTCCTCAGCCTCACCGTCGCCGGACTGCTCGGCCTGTGCCTGCTGATCGTCGGACTGTCCCTGCACACCCCGCAGTTCATCCTGCGGGCGGCCGGCTCCGGCACCGAACTCGACCTGCGCACGATCTGGCTGGCCGCCTCCATCGCCTTCGGCGCCGCGCTGCTCACCGCGATCGCGCTGGTGGTGCCCCGACTCGGCGTCTCCCCGTTCTGGGGCCGCATCCTGGACCTGGTGGACAGCCTCACCCTGATCTCGCTGGTCCCGCTGGCGCTCGCCGTGCTGAACGTCTACCGGCTGGTCCGCGGCGCCACCGGCTGACCGCCGCCGGCCGGTGGCCACCGGTGCCGCCCGCCCGCCGACTGGCCGGGTGGCCGACACTGGTACCCTTGGCCTCCGAGCGCAGCCGTGTGTCCGACCCCGTGGGTCGCAGACCTCGGACCGCGCTCACGACACCGAGTTCTCGCAGAGCCCTGTGCAGTCGACCAGGACCGCTCGGTAGACCTTGAAGGAGTTGCAGTGGCTCTCGCCTCTGACGTCAAGAAGCAGATCTTCGCCGAGTTCGGCCAGAAGGAGGGCGACACCGGCTCCCCCGAGGTCCAGGTCGCCATGCTCTCGCGCCGTATCTCGGACCTGACCGAGCACCTCAAGTTCCACAAGCACGACCACCACTCGCGTCGTGGCCTGCTGATCCTGGTCGGCCAGCGCCGCCGCCTCCTGCAGTACCTGGCCAAGAAGGACATCGAGCGCTTCCGTACGCTCGTCGACCGTCTGGGCATCCGTCGCGGTGCCGCCGGCGGCGCCCGCTGAGAACGCCGCTCGGGGCGGCTCCCCACACCGGGGAGCCGCCCCTCGCGCGTATGCCGCGGCGGTTCGACCGCGGCACCCTGACATAACAACTCGCGCGCACCTCCCCAGGTGGCCGAGGATTGCACCGTAGGGTTGTGGGCATGCCGGGTGATGGCGCACCAGCGCGCCACCCGGGCAGACAGCCCGAACCCCCCCGCGGGACGAAGGCTTCAAACGGAAGCCGCCCGCATCCGAGAGAGCGTCCAGACGCGGACCGCCCGTCCCGGCCCGGCAGCCGTGAGGCGCCGGTCCTCGGTAGTGGCCCCCGGAACCCCCGCAGCCGAGCGGGGCACCCCGGAGGCTTCGATCGAAGACCGGCCCGGCTGCCGCCCTCCCTGGCAAGAGGGCCCCGGAGCCAACGCGAGGCACTGCGCGGGGACGCTTTCCCGGAGACGTACGAAAGAGGAGATCTTCCAGGTGGAAGAGAACGTGTTCTACGCCGAGGCCGTGATCGACAACGGTTCCTTCGGCACCCGTACCATCCGCTTCGAGACCGGCCGTCTGGCCCGTCAGGCCGCCGGCTCCGCCGTGGCCTACCTGGACGACGACACCATGGTGCTGTCGGCCACCAGCGCGTCCAAGCAGCCGAAGGAGCACTTCGACTTCTTCCCGCTGACGGTGGACGTCGAGGAGCGGATGTACGCCGCCGGCCGCATCCCCGGCTCGTTCTTCCGTCGTGAGGGCCGGCCCTCCGAGGACGCGATCCTCACCTGCCGCCTGATCGACCGCCCGCTGCGCCCGTCCTTCGTCAAGGGCCTGCGCAACGAGGTCCAGGTCGTCTGCACCGTGATGGCGCTCAACCCCGACCACCTGTACGACGTGGTCGCGATCAACGCCGCCTCCGCCTCCACCCAGCTGGCGGGCCTGCCGTTCTCCGGCCCGATCGGTGGCGTCCGCGTCGCGCTGATCAACGGCCAGTGGGTCGCTTTCCCGACCCACAGCGAGCTGGAGTCGGCCGTCTTCGACATGGTCGTCGCCGGTCGCGTCCTGCCGGACGGCGATGTCGCGATCATGATGGTCGAGGCCGAGGCCACCGACAAGACCATCAAGCTGGTCGAGGGCGGCGCCGACGCGCCGACCGAGGAGGTCGTGGCCGCCGGTCTCGACGCCGCCAAGCCCTTCATCAAGGTGCTGTGCGCCGCGCAGGCGCAGCTGGCCGCCCAGGCCGCCAAGCCGACCGCCGAGTTCCCGGTCTTCCTGGACTACCAGGACGACGTCCTCGCCGCGCTGACCAGCGCCGTCAAGGACGAGCTGGCCCAGGCCCTCACCATCCCGGGCAAGCAGGAGCGCAACACCGAGCTGGACCGCGTCAAGGCCCTCGCGGCCGAGAAGCTGCTCCCCGAGTTCGAGGGTCGCGAGAAGGAGATCAGCGCCGCCTACAACGCGCTGACCAAGAAGATCGTCCGCGAGCGCGTCATCAAGGACAAGGTCCGCATGGACGGCCGCGGTGTCACCGACATCCGCACCCTGGCCGCCGAGGTCGAGGCCATCCCGCGCGTCCACGGCTCGGCGCTGTTCGAGCGCGGCGAGACCCAGATCCTGGGTGTCACCACGCTGAACATGCTCCGCATGGAGCAGCAGCTCGACACGCTCTCCCCGGAGACGCGTCGCCGCTACATGCACAACTACAACTTCCCGCCGTACTCGGTCGGCGAGACCGGTCGCGTGGGCGCCCCCAAGCGCCGCGAGATCGGCCACGGCGCCCTGGCTGAGCGCGCCATCCTCCCGGTCCTCCCGACCCGCGAGGAGTTCCCGTACGCCATCCGCCAGGTCTCCGAGGCGCTCGGCTCCAACGGCTCCACCTCGATGGGCTCGGTCTGCGCCTCGACCATGTCGCTGCTGAACGCCGGTGTGCCGCTCAAGGCCGCCGTCGCCGGCATCGCCATGGGCCTGATCTCGCAGGAGATCGACGGTGAGACCCACTACGTCGCGCTGACCGACATCCTGGGCGCCGAGGACGCGTACGGCGACATGGACTTCAAGGTCGCCGGTACCCGCAACTTCATCACCGCGCTGCAGCTCGACACCAAGCTGAACGGCATCCCGGCCTCCGTGCTGGCCGCCGCGCTGAAGCAGGCCCGCGACGCGCGCCTGCACATCCTCGACGTGATGAACGAGGCCATCGACTCGCCCGACGAGATGTCCCCGAACGCGCCGCGCATCATCACCATCAAGATCCCGGTGGACAAGATCGGCGAGGTCATCGGCCCCAAGGGCAAGATGATCAACCAGATCCAGGAGGACACCGGCGCCGAGATCACGATCGAGGACGACGGCACCATCTACATCGGTGCCTCCGACGGGCCGGCCGCCGAGGCCGCCCGCACCACGATCAACCAGATCGCCAACCCGACCATGCCGGAGGTCGGCGAGCGCTACCTGGGCACCGTGGTCAAGACCACGACGTTCGGCGCGTTCGTCTCGCTCATGCCGGGCAAGGACGGCCTGCTGCACATCTCGCAGATCCGCAAGCTGGCCGGCGGCAAGCGCGTGGAGAACGTCGAGGACGTCCTCGGCGTCGGCGCCAAGGTGCAGGTCGAGATCGCCGAGATCGACCCGCGCGGCAAGCTCTCCCTCATCCCGGTCGTCGAGGGCGAGGACGGCGACGAGGCCGCTTCCGAGTGAAGCGCCGCTAGCTGACCCTTGCGGCCCGTACGCCTCCCCGGCGTGCGGGCCGCACCCTGTTGTCCACGCGTTCGTCCGTACGTGCCATTCCACGTGCGATTCCTCTGGAGGTACCCACCGTGGCCCAGGCCCCGGCGGTAAAGCAGCGTCCCGGCAGCACCCGGACCCTGCTCAAGGGCGTCGACGGCGCCGGCACGGTGCGCCGCTCCGTCCTGCCCGGCGGCCTGCGGGTCGTCACCGAGACCCTGCCGACGGTGCGCTCCGCGACCTTCGGCATCTGGGTCGGCGTCGGCTCGCGGGACGAGACCCCGCAGCTCAACGGCGCCACCCACTACCTGGAGCACCTGCTCTTCAAGGGCACCGAGCGGCGCAGCGCGCTGGACATCTCGGCGGCCCTGGACGCGGTCGGTGGCGAGATGAACGCCTTCACCGCGAAGGAGAACACCTGCTACTACGCCCGGGTCCTGGACACCGACCTGCCGCTGGCCATCGACGTGGTCTGCGACATGCTGACCGGCTCGCTGATCCGCCCCGAGGACGTCGACGCCGAGCGCGGCGTCATCCTCGAGGAGATGGCGATGGCCGAGGACGACCCGGGTGACGTCGTCCACGACCTGTTCGCCAAGGTGATCTTCGGCAGCGGCCCGCTCGGCCGCCCGATCCTCGGCACCCAGGAGACCATCAAGGCGCTCACCCGGGACCAGATCGCGGGCTTCTACCACCGCCGCTACCGCCCGGAGAACCTGGTCGTCGCCGCGGCCGGCAACCTGGACCACCGCAAGGTCGTCAAGCAGGTGCAGGAGGCCTTCGCCCCGGTGCTGGCCCGCTCCACCGCGGCGCCCGCCGAGGCCCGCCGCGGCGTCAAGGCGCTGCGCACGGCCGGCAGGGTCGAGGTGCTCAACCGCTCCACCGAGCAGGCCCACCTGGTGCTGGGCGTGCCCGGGGTACCCCGGCACGACGAGCGCCGCTGGGCGATGGGCGTGCTCAACGCGGCCCTGGGCGGCGGGATGAGCTCCCGGCTGTTCCAGGAGGTCCGGGAGAAGCGCGGCCTGGCCTACTCGGTCTACTCGTACTCCTCCTCCTACGCGGACACCGGCCTGTTCGGCATCTACGCCGGCTGCCAGCCCAAGCGGGTCGAGGAGGTGCTGCGGATCTGCCGCGAGGAGCTGGCCAAGGTGGTCGCCGAGGGCATCACCGAGGAGGAGCTGCAGCGGGCGATCGGCCAGATCTCCGGCTCCACCGTGCTCGGCATGGAGGACACCGGCTCGCTGATGAACCGGATCGGCAAGGCCGAACTCAGCTACGGGCACCACCTGTCGGTGGACGAGATGCTGGAGCGGATCGCCGCGGTGACCCTGGAGGACGTCCACGCGGTGGCCCGTGATGTGCTGGGCGCGTACCGGCCGTCGCTGGCACTGATCGGCCCGGTCAACGACAAGCGGGCCGCCAAGCTCGCCGATCTGCTGGCCTGAGGATTGTCTTCCCGGAGAGGAACGTCGCTATGACGCTGCGTGTCGCCGTGATCGGTGCCAACGGACGGATCGGCTCGGAGGCGGTCAAGGCCGTCGAGGCCGCGCCGGACCTGGAGCTGGTGGCCACCCTCGGCCGCGGCTCGAAGCTGGAGGAGCTCACCGAGGCGGGCGCCCAGGTCGCCGTCGAACTGACCCACCCGGACTCGGTGATGGGCAACCTGGACTACTGCCTGCACCACGGCATCCACGTCGTCACCGGCACCACCGGCTGGACGGACGAGCGGCTGGCCACCGTCGAGGGCTGGCTGTCCGGGGCCCCCGACCTCGGCCTGCTGATCGCGCCCAACTTCTCCATCGGCGCGATCCTCGGCATGAAGTTCTCCCAGATCGCCGCTCGGTACTTCGAGTCGGTCGAGGTGGTCGAACTGCACCACGACCGCAAGGCCGACGCGCCCAGCGGCACCGCCACCCGCACCGCCCAGCTGATCGCCGCGGCCCGCGCCGAGGCCGGCCGCCCGAAGCAGCAGGACCCGACCACCCACAGCCTGCCCGGCGCGCGCGGCGCCGACGTGGACGGGGTGCCGGTGCACGCCGTACGGCTGCGCGGCCTGCTGGCCCACCAGCAGGTGATGTTCGGCGACACCGGCGAGACGCTCACCATCCGGCACGACTCGCTGCACCACAGCAGCTTCATGCCGGGCATCCTGCTGGGCGTGCGCAAGGTCGTCGAGACCCCGGGGCTGACCTTCGGCCTCGAACACTTCCTGGACCTGTGACCGTGGTGACCTCCAGGAGCGTGACATGACCTCCCGTACCGGTTTCTTCGTCCTGTCCGGCGTGCTGCTGCTGGTCGCCCTCCTCTGCGTGGGGGAGGGCGTCCAGCTGGTCGCCACCGGAAAGCCGCTCGGCATCGGCATCGGCCTCTGCGCCTTCGTGATCCCGGTGATCGGCCTCTGGTTCCTGCGCCAGACCGTCCGCTTCGGCCGGGCCAGCGAGCAGCTCGCCCGCGAACTGGAGGCCGAGGGCGGCCTGCCGGTGGACGAGCTGAAGCGCACCGGCGGCGGGCGGATCGACCGGGCCTCGGCCGACGCGGTGTTCGCCCGCCGCCAGGCCGAGGCGGAGGCCGAGCCGGGCGACTGGCGGGTGTGGTTCCGCCTCGCCGTGGCCTACGCCGACGCCGGCGACACCCCGCGCGCCCGCAAGACCATGCAGCACGCCATCAGGCTGCACAGCACCGAACCCGCAAGGAGCAACGCGTGAGCGACGAACCGACGGCCCCCAGCTTCCGCAGCGATGTGACGGTGGAGCTGGTCCGCAGCGCCGCCGCGGACTCGGACGTCATCTGGGCGGCCCGGGTGTCGACCGCGGGGGAGCAGTCCCTGGACGCGCTCCAGCAGGACCCGGAGAAGTCCAAGGGCCTGATCAACTTCCTGATGCGCGACCGGCACGGCACGCCCTTCGAGCACAACTCGATGACCTTCTTCATC
This sequence comes from Kitasatospora sp. NPDC023176, assembly GCF_055560495.1. NCBI lineage: Bacteria > Bacillati > Actinomycetota > Actinomycetes > Kitasatosporales > Streptomycetaceae > Kitasatospora > Kitasatospora sp. NPDC023176. Next base: position 3,823 of record NZ_JBVHIP010000052.1, on the reverse strand, counting down.
AGCGCGCCGATCTTCGTGTTCCGCGAGTTCCACCGGCACCGCAGCGGCTGGTCCTACAACGAGGAGTCCGGCCGCTACCGCGAGCTGGAGCCGGTCTTCTACGTCCCGGCCGAGGACCGCAAGCTGGTCCAGCAGGGCCGCCCGGGCAAGTACGAGTTCCACCAGGGCACCCCGGAGCAGCACAAGACCACCACCGGGGCGATGGAGGCCGCGTACCTCGAGTCCTACGCCCGCTACCAGGAGATGCTGGCGGCCGGCGTGGCCCGCGAGGTGGCCCGCGCGGTGCTGCCGGTCGGCCTGTTCTCCTCGATGTACGCGACCTGCAACGCGCGTTCGCTGATGCACTTCCTCTCGCTGCGCACCCGGCGGGAGAACTCGGCGGTGCCGTCGTTCCCGCAGCGCGAGATCGAGATGGTCGCGGAGCAGATGGAGGAGCAGTGGGCGCAGCTCATGCCGCTCACCCATGCGGCCTTCGAGAAGCACGGCCGGGTCGCCCCCTGACCTGGGACGACAGGCATATGGGCAGAGTGTCTGGCATGTCTGGATTGCGGCTTTTCTAGCCGCTCCCTACATTCGAGACCACGGATTCCGGTGCTGCCCGAACCCCCGAGCGGGCAGCACCGGAATCCCATCTCCCCGCCCTGACCTGCTCCACCTGTCCGAACCATGGACCGGCATGGGTACCGCCCCACCGCCTACGAGTAGCTTTGGACGCATGGCTCCGACCTCCACCCCCCAGACGCCGTTCGGCCGGGTACTGACCGCGATGGTCACCCCGTTCACCGCCGACGGCGCACTCGACATCGACGGCGCCCAGCGCCTCGCCACGTACCTCGTCGACTCCGGGAACGACGGCCTCGTCGTCAACGGCACCACCGGTGAGTCCCCGACCACCAGCGACGCCGAGAAGGCCCAGCTCGTCCGCGCCGTGGTGGAGGCGGTCGGGGACCGTGCCCACGTGGTGGCCGGGGTCGGCACCAACGACACCCACCACAGCGTCGAGCTGGCCCGCCAGGCGGACGCCGCCGGGGCGCACGGCCTGCTGGTCGTCACGCCGTACTACAACAAGCCCCCGCAGGAGGGCCTGTACCGGCACTTCACGCAGGTCGCCGACGCCACCGGGCTGCCGGTCATGGCGTACGACATCCCGGGCCGCAGCGGGGTCGCGCTGAGCCACGAGACCCTCGTCCGGCTCGGCGAGCACCCGCGGATCGTCGCCAACAAGGACGCCAAGGGCGACCTCGGCGCCGCGGCCTGGGCGATCGCCCGCTCCGACCTCGCCTGGTACTCCGGCGACGACATCCTCAACCTGCCGCTGCTGTCCGTCGGAGCCGTCGGCGTGGTCAGCGTCGTCGGGCACGTGGTGGCCGGTGAGCTGAAGTCGATGATCGAGGCCTACCTGGCCGGCGATGTGGCCAAGGCCACCGCCATCCACCAGGGCCTGCTGCCGGTGTTCACCGGTATGTTCCGCACCCAGGGCGTGATCCTCACCAAGGCCGCGCTGGACCTCCGGGGCCTGCCCGCCGGGCCGCTGCGACTGCCGCTGGTCGGAGCGACGGCCGAGGAGATCGACCGATTGAAGCAGGATCTCGCCGCCGGCGGGGTACACCTGTAGCAGACACAGACGTGCGTGCCCCGGCTCGCCGGACCCGACCGGGTCCGCCGCTGGACCGGACCGAAGGCGCGAGTGCACAGACCCAGTAGGAAAACGACACTGAGTACACACGCCATATGTCTCTGGGGGAGGACCCCAGGCATGTGGCGTGCGTCGTGAGGAGAGTCTTTTGAGCCACCCGCATCCCGAACTCGGCACCCCTCCGGCCCTGAAGGAGGGCGCCCTCCGCATCACTCCGCTCGGCGGCCTCGGTGAGATCGGCCGCAACATGACGGTCCTCGAGTACGGCGGCCGCATCCTGATCATCGACTGCGGCGTCCTCTTCCCCGAGGACGAGCAGCCCGGCGTCGACCTGATCCTCCCGGACTTCACCTACATCCGGGACCGTCTCGACAAGGTCGACGGCATCGTCCTCACCCACGGGCACGAGGACCACATCGGCGCCGTCCCCTTCCTCCTGCGGGAGAACCCGGACATCCCGCTGATCGGTTCGAAGCTGACCCTCGCCCTGATCGAGGCGAAGCTCGCCGAGCACCGCATCCGGCCGTACGTGCTGGAGGTGAAGGAGGGCGAGCGCGAGCGCATCGGCCCCTTCGACTGCGAGTTCATCGCGGTCAACCACTCCATCCCGGACGCCCTCGCCGTGGCCGTCCGCACCCCCGCCGGCATGGTCGTGGCCACCGGTGACTTCAAGATGGACCAGCTGCCGCTGGACGGCCGCCTCACCGACCTGCCGACCTTCGCCAAGCTGGCCGAGGAGGGCATGGACCTGCTGCTGGTGGACTCCACCAACGCCGAGGTCCCCGGCTTCATCCCGCACGAGCGGGACATCTCGGCCGCGCTGCGAAACGTCTTCGCGAACGCCGACAAGCGCATCATCGTCGCCTCCTTCGCCAGCCACGTGCACCGCATCCAGCAGGTGCTGGACGCCGCGCACGAGTACAAGCGCAAGGTCGCCTTCGTCGGCCGCTCGATGGTCCGCAACATGGGCATCGCCCGCGACCTGGGCTACCTGAAGGTCCCCGGCAACATGGTCGTCGACGTCAAGCAGCTCGACGACCTGCCGGACAAGGACGTCGTGCTGATCTGCACCGGCTCCCAGGGCGAGCCGATGGCGGCGCTGTCCCGGATGGCCAACCGCGACCACCAGATCCGCATCGTCGAGGGCGACACCGTCGTCCTGGCGTCCTCGCTCATCCCGGGCAACGAGAACGCCGTCTACCGCGTCATCAACGGCCTGACCCGCTGGGGCGCCAAGGTCGTGCACAAGGGCAACGCCAAGGTGCACGTCTCCGGCCACGCCTCGGCCGGCGAACTGCTGTACTTCTTCAACATCTGCAAGCCGCGCAACCTGATGCCGGTCCACGGCGAGTGGCGCCACCTGCGGGCCGCCGCCGAACTCGGCATCGCCACCGGCGTGCCGCGCAACCGCGTGGTCATCGCCGAGGACGGCGTCTGCGTCGACCTGGAGAAGGGCGTCGCCCGGATCGTCGGCAAGGTCCAGGCCGGTTACGTCTACGTGGACGGTGCCTCGGTCGGCGACATCACCGAGGCCTCGCTCAAGGACCGCAAGATCCTCGGCGAGGAGGGCTTCATCTCGGTCTTCGTCGCGGTCGACTCGGCCAACGGCAAGATCGTCGGCGGCCCGACCATCCAGGCGCGTGGCTCCGGCATCGACGACAACGCCTTCGGGCCGGTCGTCGCCAAGCTCCAGGAGGGCCTGGACCGCTCGGCGAGCGACGGCGTGCTGGAGCCCCGTCAGGTGCAGCAGCTCGTCCGCCGGACCATCGGCAAGTGGGTCGCGGACAACTACCGCCGCCGGCCGATGATCCTGCCGGTCGTCGTCGAGGTCTGAGTTCGGCTCTGAGCTCTGTCTCTGAGTCCCGTCTCTGAGTCCTGTCTCTGAGTCCTGTCTCTGAGCCTTGCCTCTGAGTCTCGTCCGGCCCTGCTGTGGCTGGTTTGACGTGGGGCAACCCGGTGCGTAATGTTCTCCGGGTTGCCCCACGGGACGAGCCCCAAGGAAGTCCTCGAATGCGAATTCGAGAACAGCCGGGAAAACGGACCGAGAAACTCTGGTAGAGTTCGGGAGCGCCGAAAGGCGAAAGCCAAATCGGATGAATGAAACTCCGGAAAACGGAGCGGAAAACATCTGATAAGCTGGAAACACGAAAGAACGAAGCGCCCGGAGGGCCCGCTGGAAGGCGGCTC
>NZ_JBVHIP010000051.1:2125-45888 GCF_055560495.1 Kitasatospora sp. NPDC023176 | reverse complement strand
GGGGGCGGAAGCCTACGGCTTAGGCATTTCCTGGCGGAAATGCGGCGGTGCTGACGCACCGCCAGGTGCGGGGGTGCCGCCTGGCGGCGTCACCGTGGGTGGTGGCCCGAGGCTGCGCCTCGGGGCCCGGCTGCGCCGGGCGGGGGTGGCTGAGGCCCATTCGCCTGCGGCGAATTGGGGGCGGGTGGCGGCCCCCTGGCGGGGCCTCAACTTCGCGGTGGTTTGGCACGGGCCTGCGGCCCGCCGTGGGCAGCGTTGACGATGTGACACGAAATTCGGGTATAGGCCCTCCCCCTGCGGGCGGCCCCGGTGTTGACGATGTGACGTGAATTTCCGGTAGAAGCCCCTCCCCTGACGGGTAGGGCAATATCCAGAGCGGCACCCGTTGACGATATGACGCGAAATGCCGACGGCAGCGTCTTACCCAGGGAGCGAGGGCCCTGACGGGCCACCGGGGCTGCGCCCCGGCGACGTCGGCGCAGCACGGCCGGCGCCAACGGGCAGGCACACCCGACGGCTGCGGCGCCGGGCGCAGCGGGGTGGCGGGTGTCCCCACGGCTTCACCGGTCTACGACACCCCCCTTCGGCGTGAAGGCGACACCGCCCTTCAGCGACGCCCAGCCCTGACCAGCACGAAGCCGAAACCGACCGCTGAAAACAAGTGACGCCCGGACATCGCAACCCAAATGCCGTTCATCACCCTGCTGGGGCCTCCACCGCCAGGCCCTCCGTCGCCCCCGACGTCGCCCTCGGCACGGGCTCCCCGGGCAAGCCCTCCGAGGCCTGGCGCCCCGTACCGGGGCGCGGCGGGACCGGGCCCGTCGAAGATGCAAGAGCTGTCACCGACCCTGCCCCCTCGCCACCTCCCGCAATCAGGCCGAGGGCAGGCCGCGAAGACATCCCACCAGCCGTCACACCACACTCGGTCAAAAAGCCCTCGGGCAGGGCGCAGCAGGGGGCCCTCGATGCGCACGGGATTGTCACCTGATCGCGGGCTTCGAATGTTGCCGGGCAGACACGCGGGAATCAGTCGGTAATCCCGACCCGGTACCCGATAGGAAACGCGCCTGCCAGCCACCTTTAATCCCGCCTTGATGTCGCAGCAGGAATTCACTTGACGCCCGCTCCTATCGGCCGATAAAGGCCATCCAGTGCTCTCCGGAACACCTGGTGCTCTACACCGAAAGGACGGCTCGGAAAGGGGATCAGAAAGAGGGCTGGTCTTTGGCGGTGGGCCGGGGCCTGGCGGCCCCTCGAAAGGGGTTGTGGGTGTCGCCTGCGGCGTCACCGGAAGAAGGGGTGGTGGGTTTTCGGTGTGGGGCCTGGCGGCCCCGGCGCCGAGGTCGTCCTGGTGGCGCCTGCGGCACCCCCGGGCAGGTACCGGCCAAGTCCGCGACGGGGGCACCGTATCCGGCGGCGCGGGTGCGCCGAGGTGGAGCAGCACCGGCGGAGCAGGGCCAGGTGCGGCCTCCCGTCGAGGCCCCCCGGGGGCGGCTCGCCGGCTCCTGGACGGCGGCCTGACGGCCACCCACACCACCGCCCTGGTGGCGGGACGGCGCCCTGGACGGCTCCGAGGCGGGCGACCGCGGAGCACGGCCACCCGTCCCGGCTCCATGCGACGCGCGAGGTATCCCGCGAGGACGTCGGCCAGGCGCAGCGACCCAAGCGACCCGGACCGCCGACCCCCGCACCGGACGGCCGAGGCCGCGCCGAGGACGTCGGCGGCGGCGAGAACGGCGCGCGGCGCCGCACCGGACGGCGGCCCGACGCAGCGGGACGCCAGCGAGGACGGGCGTCACCTTGATGACTCGCGCGAGGCAGCTGTCCTCTGACAGGTGATCTTGACCATTTGCCAAGTGATCTTGACGGCGTGCGGGCCCCTGCTGCTTGATCTCGACCTAGGGAAGGGTGGCGCTCTCTGCAGCGGCCCTGGTGTCCGTGCGGTGCGCGGGCAGGTTTGACGGTGCGGTCAGCGTCCGTACAGGGAGATCACGGTCTGCCCGAAGGGCACGGGCTGATAGGTGTGCGGCCGCTCCGCTCGGTGGGCGTCCCAGCGGATCCGTGCGGTGGGCGGCAGGACGATCGGCACGGTCTTTCCGAAGCCCTCGTAGGTGGGAAGGGAGAGTCCCACGGAGACATAACCATTGGGCTGGGCGATGGACCCGGGCTCCGGCCCATACGGGAGGCGGGCTTCCACAGATGCGATGGGGAGCCAGGTGCCGCCGGCGTCGCGCACCTGGAGCCTGACGATGAGATGGGGCGGGTGTTCGATGTGCCGCTGTAGAAAGTCCTGCGGGGGCGCGCCGACGACGACGGAGAGGAAGACCGCCTCCGCAGCGGTCAGGTCGATGGGCTCGGAGTGGCCGGTCCCGGCGAGCGTGACGCCGGCTGGGTTGTCGAGGTTGTTGGCCCAGATCAGCCGCGCGGGTTGGGGCACGGATCCCTCCAAGCGGCGGCGGGGGCGCGCGGCCGCGCGCCCCTGGGGGACACCATCTTCACGTGGGGTCGCTCGAACAGGGAAGCCTGTAATCGGGCGCAGACGCTACGGTGCGCGCACGACTGCCAGCCCCGGTGGAACCGGTTCACGTCCGAAGAGACTTGGGACCTGCTTGTTGGACCAGGCGGTAAGACTCGCCTGGCAAACAGTCAAGATCACCTGTCAGAGGTCAGCTGACCTGTGACAGCGAAGGTGGACGGCGTGCCGCCGAAGTTGGATCGACAGCCGTTCGTGACACCGAAGATGGACTGGTCGGACTCAGGCCAGCGCGGTAGGTGCCTTGAGGCGCCTGAGCATCTCGTGCTTGGTGTCGAGAGCCGAGGCAGCCCGCGCCGCGAGTTCGTGGATCGGGTCGGATACCGGCTTACCCGAGGTGAGGCTGTAACTTTTAGTGCACATCTGCACACATAGCGTGAGGATCGTCTCATGGACATCATGCACGGAGCGGTCAGCTCTCCCCCCTCCCGGGCCCAGCTCTACCTGGAGGGCTGGCAGGCCAACGGCCTGGAGGCCGGCAAATTCTTCCCCGCGACTCAGGCGGGCCTGACCGATCCCGTCGCCCCGGACGACGTGGTCAACGCCCAGCCGCCGGCGGACGGGAAGATCGCCAGCGCCGGTATGGACTTCGCCACATCCCTGGACGCGGTCGACACCGACTGGAAGAAGCACCAGGTCACCTCCGGCCAGAACCTGGAGATCACCTGGGGGTTCCACGCGGAGCACAAGACCCGCCGCTTCAACTACTTCCTCACCAAGAGCGACTGGAATCCCGGCCGGCCCCTGACACGCGCCCAGTTCGAGGCTGAGCCCTTCCACAACGTCCAGCTCACCGAGCAGCCCTACTGGGAGCACCAGCTCAACCCGGGCAACCCCGTCACCCACACCCTCCGCCTGCCCCAGCGCAACGCCGGCCACCAGGTCCTGCTCGCCGTGTGGGAGGTCGCCGACACCGGCAACGCCTTCTACCAGGTCATCGACCTCCAGTACACGTAGCTCAACCGCGCCCCCCACGGCCAGCGCCGGCCCCGCCACCACGCAAGGGGCCGGCGCACCCGTTCACCGGCCCACACCGCTGCGAATCGGCTGTCTGCGACAGCACTCAGAGGCGGTCCATCTTCACTGGCACAAAGGGCCCTCGGTCCAACCCCTGTGGCAATCGGTCCGACTTTGCCGTCACAGGACATCAGCAGCGGGGCCGCCCGCACCGGCCGGGCTGGGACAGCAGACGGCTCACCGCTCCCACCAGGCAGGACGGCCTGAGACCGTCCCAGCGAAACGGACACAACGGACAGGCTGGGACACCGCTGGGACACCCCCTCCACGGCACGGCACCACCAGGCCCCGAGACAGCGAGGACGGCGGGCCGGACGACGGCTCGATGACCCGCGCGAGCCATCCCCACCAAGGCCGGCGAACGGCAGCGACACCAGGCAGCACCGGCCCGGCGCAGCAGGACGTCGACAGCGGCCGGAACGGCGGGCGGGGGCGAGGACGACGGAGCGGGTACCCCGGGTACCCGCGCAGCGCTGCACCGCGGACGGGACGGGGCCGGTGCGATGCAGCGCTGCGCTGCACTGCACTGCACCAGGGACGGCCCCCACCCGGCGGCCGGCGGCCTGGACGACGGCGACCTCGGTACGACGGCGGGCGAGCGGCCTGGACGACGGCGGCCGGGCCGCCCGCTCGGCGGCGAGGACGGCGGGCGAGCGGCCTGGACGACGGCGTCCGGGCCGCCCGCTCGGCGGCGAGGACGGCGTCCGGGCGGACAGCGGGCAGGACGCCGGAGCGCGGCCGGGGGCCCGGGCAACGCCAGGACGGCCAACGCCAGGACAACGAACAGCGGCCCCATGACAGGCCGCCCACCACCGCCCTGACAGGCTGACACCCCGGTGCGCGTCACACCCCATTGCCCGTGACGCGCACCCACCACCCCCGGAAAACCCGCCGGAAAACCCGCCCGAAAGACCAGCAGAAACCCGGGAAGACCACGCTCCCAAAAGCACCCGGAAAACCAGCCTGAAAACCAGTCGGAACACGACCACGGAAACACACCGGAGAACCCCGGAAAAACACCGGCAATTCCCCGCCCCCGACACCCCACCCCCCCGCATATGACATGCTCACGGCGAGCACGTACAGCAACCGAAACGAGCCCCGCCACACACCACCGCAACACCCCGGCACCACCCGACAATTGGTCCAACCAACAACACCCAAACCCCCAAAACACTCAAAAACACCCACCCACCCGGCGACAGGTCACACCCGACGGCCCCTCGCCGGGAAGGTCGCGTCGCAGCTCTGCCTCCCGCCACGGGTTATCCGGGGTGGAGACCAGCACGGCCACCAGCTCGCGCTTGGTCGGGACCGGCAGCATCAGCGGACCCAAGTCCTTGACGGCGCGATCCTGTTCGCACTGCGGGCACTTCAGCCGGTCCGGGCGGGCCTTCTCCCGCAGCTCCAGCTTCGAGCCCTCCTTCCCGCCGATCGAGCCCCGGCACGTCCAGCACGGGCGCAGCACGGCGTTCACCGTACGGGGGATCTGGGCGCGTGCTGTTGGTGACAGGGCGGTAAAAGCAGAAGGCTGGGCGCGGGAAGGAGGGAACTGCCTTCGGGTTCTGCTGTTCTCCGCGAGGCTGGGGCCATGGTTCCCGGGATCTTCCGTGTGTCTCCGTTCACCAGAGAGACGACCTACTCACTCCTTGGCCGAGTCACCGCCCGCTCTCTACGGCCGGGACGACGCCGATGCCGGTTTCTCGTAGCCGCACGGCCCGCTGCGACACACGTGGTATCTCATCGCCTCGCTACCTCAAAGTGATCGGATCAGGGCATTTAATGATGTTTTGTCCTGTATTTTTTGTCAGGCGTCCTGTCATGCCCGCGCCTTGTAGCGTGAGGGCGCAGGGCGCTTCGCTGTGAGGAGAGGTGAACCCGCGGATGAGTGCTCGTACTCGCGGACAGGGCGATCTGCCGTGGTACCGGGTCAGCCGTCAGTGGCCCGTGGCTTTGTTCGACAGGACCCCGGTTGGTGCCGTCGTCGCGTCCGATCCGGTCGGCTCGGGTGGACGGCGTGGGGAGCGCGGCGTGGGGGCGGTATCGGTGGGGAGCGCGCTGCTGTCCGGTATGGCGCTGCTGGCGGCCACGGCTCCACCGGTGGCCGCCGCGCCAGTGGAGGCCATGCCAGTGCGGGCGCAGCGGGCTGATCCGTCGCAGACCTTCACCTTCACCGGCGCTGCGCAGACCTTGACGGTCCCGGCGGGGGCGGTGGTGACGATCACCGCGGACGGCGCCGGCGGCGCCGACAACACCGGCACCGCCTGTTCCGTCACGGGGACGGGCGGGACGGGCGCACAGGTCGTGACCACCCTGCCGCAAACCACCGCCCCGACGACCTTCACCATCAACGTCGGCGGCACCGGCGGCAAAGGTTGCAACGGCACCGGGACGGGGGGCGCAGGCGGGTTCAACGGCGGCGCCCCGGGCGGGAGCTTCCCGGCCAGTGGTTTTCGGGACGAAGGTCCGGGTGGGGGCGGGGCCTCCAGCGTCAGCGCGGGCGGCCCCTTGCTGGTGGTCGCCGGGGGCGGCGGTGCCGCCGGCGGCACCGGAGCGGGCTCTGCGGGGGGGAACGGGGGCAACGGCGGAACAGCGGATGCCACCGGCGGTACCGCGGGAAGTGCCACCGGCCCTGGGGCTTCGCCGGGGCAGGGCGGGGGCGGCGGCAGCACCAGTACCGGGGGTGCCGGCGGGGCCGCCGGCACCGTTCCATCCTGTGGCGCTACGCAGGGTGGGCCAGGAGGCGGGTTCTCCGGTGCCACGGTCGGCACCGGCGGCACCGGCGGCAGCATCGGCGGCGGCTGCGCCCTCACCATCACCGGTGCCGGTGGGGGCGGTGGAGGTGGGTATTTCGCCGGCGGGGGCGGCGGCAGCGGCGCCGTCAACAACCTCGGCACCTCGGCAAGTGGGGGCGGGGGCGGTGGGGGCAGCAGCTTCGCCACCCCCACGGGTATCCCCACGTCCTACGCGCCGTCGACGATCGGAACGGCGAACCACAACGGCCAGGTGACCATCTCCTATACCCTCCCGTCCTTGACCGTCACCAAGACCCACACCAGGCACTTCACCCAGGGACGGGACGGCACCTACACCATCACCGCCGGCAACGCCGCCGGGGCCGCCCCGACCGACGGCACCACGGTCACCGTGTACGACACCCTCCCCGACGGACTCAGAGCCGACAGCATCAGTGGCACGGGATGGAACTGCACCCTGAACAACCTCACCTGCACCCGTAACGACGTCCTTGCCGCCGGGAGCAGCTACCCGCCCATCACCCTGAAGGTCGACGTCTCCTGCAGCGCCCGCGACCAGGTGACGAACACCGTCACCGCCATCGGCGGCGGCGACACCGCCAGCCACACCGCCACCGACCCCACCACGATCAAGCGCCACGAGCACGACGAGCGCTGCGAGCGCCACGACCACTGGTAACCCAGCCAACCTGCGCCTGACGGCGGGGCCGTCCTCATGGACGGCCCCGCCGTCAGGCATGCGCCACTGATCAGTGGCACCGGATGCGACAACCCGCCATTCCACGCCCCCGCGCGCCAACAGGTCACACTTAGCGGCCCTTGGCCGGGTGGAGCTTCGTGTGGAGTACCCGCGCCTCCCACCACGGATCGTCGGGAACGGAGACCAGCGCCGCCACCAACCCACGCTTGGCCGGGACCGGCAGCACCAGCGGGCCCAACGCCCGTGCGGCACGGTCCCGCACGCACCCCGGGCACTCCAACCGGTCCGGCCGGCCTTCCCCCGCCGCTCCAGCTCCGAGCCCTCCTTCCCCCCGATCGAGCCCCGGCACCTCCAGCACCGGCGCAGCACGGCGTTGGCCGTGCGGGCAGCCTCCAACTGTTCTTCGGCCTCCCGTTCCAGGCGCTCCTCGCGGTCCTGGTGACAGGGCCAACAGCGGCCACCCGCGCGGCGGGTCCACCCGACCCGTCCCCCGGGGCCGTACTCCCAGGTGCTCTCCTCCTCGGGAACCTCCCCGCAGTCGATGCAGACCAGGAAGTCCATCAGCTCCTGGCGGGCCTTGTCCTCCTCGTCCTCGCGGGCGGCCTGGCGCAGGTCGTAGGCGGCCCGGTTGTCCGGGTTCTCCAGCGCCTCGATGAGGGAGTACCGGCCCGAGCGGCCGAAGCGCCACCACACCGGCCCGAGCGGCCCGCAGGCAGCCAGCAGCTCCAGCGTGGTCGCGATGATGGGCACGGCGTCGTCGTACTCGCGCCAGCCGTCGTCGTTGTCGTCGCGGACCCCCCTGCACCACCGGCCGCGCCAGCAGTCGACGGACAGGTCCGCAACGACCTGCTGCCGGTTGGCCAGCGCGACCGGTCCAGCCCCGGTGACCACCAGCGCGACCGGCGGGTACCCGGGCCGGGTATGGGGGCCGGGCCAGGAACGGCGCCACCAGTGCACCATGCGGAGCGGCTCGAGCAGCTCCCGGTCGGCCAGGGCCGGATCGTTGTCGCGGCCCCAGACGCGGTACCGCCCAGGACGAACGCGGCGATCGTCTCGTTGACCGCCATCGCGTGCCGGGCACCGGAGCAGCCGACACCTGGCAGGCCAGCACCCGCCCCGACCACCGAACGTCTTCCCCCCGCCCCGGCACACCTGCGCCGGGCGCTCCACGGGGACGTTTGTACTATCATCCGACGCGCCCAATGCCCAACAGTGTCACGGTCGCTCGCCGGAGGGCGGGCCACCGCGAAAGCGCTGGAACTGTGGTGACATCGGGTCGAACAGGACAGGCCGTGCCGTCGAACGTGGAGTGGTCGAATGCCATCACCGGGGCGCCGCAAGGCCCTCCTCGTCGTTGGCGCCGTCGTCGCCCTGGCTGCTCTGTCCGCAGTGGTGCGCTATGCGGACCGCGAACCCAGAGCTGACGCGGGGCTGTTCAGCCAGGTGCTCCTCAGCGCCGACGGCCGCACCCTCACAACACCGGTCATGTGGGCACCGTGTCAGGAGGCCGAACCGCGGCTGTTTGCGCGCGAGACGCCGCAGACGGTCGCCGCGGATCTGAAGACTGGGCGCACCGTGGACCAGACCCACGAGTGCCCCTCAGCCGGCCGTCTGGTCAGACTCACACTCCACGCCCCTCTGGGGACCAGAGAGCTGTCGGAGGCCAACACGGGAAAGCCCTTCGTCCCGTTCCCCGCCGCCCGGCTCGCCGACATCGGCTACCTCCCCCCGGGCTTCACCGCGATATCGGACGTCCCACAGGTCTTCGGCTCTGTGGCCGGACCCTGGACTCCCAATCCGTACAACCGCAGCGACACCATGCCCTCCTGGACCCGCTACTACGCGACCGTCGGCAAACCCGCGCTGAGCATCACCCAAAACCTCCCCGCAGCCGGCACCCACGACCCGGCACCGGGCACCCATGCCGGTCCACCGATGTCCGTCAACGGCCACAGCGCATCCCTCGTGTGCGACACGGATTCCGAACGCGCCCTCACCTGGTCCGACGGCGTCAGCACCTTCACCGTGGTGAGCATCGACCCGCGCCACGCGGCGCTCTCGACCTCCGAGCTCCTCCGGGTGGCCAACGGCCTGCGGAACCCCTGAGCTTGTGCTTTATCCATCAGGCTCGAATGTCGGCTCGAACGTGATCACCCGGATGGGGATTCGCCGGACGTGAGGGCGGCCTTCGTCTGATCCTGTGCTCCGACCAAGGTGCACGTGATCTCGACGAAGGCCGTGAGGGTGAGTCTGCTGCCTGATGCTGTCTGCGGGGAGGCGTTTGCGGAGGCGTCACGCTTCCGGGGTGACTTCTACGCATGTCTGACCGGTCGGCGCGACGTGTTGTTCGAGCTGGCCGACGCGCTGTTGTGTGCGGACGGGCCGGTGACGTCGCCGGCGGCTGCGGCGGACGCTGGCCGCGCTGTCCCAGCCGAAGGCCGCCGATGACCGGCTGGTCCTGGCCGTGGACGTGAGCAACTGGTTGCGGCCGGACGCCGAATGCAGCGCGGACAGGCTGTTCTGCCATACCTTCGGCCGCGACCAGCACCTGATGATCCCCGGCTGGCCGTACTCGTTCGTCGCCGCACTGGAGGCGGGCCGCACGTCCTGGTGCCAGTTGCTGGACGCCGTGCGGCTCGGCCCCGAGGACGACGTCGCCGAGGTCACCGCCGTCCAGGTCCGCCGTGTCGTCGAGGACCTGATTACCGCCGGCCGTTGGCACAAAGGCGATCCGGACATCCTGGTCGTCTTCGACGCCGGCTACGACGCCCCGCGCATGGCCTACCTCCTCGACGGGCTGCCCGTCGAGGTCCTGGGACGGATGCGCTCGGACCGCGTCATGCGCCGGCCGACACCCACCCAGCTGGAGTACTCCCGGGCCTATCCCCGGGGCGGGCGGCCTCCCAAGCACGGCAAGGAGTTCCGCTTCGCCAAGCCCGAGACCTGGGGCGAGCCGCACACGGCGACCGTCCAGGTCACCGACCGCTACGGAACAGCCCGGGCGATGGCCTGGGACCGTCTCCACCCCCGGCTCACCACCCGCTCCGCCTGGATCGACCACGACGGTGAACTCCCCATCATCGAAGGGACATTGATCCGTCTCGAGGTGGACCGCCTGACCGGCGGCGGCGACCCGCTGCCGCTGTGGCTGTGGTCCTCCGCCACCGGCCTGACGGGCGCTGACATCGATCTGCGCTGGCAGGCGTTCCTGCGGCGCTTCGACCTGGAGCACACGTTCCGCATGATCAAGCAGACCCTCGGCTGGACCCGGCCGAAGCTCCGCACCCCGGCAGCGGCGGACCGGTGGACGTGGTTGATCATCGTCGCGCATACCCAGCTACGGCTTGCCCGTCCGCTCGCCGAGGACGTCCGCCGGCCCTGGGAGCGACCGATGGAACCGAACAGGCTCACCCCGGCCCGGGTCCGCCGGGGGTTCAGAAACCTCCGCCCGGCCTTGCACTGCCCGGCCCGTGCGCCGAAACCCTCACGGCCAGGCCCCGGTAGGCCACTCGGGTCGAAGAACCAGCGACCGGCCACCCGCTATGACGTGGGCAAAACCGTCCGCCGCCCGGAGAGCATTAGCGAACGCGACCGGATCAGACCGTGAGGGACAAGATCAGACAACCCTGACGACATCCGACAACGGGATATCTATCCTGGTCGCGTCGCCGAAAATGTCCACCGTCAACTCGACACGGCCCCGAACATGGTCAACAGCCACGACAGGGCTCGTGAAGTCCGTGAACGGCCCACCGGTAATCCGCACATCGGCCCCAACCTGGATGTCCATCTCGTGCGTCACACCAGCCCCCTTCACGCCACTACGTCAATCAGCCACCGCCGACAGAAGCCAACCTACCTTCGGCGGATGGGGCCGAACCGCCCGGGGCAGGCTGCGATGCGACCGTTGGTTAAAGCACAAGCTGAGTACCTGTTCCTAAAGCTCCCAGTGGCATTTGCCCAGGTCAAAAATCGAACGCCGGGGTCAGGGTCGGCTGGCGAGCCAGCCCGATGATCTGTTGGGCCGGTGATAGCCGCCAGAGGCAGCCGGAAAAGGTGTCGCTCCACCAGTCATTGACCGGTACGGTGCGCCGTTGTGGATGTTGGAGATCCGAAGGACTTGGTCCGGCGTGGGTACGACCTGCTGTCCGTGCACTACGAGCGAGTGTTCAACAGCGAGACGAAGTACGGATCGTGGATCGAAGAGCTGCTCGGGCGTCTCCCGGAGGCGGGCACCGTGCTGGACGTAGGGTGCGGGACCGGAGTCCCCGTGGTCCGGTCGCTCGCCGCAGCGGGGCACCGTGTCACTGGCGTCGACATCAGCGACGTCCAGGTCCAGCGGGCTCGGGAACTGGTGCCGGAGGCCGAGTTCATTCGAGCGGACGCCACGACCCTGGCGTTCCCGTCGGGAACCTTCGACGCTGTGATCTGCCTGTACGCGCTGATCCACATTCCTGTCGAAGAACAGCCGGCCCTGCTGAAACGGATCGCATCGTGGCTGCGGCCGGGAGGCTGGTTCCTGGTCACCACCGGGTATCGGGCCTGGACCGGGACCGACGAGAACTGGCTTGGAGGCGGAGCCGCGATGTGGTGGAGTCACGCGGACGCGGACACGAACCGGTCCTGGCTGTTGCAAGCCGGCTTGGAGGTGTCGCGCGAGGAGTTCGTCCCCGAGGGCGATGGCGGCCATATCCTGTTCTGGGCACAGCAGCCTGAAAGCTGACGGGTAGTCGGCGGCCGTGGGAGAGTGACTGCCGGACGGCGCCCCGGGCGGGATCGGGCCAGGGTGGTGGCGGTGACCGTGAGAACGATCAGTCCCGCTGGGCCTCGCGGGAGGCAGGCTGTCCCGACCGCTTGGACTGCCGCTGGGTGATGCGCCTGGTCATCAAGGTGATCGCGGCCCAGGTGATCAGCGACTCGGAGTGCTGGACGAGGCGCTCGTAGTCCCGGGCGTGCCGACGCGCGTGCATCGCCCAGGCGTGACTTCGCTCGACGACCCAGCGGCGGGGCAGGACCACGAACCCCTTCGCGTCCTTAGTGGTCGAGTTTCGAAGTCCTTCGGGGGTTGATCAAGCGGCCCGTGCGTTGGAGGATTCTTCTTGTCGGTCGGTGAGTGTGTGCTGGTCGAGCCGGGCCAGCAGATCGTCCAGGTCGGTGGTGGTGAACTTCCACTGGAACGGTTGTGCCATGGCGTTGTAGCGGTCTTCGAATGCTCGGAGCCGGTCCCGGACCTCGACGAGGTCTGTGAAGTCGTTGGGTTGGACGACCTTGCGTTGGACGATGGAGAAGAAGATCTCGATCTGGTTCGTCCAGGAGGCGTGGACGGGGGTGTGGACCATGACCGCGTTCGGAAACGCCTTGGTCAGACGGTCGATGGCCCGCTTCCCGCGATGCGAGGAGCCGTTGTCGACGATCCAGAAGACGCGTTTCGCGCCGGCGTAGGGCTCCTGCGTCATGACCTGGGTGACCAGGTTCATGAACGGCACGATGCCAGTGGTGGGCTCGCAGCGGCCGGAGACCTTCGCCTGGTGGACGTCGTAGGCGGCGAGGTAGGCCAGGGCTCCGCCGCGGCCGTACTCGTGGTTGACGCGCATCGCCCGGGCCCGGCCCGGGGCCAAGGTCGGATGGCAGCGGCAGCGGGCCTGGACGGAGGTCTTCTCGTCGCTGGAGATCACAAACTCGTCCTCGCCCAGCGGGACGCCCTCGAACGTGCGGGCATAGAGGTCCAGGACACGCTGGGCCTTGGCGCGGAAGTCCGGGTCTCGGATGAAGATCCAGGACCGGTACTGCCAGGGCTTAAGCGCGTCCTCGCGCAGCCAGCGGCGCACCGTGGAGGCGGAGACGCTGTCGGTGATCCCGCGCGCGGTCAGTTCGGCAGCCAGCTCCCGGCAGGACCAGCGCGACAGCGGCACGCCGGTCTCGGCGGGTAACTGGCAGGCCAGCGCCTTGGCCTCGGTGCCCTGCACGGGGGTGAAACGGGCGGGGCGCCCTGAGCGCTTGCGATCGGCCAGGGCTGGCAGCCCACCGTCGGCGAACCGGCCGCGCCAGGCACGAACCGTGTCCAGGTGGAGGCCCGTCTCGCGGGCGATGCGCGCATTGGAGCGTCCGCGGGCCGCGTGCAGCACCACCTCTGCCCGTCGCCGGAGCTGGTACGGGGTCTTGTGACCGTAGGCCATCTTCTTCAATCGCTCGCGCTCGGCGGCGGTCGGGAATATCGGGCGGGCCGGGGCAACGGGCATGGCAGGCGGGCCGATCGGGAGAAGTGGATCACGACGGGTCGCAGCCTGCCGCATCCGGGCCGGGACGATCCGGCAGGATGGCCGCCATGCCCAGACCCGCCTACCCCGTGGCTGACGCCTCGTCGGCGCGGTCCTGGGCCTCCAGGACGCGATGGCCGTGTTCCGCCGACCACACGCCCATCGCGCGGATCGGAACCATGAAGCTGTGGCCCAGGTCGGTCAGTTCGTACTCGACGCGCGGGGGCGCCTCCGGGTAGGCCCGCCGCGTGACGAGCCCGTCGTACTCCAGGCGGCGCAGCGTCTCGTTGAGTACCTTGGCGCTGATCCCGCCGATGGCCGCGCGCAGTCGCCCGGGCCGCATCGGGCCGTCCACGAGCGCGAACACGACCACGCTGTTCCACCGATTGGTCAACAGGTCGAAGCCCACACGCGCCCGACAGTCCGCCAGATACTCGCCGTTGTGCCCCATCACTCCCCCGATTATGGTTCCCCGGCGGGAACCGAACGGTTCCTTTCGGCCGGTCTAGATTCACTCGAACGAACCGGCAGGTCAAGCAAAGGGGATCGATGTGCGGATCGGAATTATGGGTGCGGGCGCCATGGCCGAGGCCCTCGGTACGGGCTGGGCGAAGGCCGGGCACGACATTGTGGTCGGAGCGCGCGACGCGGACAGGGCGACGGATCTCGCGGCCCGGATCGGGGCCCGCGCGGGCACTTTCGCCGAGGCCGCCGCACACGGGGACGCGGTGCTCGCCGCGCTTCCGCACACCGCGATGCTCGACGTGGTCGCGTCGCTGGCCGACGCGCTCGCGGGGCGGGCCGTGATCGACTGCTCGAACCCGATCGTGCCAGGGCCGGGCGGGCTCATGCTCACCACCGATGGCGGCCCGTCCGCGGCCCGCCGGATCGCGGACGCGGCGCCAGGCGCGCACGTGGTCAAGGCGTTCAACGTGTGTGCCGCCGAGGTGTGGGCCCGGTACCCGGACGGCCTGGCGGTACCGCTGTGCGGGGAAGACGCCGGCGCCCTGGACCTGGTACGCGCGCTGGTGACGGACTTGGGCGCGATCCCGCTGGACGCGGGCGGCCTGGACCGGGCCGGCTACGTGGAAGCCACCGCCGCGTTCGTGATCGGGGTGTGGTTCGCGGGCGGTGACCCGCGCACGGTGCTGCCGCTCGTGGAGCACGCGCGGGGCTGATCGGGGGTCAGGTCCGCGTTCGCGGGAACACCAGGCGCGACCAGCGGCTTAAGCCCGGGTCGGCAGCCCCGCGCACCGAGGGGCCCTCGACTGCGCCTGCGAGCTCTACCTCACCACCACCGACCTCTAACCGGCACCCAGCACAAGCCCTGTCTCTACGTCAACCCTCGAAGGACCTGCGGAGCCGACCACTTAGGCCGGCTGACCGTCTTGACCGTGAGGTTCAGGTACTTCTTCGCCCAGCCGACCAACTGCCCGGCGTAGGCGGAGGCGGCCCAGACGATCGTGATTTCCGAGTGCATCAGCCGCAGTCGGAACAACACCTCCTTCGCCGCGTCGCGGTCGGTCATGTCGGCGGGGGTGACCATGACGAACAGCGGCAGGCCCTTGGTGTCCACCACCAGGTGCCGCTTCCTGCCGTTGATCTTTTTCGCCGCGTCGTAGCCGCGCGAGTCGCGGCCGACCGTCTCAGCGGCCTTCACCGACTGGGAGTCGATGACGGTGGCGACCGCGCCGGGGGCCCGGCCCATGTCGCGGCGGACCCGGGCGCGGAGCTGGCCGATCACCCCGGCCGCCGCCCAGCGGGCCATGAACCCGAAGACGGTCCGCCAGGGAGGGAAGTCCTTCGGCAGCGCGCGCCACTTGCAGCCCGTGTCCACGATGTAGCGGATCGCATCCACGATCTCCCGGCGCGGATGCTTCTCCGGGCGCCCGCCGGCCTTCGTCTCGCAGGCCGGTGTCGGCAGTAGCGGCTCGATGAGCGCCCACTCGTCGTCGAAGGTGTCCGAGGGGTAGCAGCGGCGGCGCGTCACGAACTCCCCCTTCGTATCTCAGGGCAGGCAGTTGGCGGGCCCGGCCGCCTCCGGCGGCCGGGCCCGGGGTCGGTCAGGCGTCGATGTAGTCGGCGATCACGTCGAGCGTGGACTCCACCGAGCTGAGCTGGGTGTTCAGGTGCTTGATCCAGCGGCCCTTGGGCTGCAGGACGGCGTGCGGGGCGACGACGCCGGTGATGAACCGGCGGATCTCGGTGAGCTTCTCGCGGATCACCGCGACCTCGTATGCCTGGAGCTCGACGGGGTCGGAGCAGAACTTGTAGCCGTCCGCCCGGCTCCAGATCAGCGGCGGCCAGTTCCGCTCGGCGATGATGTCGCGCAGGCAGGCAAGCCCCGCTCTGACCTGGCTCTTGCTGAGCGCCGAGGCCCGGGTGAGCTGGTCGAAGGCCAGCCCGGCGGGGCGGGCCTCGAAGAGGACCTTGCGGACGGTGTCGGCGTGCCGCTCGGCCGCCGCCGACCTGCGCTCGGAGGCGCGAGGCATCGCCTACTCACCCTGGAGCAGGCGGGCCAGCTCGCCGTCCATGTCGACCTTCCCGGTGTCGACCGCGGTCTCGATCCAGTCGAGCGTCGCCCGCACCCGGGCGACGTTCTCGTGGACGATCACGCGCTCGTCGTCGCCGAGCTCGCGGTCGCGCAGGCTCGGAACGACCCGGCCGGCCGCGGCGACGAACGCGTGGCAGGCGGTCACCAGGTCCAGGAACTCCACCGTCCGGTCGATGTTGCGGACCGCCGGCGCGAGCGGGCTGTTCTCCTCGAAGTGCTCGCGGGCCTGGCGGCCCCGCTCGACCTGGGCGTGGTTGACCTGGTGGCGGGCGGTGTCGTCGGCCATCTCCCGGGCCGCGACGTCCGGACGCCGCAGCAGGCCGGTGGTCACCTCCGCCGCCACGTGGTCGTCGCGGGTCAGCTCCTCGACGACCTTCACCTTCTCCCCCGGCGTGACCCGGGCGACCACCGCCGGCCGGTGCAGGAACTTGGGAGCGACCGCGGCGGCGACGTCGTCGTCGCGGGTCAGTTCCTCCACCACCCGGACCTTGTCCTCCGGCTTGACCTGCGCGACCACGGTCGGGCGCCGCAGGAGATCGCCCGTCACGGTGGCGGCGACTTCCTCGTCCTGGGCGAGGGTGTGGATCGCGCTGACCTTCTCCTGCGGGGTCACCGGGACGTCGACCTGCCGGCCGACCCGCCGGTTCGCGCCGTCCGCCGTCCAGCGGGACTTGCCCTCCGGCGGCGTGAGGATCGCGGCGAACCGCTCGTTCTCATCGGCTATGCCCGCCAGGATGCGGTGGACCGTGAACGACACTTTCGCTGCTGGCGCTCCTTCGGCCAGCGTGAGGCCGTCCACCGGGTGTCCTTGATCGACGCGTAGGACAGGCCGATGTCCTCCGCCAGCCGGACCAGCGAACCCTTCACCGAGAACATCTCATTCGCCGGCGCCGAGCCGCCCACCTCCCGCATCGGCTCGATCTCCAGCGCGTAGTCGCCGATCACGAACTGGCCCCTGGTCTGGCTCTCCACCACCTCGCGCAGCCTGGCCACGATCTCCTCGTAGCGGCTGACGCTAACACTTCCGACCTTCTCGGTCTCCTGAGCCATGTGGAATCTCACCACCAACTCGCCTACCGGGCACGGCAGTTGGCCGCGACGGGACCGGTCCGCTTCCGCGCAGCAGAGTCCGGCCCGGAATGTGGTGATTACAACAACTAGCTTGCGAATGAACGAAGTTGAACGAATCGCGACCGTCTCGGCGTTCGCTCAACGGTCACTGTGACCGTTGAGCGAACGGTTCGTTCCGGGCCCTCCAGGCCCTCATCACGCACCGCCGCGAGCAGTACCGGGCGTTCGAACGCCGGTCCACCCCGGCCGCCCACCACGCGTCACACTCCGGGCACTCCACTCGCCCGGCCCCGCTCAGCTCTGCCGCCACCCGCTTCCGCAGCCGCTGGTCCACCCGCCACTGCCTGGCACGACACGCCGTCGAGCAGAACCGCGCACCGGGCCGCGACTCCGGCCGGGGCGGCCGTAGCGCCACCAGACGGGGCCGAGGGGGCCGCGGGCGGCCGGCCGGATCGCCGTAGCGGCGACTTCAGCGAGGAGTGATCAAAAGGCGGTGAGTACGTGTCAGAGCGATGAGAAGATCTTGGACGAACACTGTGGCCCGGGCAGACCCGCCCGCTGCCGCTCAGATCGGGAAGAGTCGAGATGCGCAAGATCCGTCCCCTGCTGCCCGCCGTCCTGGCGCTCGGCCTGGTGCCCGTAGCAGCACCGTCCAGCTCCGCCGTGGCCAGCGCCTCGGACGTCCAGATACCCATCGGCCAGTACGCCACGGGAGGCCCGAGGACCCGGACCGTCGGGTCGGCCCCGCAGACCATCGCCGACGGCATCACCTACCAGACGTACACCCAGGGCTTCCGCTCGCAGGCGCCGTTCGGCACAGCGAAGGGCGACCACTGGACGCTCGCGCTGTTCGCCGGGTCGACCCCGGGCGAGCGGGGACAACTGACGGACGCGCAGAGCATGCAGACGCAGTTCGGCAAGGACCTGTCCGGGCTGAAGGACCCGACCCACATCGACGAGATCGACGCACCGGCCGGCGGCACCAGGGCCGACGTCACTTTCGCCGGCCAAGGTGTGGCCTGGGCCCTCCGGCTCGGGACTTACAACACGAAGGACGAGGCCGACGCGGCCAAGAAGACGGCCGAGGCCGACGCGGCCAAGAAGGACGCCGCAGCCCATGTGGACTACCCGGCCGACACGCTGGGCTTCGTTCACAACGCCGACGGCACTCAGCACATCGACGAGGTCACCGGCAAGCCAGCTTCCTGGACGGCCGAGGTGATCTACGACGCCGTCAACGGCGCCCCAACGACCGGTCCGTGGTCGATCCGCGTGGTCACCGTCGACCCGGCCAAGTATGACCTCCAGAGCACCTTCGGCGGGACGATATCCAACCCGGACAAGCTACGGGACATGGTCGGCGTGACCGGGGCCACGGTCGCGATCAATGCGTCCGAGGGCGTGCCGGTCGGCAGGGAGCCAGGCGTGGTGGCCAAGGACGCGGCTGACGCCGGTTACACCGGTGACGTCCAAGGGGTCCAGGTGCGGAACGACGGCATCTTCAGCGAGGCCAACAACGGCCGCAGCGCCCTCATCCTGAACGGCAGGGACCCGGCGGACCCGAACGGCGCGATCACCGACGTCCGGATCGGTCAGGTCTCCACCCGGATCAAGGTGACCGCGACCGACCCTGCCACCCACCAGCCCGACCCGCGCACGATCCTCGGCGTCGACCGGCCGGCCGGCCACATCGTCGGCTGCGGGTACCAGGGCGACGGGCCGGACGAGTACGCCCCGGTTATGCGTTACGGAGACTGTCAGGACAAGAACGACCTCACGGCCTTCCGGTCGGAGTGGGGCCCAACGACGCCGACCGTCGACCCGAAGCTGAACGCGGACGCCTTCGAGCTCCTGCTGGACGCCAACTGGGTGGTCCAGGGCATCCATGCGTCCGGTGACGTCATCCCCCCGGGGCAGATCGTGCTCCAGGGCCTCGGCGCCAGCGCGACCTGGCTGAAGAAGTACGCGCAGCGCGGCACCGTACTCTCGCCCTCCGCCGACATCACCGACACCCCGACCGGGAAATCCATCACCAACGCCAACCTGGGCGTCCTCGCCGGCGGTTGCGGACCGTCCTTGCTCGACAAGGAAGGGGTCTACCTCAGCATGAAGGCGGACGGCATCCTCGGTGCGGACGAGCGGGGCTACAACCTGCCCGGCTTCATCAACAACGAGTCGGCCGAGCGCCACCCCCGGACGATGGTCGGCGTCACGGCCCCGGACCCGCAGACGGGCAAGCACAAGCTCATGCTGGTCACCGTGGACGGCCGCGACGCGGACACCAGCATCGGGATGTCCATCCTGGAGACGGCCCAGCTGATGAAGGCCCTGGGTGCGCAGGAGGCCCTGTCGATGGGCTGCGGCGGTGACACCGCGATGTTCATCAACGGGGTCCTCTACAACAACCCCATGAACGGCTGGGGCACCCCAGACCAGAACGCCCCTTACGAGCGGCACCTCCCCAACGCCCTGGTGGCGCTGCCCAAGAAGTAGCCCGGGGGCCCGCCTCCCGGCGGAAAAGCAGTGCCGGAGCAGCGGCCGAGGGCCGTAGGCTCGGCGCACTCGGGACAGGCAGAGCTGGGGGGCGGGATGAGCAGAGGAGCAGCAGAGCAGTGGTCGGGGCCGTGAACGCGCTGGGCGGGAGGTGGGCCGAGACGGCCGAGGCAGCGGGGGCGAGCACGGTGTACTCCCCGGTCGGGGTGTGGCCGCTACTCGGGCTGCTGGCCGCCGGGGCGGCCGCCCGGCCAGGGGGCGCGCCACCGGACGGCCAGGGCGGGCACGGGCGCAGCGGCCGGGCGGCCTGGCGGCCAACCACGACGGCGGCCAAGGCGTCGGCGTAGCGGGTGGGGCCGGTGCTGACGAGCCGTCCTCAGGCCCCCGCCACCACCACACCACCGCAATCCCAACCCGAATCCACACCACCGCCCGGAAGCCAATCCACCAAAACAATCACACGGAATAACCAGCGGAATTCACCCCAAAAACAACCCACACCACCCCCCAACCCCACCCCGTCACCACACACAGTCACCACACACAGTCACCAAGCCCGGACCACAACCACGACCCGCACCACTAACAGGCACGACCAAAGGTCCGGACAACCCGCCATCCAGAGCCATTCCACCCCCACCACAACCAACAACAGGTCACACCCGACGGTCCCTCGCCGGGTAGAGCTTTGCGTGCAGTAGCCGGTCTTCCCACCAGGGGTCATCCGGGGTGGAGACCAGTGCGGCCATCTGCTCGCGTTTGGTCAAGGCGGGCAGCACCAGCGGGCCCAAGTCCTTGACGGCGCGGTCCTGTTCGCACTGTGGGCACTCCAGCCGGTCCGGGCCGGCCGTCTCCCGCAGCTCCAGCTTCGAGCCCTCCTTCCCGCCGATCGAGCCCCGGCACGTCCAGCACGGGCGCAGCGCGGCGTTGGCCGTGCGGGCTGTCTCCAGCCGTTCCTGGGCCTCCCGTTCCAGGCGCTCGGTGTGTTCCTGGTGGCAGGTCCAGCAGCGGCCGCCGGGTTGGCGGGTCCACTCCACCTGTCGTCCGTCGGGGCCGTAGTGCCAGGTGCTCTCCTGCTTGGGGACGTCGCCGCAGTCGGCGCAGGCGAGGGTGCGCATCCACTCTCGGTGGTCCTGGCGGGCCTTCTTCTCCCGGGCCTTCTGGCGCTGGTCGTAGGCGGCGCGGTTGTTCGGGTTCTCCAGCGCGTCGAGCAGGGAGTGCCGGCCGGGGCGGCCGTAGCGCCACCAGACGGGGCCGAGGGGGCCGTGCTCGGCCAGCAGTTCCAGCGTGGTCGCGAGGATGGGCACGGCGTCGTCGTACTCGCGCCAGCCGTCGCCGTCGTTGTCGTCCTGCGGGACGGTCCACCACTGCCCGCGCCAGCACTCGGCCGACAGGTCCGCCACGGCCTCCTGGCGGCCTGCCAGGGGCGACGGGTCCGGCGCCGGTGACGACCAGGGCGACGGGCGGGTAGCCGGCCCGGGTGTGGCCGGGCCAGGCACGGCGCCACCAATGCACCGTGCGGTCGGCCGGGTCCTGCTCGGCCAGCGCGGGGTCGGTGCTCTTCACCCTGGTTCGGAACAGCTCGCGGTAGGCGGTGAACTTCACGGCGACCCGCTGCGGCGCCATGGTGGAACGGTCGACCTCGACCATCAGGACCGGCACCCCGATCTCCGAAGCCTGGAGCACCGCGTCCGGGCCTTGTTCGTCACCACGCCGGGGCGCCGGAGCTGGTCGGCGGCGGCGGCCTGGTCCGTCGCGGTTGTCGGGCTGGGCGGGGCGCTGAGGGGTGCTCGCGGGCTACTACCGGTGTCGTGGCCGCTGCTGCCTCTTCGGGATATCCGGCGCTCCTAACAGCCGCCAAGCCCGTTCCGGATCCGCGCGCCGCTCCCTCTCCAACCACCACCCCGGCCCGCCTTTGAGCGGGCGTGCGGCCGGCCATGCCGGACGCAACGGGAAAGGGTCAAGCGGTCAGGGTGCTTCCGTCCGCGAAACCCGCGAACGAGCGCACCCGGACCGCAACCACAACGACCACAAACCGACAAAAGGCAGGGAGAAAGAGGGTTGTCGGAATCCAGCGACGGCCCGGATTCGGGCGCTGAACCGCGCGGATTCGCCTTTCGGGCGCGAGGTGGCCGGCGGGGGCGGCGGGCTGGCGTCGGGCCCTACCGCCGGGTCAGTTCGCAGCCGTCCGGTCCGCAGGCCTGCGCGTCGGCCCCGCCGACCGGGATGAGCGGTGCCGGGAGCCGGCTCTCCCAGGCCTGCTCCAGCGCGCGGGTGAACGTCTCCGCCGGCTGCGTGTCGGAGACCCCGAGTCGCCGGTCGAGGACGAAGAACGGCACGCCCGTCGCTCCCAGGGCGCTCGCCGTCGCCTCGTCCTCGCGCACCGCCTGCGCGTACGCCTGCGGATCGGCCAGCACGGCGGCGGCCGCCCCGCTGTCCAGCCCGGCCTCGGGCGGCCAGCTCGACCAGCCGCTGCGCGTCGAACGCCGAGCGCTCCTCGGCGAAGTTGGCCCGGTACAGCGCGTCCAGCAGCTCGGCCTGCCGGCCGTGCTCCTTGGCGAAGTGCAGCAGCCGGTGCATGTCGAAGGAGTTCGCCGCGTCCCGTCCGCTGTCCAGGTACGGCAGCCCCTGCGCGTACGCGTTCTCCGCGATCCGGGCCTCGGCCGCCTCGGCCTGTTCCAGGCTCATCCCGTACTTCGCGGCGAGCAGCGGGATCACGGGACGGGCCGTACGGGGCGCGTTCGGGTCCAGCTCGAACGAGCGGTGCACGACCTCCACCTCCGCGCGGTGCGGGAACACCGCCAGGGCCTGCTCGAACCGGGCCTTGCCGATGTAGCACCACGGGCAGTTGATATCGCTCCACACTTCGCCGCGGAGCCGCCAACACGCCGACCGTAGCCGAGCCTTGGGCGGCTGCCCACCGATTTGTTTCGGCGTCGCCCTGATCCTCCGCGACGGGGAGGACGGCGGATGGCGCGCCCGGTGGGAAGACCGTCGGGCCGCCGGCTGATCGGGTGGGGCGCGGTCGTTCCAGGCGCCCAGGTCCTCGTACTAGGGCCTGTGTGATGTTGTGATCAGTCGGCTGTCCGCAGGAGGTCGTCGATCCAGATCATCGAGGCGCGGAGGTGGAGGCCCGCGAGGTAGCTCTCGGGCTTCTTGTCGCAGCGGGTGGCGATGCCTCGCCACGCCTTCAGCCGGTTGATCAGGCGCTCGACGGTGTTGCGCTCCTTGTAGAGCTCGGCGTCATGGCCGACCGGCCGGCCACCCATGCTGCCCTTCCTCTGCCGGCTGGCGGCCTGGTCCTTCTTCTCCGGGATGACGGCCTTGATTCGGCGTTTGCGCAGGTAGGCGCGGTTGCCGCGGGACGAGTAGGCCCTGTCCGCGGCGACCGCGCCGGGCCTGGTGCGGGGACGGCCGACGGGCAGGCGCACGCGCACCTTCGCGAGGACGGGGATGAACTGCGGACTGTCCGGCGGCCTGCCCCTCGGTCAGGACGAACGACAACGGTCGGCACCTGCGGTCGGCAGAGAGGTGGACCTTGCTGGTCAGCCCGCCCCGGGAGCGGCCGAGCAGGGCTTCCTTCAGGCGGAGCTTGCGCCGGAGCCGGGCGCGTCGCCGCTCGTCCTGTCCGTTCTGTTCCTGCGGGCCGCCCCTTTTTCCGGGCCTCCTCCTGTTCGCGCGCGGCCTCCTCCAGGGCCTCCATGACGTCCTCGTCGAGGAGCATCCCGGCGGCATCCTGGTGAGCACGCACGGACGTGGAATCCACACTGACCAGCGACATGTCCGCCTTCCCCACGCGGGCGGCCTCCGCGATCAGACCCTCAAGCAGGGCGGTGAAGACGCCGGCGTCCCGCCAGACCCGGAAAC
Source organism: Kitasatospora sp. NPDC023176 (assembly GCF_055560495.1). NCBI lineage: Bacteria > Bacillati > Actinomycetota > Actinomycetes > Kitasatosporales > Streptomycetaceae > Kitasatospora > Kitasatospora sp. NPDC023176. The sequence continues at coordinate 22,640 of NZ_JBVHIP010000051.1, read as the reverse complement.
GGCCGTAGACGGTCGGCCAAGGCCCGAACTCGGCAGGCATCTCCCGCCACTGGGCACTGGAGCGGAACCGCCAGATCACCCCCTCGAACTGCTCCCGCAGCCGCTCGGGGTACGGACCGAACCTGCCCACCGGCAGATACGGCTCGATCAACGTCCACTGATCATCGGTGAGTTGCCTGCGCGTCACAGGCACAGTCCTACCGGGTTCCGCCCCCGAACGAAGGCGGAACCCGAAGACTGATCACAACATCACACAGCCCCTAGGCGCCCAGGTCCTCGTAGGTCAGTGTCGAGAAGTACCACTGCTCACCGGTGTGCTCCGCTGTGGCTGTCGGCTCGCCGCGGTGCTCGAAGTCGGGGTCGCCGAGCAGGCGGCGGCGGATGCCGCACACGCGGAACAGCGGGGTGAGCCCGCGCGGCTCGATGATCTTGACGCCGATGCCCTGGGTGCTGACGACCCTCAGTCCTGTTGCCGCGTCGGCCAGGGCCAGCGCGCCGGCCAGCGGGGCGGCGGCGTGTGCTCGCAGGCCGATCCGGGCCCCGCGCTGGTTCGAGACGAGGATCACCGTCGGTCCCGAGTGGACCACTTCGGTGACCACGACCGCGGCGGCGTCCCACTTGCCCTCGCGGTGGAGTGCCAGCACGGCGCGTCCCAGTGCCTGGAGGTCGGCGATGCGGGTGGTGCGGCACTTGCGGGCCTGGAACAGGACGCCGTGCTCGCGGCTGAAGGTGACTTCCGCGTCCTGTCCGCCGGGAAGGCCGCGCGCGGACTCCTCCAGGGTGACGGCGACGCTGCCGCGGGAGGCGTAGTCCAGGTCGGCCAGCGTGCGGCCGGGCTGGGTGGCCGCGTCGATCCCGAGTTCTGGCAGGCTGGTGTGCCGGTCGAAGCGGGCGCGGTCCAGGTATCCGACGTCGCCGACGTCGATCCGCGTCGTCGGGAGCCATGCCGACAGGTAGCCGAACTCCTTCCTCATCTCCTGGGTGTAGCGTTCGAAGATCGCGGCCACGTCGTTCACCTCTTGTTCGCTCGGATCCATAGCACCGGGACCAGGTGTTCGGCCGGCCTGGACGCGGTCATGGCGATCTGCACGCATCCGAGTTCGAAGGCCTCGGCGATCGTGCAGCCGGCCGCCAGGGCTTGGTAGAAGCCCACACTGAACGCGATCGCGGAGGACTCGCCGATCTCCTCCCGCATCCCGATGACGTGGCCGATGTGCTCCACGACGGCCTCGGCGGTCGCGTCCGAGCCGCAGGAGTTGAGGATGACGCATTCGGTGCCGTGGCCAGCGGCGGCGAACAGCCCTGCGAGGGAGGCGGGGGGCAGGGGGTGGACGCCGCCGTCGTCCGTTTCGACGAGGTAGTTCCCGTTCGGGTCGCCGTAACCGGAGAAGTGCACGATGCGGGGCCGTTCCCGCAGCAGCGCGCGCGTGATGTCCCGCGCGCGCACGGCCCGCTCGCTCTCGACCTCGATGGACTCGCGGTGGCCGGAGAGCCGGATCTCCTCGCGGATGGCGCGCACTTCGTGGTCGAGGCGCGAGGACTGGCGGTGGCGGTCAGGAAGGGCCTCCAGGTGGAGAATCTTCAGGCGCGGCGGTCGTGGCCGGTGCAGCGGTGCGCTGCTGACGCCGACCGCCACGGTGTGGGCGACGTGGAAGCTGCGGCCGTGGCGGTCCGCGTAGTCGAGTTCCACGTGGAGGGGGACCGCCGTCCCCCGGTCGAGGGCCTTGGCGTAGAACAGGAACTCGGTGGACGCGCCGGGCGGCAGCTCGCCCAGTGTGCCGGTCGAGCCCCGGGTTTCGACCCGGAAGGGCCCGCCGAGGGCCACTTCGAGGGTCTGCACCGCCACGGTCCCCCGGTTGGCCACCCGTCCCCGGATCACCGTCGCCTCGTTCCACGGCAGGTTCGTCGTCGTCACCTCGACTGCCAGCTTCGGCTTCTCGGGTTCCGGGAGCGCCGAGCTCGGCAGCACTTCCAGGGTGACGGCGAAGTCGGGGATCCGGACCGGGCGGGACGCGCGGTCGCGGTAGGAGAAGTTCCGGCTGGTCGCCGTCCAGGCGCCTGGCTTCGAGGAGCGCACCTGGATGCGGTGGTCGACGCCGGCCCCCGGCGCGAGCTCGGCCAGCTCCATCCGGGAGCCGCCGGCCAGCAGGCTCAGCTGCGGCGGCAGGCTGAGGACGAAGACGATGTCGGTGCAGACTCCCTCTCCGTCGTTGGTCAGGCGCACGACCAGCTCGGCGATGCGCCCTTCGGTCAGCCTGGTCGGGGTGATCTCAGCGTGGATGTCGCTCACCTGTTAGCCGCCGGGGGGTCGACCGCGGCGGCCCGCGGGTGGTGCGCCTGCTTGCAGGACTTGCAGTGGACGGCCGGCGGGAGCAGGAGGCCGTCCTCGGACGGGCTGAAGCCGGGGTCGTGGACGAGAACCTGGTCCTCGGCGCACAGCGGCTTGCCGCAGTGGTGGCAGATCCTGTCGATCCGGACCGATCCGTCGGGTTTCTCCTCCTGCGTGCAGTCCACGCACTTCCACGTCATCGCTCAGGGCTCCTCGTCGATCTCGGCGCGCAAGGTCAGGTAGATCGCCTCCGAGATCCGGCCGGCGAGCAGTGCGTCGGTCAGGTCCTGTCGGCGCTTCTTCTTGGCTTCGGCGGCGTCGGCGTCGGTGCCGGCGGCCGGCCGGTCCGCCGGTGGCCTGGGGCCGGGCACGCTCCCGGTGTCGAGGACGGCCTCCTCGCGCTGCGGCGGCTGCGCTACGGTGCGGGGCTGGGACGCCAGCGCGTGCTTCAGCGCCTCGCCGACCCGGTGGTTGAGGCCGTCCCAGGCCGACCCGATGGTCTCCTTCATCGCCTCGTTGGCGTAGGAGGCCGTGACCGTGACGCCCACCTCGGCGTCCCCCCGCTCCGCGCGGATCCCGCCCAGGCGGGTCTCCACGCCGGTGAGGATGATCTGGAAGTCGATGGGCAGCACCCCGTCGTAGAGCCGGCCGGCGATGTCCCAGTACCGGTTCACCGTGTTCGCCCGGCCGCTGCCCCGCGGCGGGTTCTCCAGGACCCGCTTGATGTAGTAGTGCTCGGCCAGCGCGTTCGTCAGGGCGATGACGGTCTCGTGGTCCGGGATGACCCCGCCGAAGGAGGTCTTCTCCTCCCGCGCGGAGTCGTCCTCCACCCTGCGGTCCGGCACCTTGCGCACGTCCTGGTAGCGGACGAGTGCGAGGTTCAGGGTGAACTCCGCCGCCACCTCGGTGCGGGCGGTCGTCTTCCGGCCGGGCTGTGCGTGCGCGCGCCGGTCGCTGGCCGGCTGCTGGACGCCGCCGCCCAGGGGGTGCGCCATCGACACCCCGGTGAGGCCGGAGAGCGTGCCGCCGAACCGGGCCTCGATCCTTCCCTTGACCGCGTCGGTGGTTTTGATCTGCTTCTCGAAGCGGACCGAGACGACCAGCCGCTTCTTCGTCCGCTCCTCCGTGCTGGTCGCGGCCTGGACCCATTCGATCGTCCGGTACGGGGGCCGGCCGTCCGGCATGATCACGTCCGAGATCGTGTAGTGGCGCATGGAGTTCCCGGCGGTCGGCGAGGAGACGCTTTCCACGTTCCCCCAGGCAGCCGGCACCTCCAGCCGCAGGAGGTGGACGGACTCCAGCCGCAGGTCCGCCTCGCCGCCGCTGCGGAACGGCACCCACTGCAGTTCCAGCTCCAAGGTGCGCCGGTCCTGCTCCGGCACCAGCGACGGCGTGAGCCAGAGCGGCAGGTGGTCCGGCTGGGAGGTGGCGTCCAGCGCGTACGGGAACGAGGCCTGCCACTGGGCGCCGGCGGAGGTTGCGGCCGTGTCGAGGAAGGGATGGTCGCTCACGCGCCCGACCAGCGGGATCACGCATCCGTTGAGCGCGGGGTCCTTGAAGCGCAGGCCGGCTTCTCCGGCGAGCAGGACGTATCCGGCCGAGAAGTCGGCCTCGGCGGCCGGGCCGAGCTGGTACTTCGCGCGGTAGCACTTCAGCCGGTCGCGGTCCTTCTGCCCGAAGGTGAGGCGCAGCTGTACGCCTCCGTCCACCGGGTCGACGGCCGAGGTGTAGACGCCCTCGGTGCTCAACAGCAGTTCGCCGGAGAGTCGTTCGGCGATCTCGACGGAGTCGAGGCCGGGGGTGAGCGGTAGTTTCGGCCGACTCTCCAGCATGCGCCGGATCCGGTGCTGTTCGCCGTAGTAGCCGTAGGCGGCCGTGCCGGCGCCTGCCAGGAACACCAGGAGCGTGAAGGGGTTGGCGTCGAGGATGACGAGGAGGAATCCGAGCAGCGCGCCGCCCGCGCCGCCCCAGAGCCACTTCTTCAGCGGGCCCTTGACCACGTGGTGGTCGGCCGGGCAGTGGATGACGGGGGTGGTGTCGAGGTCCAGGTCGGCGTACTCGGAGGTGAGGTTGCGGCCTTCGGCGTCCGTGGACCGTACGGCGTGCTCGTCGCAGAGCGCGCCGCCGCAGTGGTGGCACACGTTTCTGATGTTCCGCAGTCCGCCGCAGTCCCGGCAGCGAAGCCGGGGGGCACGGTCCCTGATGTAGGTCTGCACGATGGGCTCCTGATGCTGCGGCGGGGTTCAGGTGAGCTGGCGGATGCGGGCGAACTGGTCCCGCAGCGCCTTCTGGAGGGCGTTCATCTCCAGCACGAGTTCCCGTCGGTGGCCGGCGAGTGTGCCGCGCACGTAGAGCCGCAGGTCGCCGCTCTTCAGCTGGGTGGTGTAGGTCGTCCCGCCGTCGACTTGGGACTGCCGCTCGGTGGTGAGGTGGCGGCCCTCGACGTAGATCCACAGCGCCATCTGGTCCGGCCCCTCGGTCCGGCAGGCGAGGACGAACGAGCGCAGGGCCGACCCGCCGGCCGAGCCGTCACCGCCGAGGTGGCAATGGAACACGTCGTAGCCGCGGGTCTCGAGCGCGGCCTGGATGTCGGTGATCCGCGCGCGGTCGGGGATCACCTCGTCGAAGTAGAGGTGCTGGCACGGGCTCTGCACGCGTTTGGTGAACGCGTCGCCGAGGACGAGCTTGAACTCCGATTCGATCTGGGTCTTCAGCCGGGGGCCGTGCGCCGCTTGCATGCCGGTCGCGGTGAAGAGGCGGGCGTCGGTGCCGGAGAGCAGCCGGTCCGGCACGTCCACCTCGACGCGTCCGTGGAGTTCGGGGGCGAGGTAGAGCTCGCCGGGCTGCTCGATGGTGAGGACCATGGTCGAGCTCTCGTAACCCTGCAGGCTCTTGTCTTCCGAGTCCATCGCGCTGGAGCGCAGCGGCATGTCGTGCCACTCCAGGCACTTGGTGACCGGGTTGTAGGTGATGACGGGGCTGGGGTCGGCCGAGGCGTCGAGCAGGTGCAGGTGTACCGCGCGCAGCGAGGTGATGGTCGGCCAGGCGACCGACACCCGGCGCAGCACCGGGGCGTCGGTGTGCTTGCCGTCGTCCTGTCTGGGGAGCACCAGGCGTACGCGCAGCCGCAGTTGCAGGTAGGAGCGGAAGCTGGCCTGCTGGGCGATGTTCTCGGCGGCGTAGGTGACCAGGCCGGCGATCCTCTGCTGTTCCTCGAAGGGCAGGGACGGGAGCCTTTTCAGCTTGTCGAGGAGGAGCCTGCCGGCTCCCTCGTCTCCGGTCGACAGGCCCGTCGCGCGCGATGTTTCGTCGGTCTGGCTGTCGAAGGGGAGCAGGGTGACCCCGTCCGGGTCGAACAGTTCGGCGAGTACCGTGATCGGTTCGGCGTGCAGGCAGTTCGGGTCCGGTGCGTACTCGTGTTCCAGTACGCACTCCTGGCGGTCGGCGGCGAGGCGTTTCCTGCCCCCGTGGATCGGCACTTCGATGCGGACGGCTCCGTAGCTGCCGTCCAGGCCGGATGCGGAGCCGAGGTCGGTCTTGTCGTAGTCGCTCAGCAGCAGGTGGCCGACCAGGGCGGTGGCGTCGGGGCCCGGGGCGGCTGCGGTCTTTTCGGTGTCGGCGATCGCCTCGCGGGTGAAGTACTGGCCGCCGTCGTACGGAATGGAGATCGTGATCTTTCCGGTGGGGACGCCTGCGTTCTCGTGGCCGCGATTGTTGGAGATCTCCTGTTTGTATTGGAAGCGTTCGACGATCTCGATGTTCTCCACGGTTGCCCGCGCGAAAGTCTGGCCGGATTCCCCGGTCCGAGGCCCAGCGATGGCTCGTATAGGCATGCCCGACTCCCAATGCCCCGAAGGCGCTCGGCCTCGGCGCGGAAACGATCGACTGTCCTGCCAGGGTGGCCGGCGGCGCATGCCCGGGCGCAGATGACGGCCCCTCATGTTTCTTACATGGAGGGCGTGTTCACGTTAGGGCATGCGGTCCTGTGGCGGAATCATTGGCTGGAATTCTTTGCTGACCCGTGATCGTGGCGGTCTTTTCCTCGAACGCGCACGCGCGCGGGTGCGGGGATTCGGCCCGGGTGTCAGGTTCCTGCTGAATTTCGTTCCGCGGTGCGGCCGGCGAACATTATCTGCACGCGATGCGTCTGCATGCGATTGGTGCGATGGCGATGCGTGCGATGGGCGACGCGTGCCCGGCGCGGTGGGCCCGGCGGCCTGTCCCGTCCCGCCGGGGCGGGACAGGACGGGGGCCGGTCAGCGGGGGCCGGGGTCGCTGGTGCCGGGGCGGCCGCTCTCGAGGTGGCCGGCCCAGCGGCGGCGGAAGACGGGCGTGCCCGGGACGGTGACCGAGACGTCGTACCAGCGGCTGCGGGGGTCGACGTCGAAGGTGAGCTGGACGGAGGCGCCCGGGCGCAGGGTACGGGTCCTCGCGGAGCCCTTGGCGTAGGCGTCGGCGACGCTCACCGTGCGGGGCGCGGGCCCGTTGTTGCGGACGTGGACGCTGGTGCCGCGGGGGTCGAAGCGGGCGACCAGTTCGGTGCCCGCCTCGCCCTCGAACTCCTGCAGGGAGCCGTTGGGGCCGTGCACGGCGAGGTGGTAGCGGCCGGAGCCGGGCAGGGTCCAGTAGTCGGTGAGGGTGTCGCCGCCGGAGACGGCGTAGCGGCGCGGGGCCGCCGCGGGTGCGGTGCGGTCGTAGACGTAGAGCCAGGCGCCGGCCTCGCCGCGGTTTTCGAGGTCGAGGTGGAGCTGGCCGCGGGTGTCGGTCTCCTCCTCGTTGACGACGAGGTCGTAGGGCAGGGCTCGGGCCGGGCGGGTGTCGGCTGCCACGGTCATGACCGCGGTCATGGTCGTCATGGGCGCGCTTGAGTCCGGCATCGCAACATGGGGCGGCTACCTGGGCGCCGACGTCAGCCAGGCGCTCGGTCAAATGGAAGACAAGCGTATGGCGTTCTTGCAGCACTCCCTCACGATGGCCTACCCAGCGGACCAGTAACCGCCTTGATCCTGCCCGCGGCGGGCGGCGAGCGCAGCCGGAACCATCGCCCTCGGCCTCGACAGCCGACACCGGCGGTGCCAGTCAGATCAGGTCCTGCAGTACTCCGAAGGCAGGGCACCCGCTCACTCCGGAGGCGAGGTGGGCAACGTGCTCCGGATCGGCGTAGGGGTTGATGGAGAAGGTGAGGGTGGGGGTGCGCTGGTTGGGGTCCGCGACCAGCGCGGCCAGGCCGAGGAAGGCGTCGTGCGGCTTCCAGATGCGTTCGAAGGTCTTCCGCTTGTCGCGGAGCACGTTCGTCGCGACGGACTGGGCCAGGGCGGTCATGTGCGGGCTGTCGTACGGCGCCGAGTAGGAGGTGATTCCGGAGCCGCCACGGGTGACGGTCACCCACGATGCCGGGATACCGTCGTCGGGGCGGGACGGTGCCGCCATCGCCCGCAGCCGTCCCACGCCGGGGCTTCCGTCTGGTGGAAGGAACTGCTGCACGATGGCGTCCCGGACCTGACTGCGGATCTCCACTGGCGGGATGGGTTCGGCGGTGATCGTGAGGGTGTCGGGAAACCCGCGTGCCCGTAGGCCTTCGCCGAGGACCTGGTTGAGGTTGAACAGGCTCTTCGGGCTTCGCGAGCTGACCTCGATCGCGCAGGTGGGAGCCCCGTCCAACAGCAGGTCAGGACCCGCCGTTGTGTTGAAACGGAACGGCACCCCGGACTCGGCCAAGAGCGCGGCGACGACCAGCTCAGCACGGTGTTGCAGGAACTTCTCCATCCCGTCCCAGGAGGGATCGTCGAAGGCACGAAAGGTGCGCGCGATCGACTCAAGACCCACCGGATGGGCCTGTTCCAGGACGGTAAGTATCTCTTCGAGGACGACCAGCACTGGGTCACGCCACCAGGCGTAGACCACCTCCGGATCGGGGCTGGGCAGCTCCATGAGACGGCGCAGCGGATGACCTGGTGCGGATCCCATCCAGCGACGCAGCACCGGCAGTTGCTGGGATGGTATGTCCATCTGCCGAGAGTAGACGGCTTTGGCGATGCTGCCCGAGACGACCACCAAGTCGAGGCCGCCTTGTTCCAGTTCCGAAATGGCCACCGCGGCGCAGACCCGCCACAGCAGAGAAGGATGAGGCTCGTGTGTCGCCGCCGCTGGAGTCCTCGGCCGCAGCCTCGTGAGCGTCAGGTCAGGCGGAGCGCTCCGGCCGGGAGCGGCAGCCAGTTCTGCGGTCCGGCCGGTTCAGCGCCGGAAGGTTGCATCGAAGGCGCCCGGGCAAGGTGCAGCACATGGCATTAGAAGAGGATCTGCAGGCAGCCAGGAAACTCCTCTCCCAGATCGATGAGGTTGGCCGGGACTCCGGCCGCGAACCACTACGGGCGGCCCTGCGCTGGCTCACCCGAGGCCGGCTCGGGCGTCGGTATGGCCCCTATGCGGCTCCTGAGCTCGGCACGCCTTGGCAGGACACTCCCTCGCCCCTGCGCTCCACGTGGCGCTGCCGCAGCGCCTACCTCAACGGTGAACCTGTCTTCGAAGTCGACTACCGGATTTGCAGCCGCTGCCGCGTCGGCTGGGTGGAGGAGCCGCACACCCACGAGGCCTACCAACGACTCGGCCTGGCCGCCGCCGGCCTCGCCCGGCTGCGTACCGAACACCCAGACCTCGCCTGGCACACCCTCGGCGGCCACATGCACGCCGCCAAACCCTTCTGGACGGCCGTCGGAACCGGCGTCGCCGGCGCCTACCACCAACGCAGGCTATGTGATCACCTCAACCCCACACGCCGCTGAGAACTGCCCCGGGCCCTGCCAACCGGTCTCTTCGCGGACGTGAGCAGGGACGCGTAGGCGTGCCGTCTACAGGGTCCCCGGGCCCGGATCGCAGGGCTTCATCCCTGACTCGATCATCAGCGACAGGATGTGGTCAGCGTCGGGTTCCGTCATTTGCAGGTTCGAGGAGCGTCTCTGCCCGGGGCATCTCACCTTGCACTCGTACCCGCCGCCGTCGATCTCGGTGACGGACACGCACATGTGCATCGGCCAGTCACAGTCACGAACGCCACGTTCGAGATGAAGATGGCGGCGCAGTGCGGCGAGCCGGTGGTGCGGTGGCAGGGTGCGGTGGGTACGGCAGCCGTTGCAGTTCAGGAGGTGCTGCACGCTGCCTTGGCGGGCGAGGAACTCCTTGCCTTGGCCTTCCATGGTGTTGCAGCTGCCGCACAGGGGCCCTCCTCCAAACTAACTCCGTCTGCCGCCTTACTACTATGACTTCGCATGACCGACACCGAGATCGAGATCACCGCAGACCTGGTCCGCGACCTACTGCGGGAGCAACATCCAGACCTTGCAAGGCTGGCCATCCGCGAGGTGGCGGGCGGCTGGGGCAACCAAATGTGGCGCCTCGGGGACGAGTTGGCCGTGCGCATGCAGCGCATGGCCCCCACCCCGGAGCTCCAGCTCAAGGAGCGCCGATGGCTGCCTGTCTTGGCCCCGCGTCTGCCGCTCCCGGTGCCGACCCCGGTGCGGTCCGGTGAACCGTCTGCGCGCTTCCCCAAGCACTGGACCGTGATGACGTGGGTTCCCGGCGAGCCGCTGGACTGCACCTCGATCAGCCGCGGTGACCACGCGGCCGACACTCTGGCGGGTTTCCTCAGGGCGCTCCATGTGGAGGCGCCCGCCGAGGCGCCCACCATGTCGGACCGCGGCGCTCACCCTAAGGAGTGCACGGCCGGCTTCGAGGAGTTCTTGCAGGGCATTGCCCCCGGCGGCATTGCCGCCGACGTTCGGGCTGTCCGGGACGTCTGGGACGATGCCGTTGCGGCCCCCGAGTGGGCGGGCCCGCCGGTATGGCTGCACGGTGACCTCCATCCCGCGAATGTCGTCGTCTCGGACGGGACGCTCTCGGGCGTGATCGATTTCGATGCCCTGTTCGCCGGGGATCCGGCGTGGGACCTCGCGGCCGCATGGGTGCTCCTTCCCTCGGGCGCCGCCTCTCGGTTCTTCGACGTGTACGCGCATGCGGACGAGGCGACGATCCGGCGTGCCCGCGGGCTGGCCGCCATGAAGAGCCTCTTCCTCATCCTTATGGGCCAGGCCGGAGATCGGAGCCTTCCGGGCGGCAAGCCGACGTGGGGGCCCGCTGGCCGGGCAGCGCTCGATCGTGTTCTGAAGGGCGTTTGATGCACGCTTCTTTGAATCGGTTCTCGATCTTGGTTGAGCACCATGCGGCAGTCCACCCTCGTGGATTCATCGATCACCACGCATGGTGGGGAAGCCAAGGTCCACGGCCGTATGCTGCCCGTGACCCCGATCGAGCTGGCTGAGCTTCTCCTCGGCACCAGCCAGGCTGACCTGGAGACCCTGCTTGGCGAGGAAGGCAGCCTTCGCCTCCGGCGACATCCTGCGGTACTCCACGCCGACCTCCAGTGAGCATGGCATGACGATGCGTCACCACGATCGCAGCTGGCACCGACAGCGCGGCCAGTGCGCCGGCCAACCGCAGGGGCGCCCGGTGTGCCGCTGCGCTCCGCGTCGGATGGCTGACCACCTGGCCCGGTGGGTAGGGCTGGGGACTGGCCCGGATCGGCCGGGCATCACCAGGAGGGGAGCACTTCGTGAACTTCGGTCGCAACAGCGCCGCGCAGCCTGAGCCGGATGGAGAGCCGCAGGGCTTGCTCACCACCGCCCCGCGTCCGGGTGCGGCCGCGGCCTTCCAGGGCGCCGAGCTGATCGGTCGCTTCGCCGTATTGTCCTGGGACACCGCGGTCGGCCGGGTCGCCATGGGCTACGCGCTCTCCCCGGCCTACTCCTCGCCCAGGGCGCTGCTCGCAGCCCTGTGGGAGAAGTACGGCCGAAAGGCTGCCGAGCACTACCAGGCGGTCGTCGTCAGCGACAGCGTGTGGGGATTGGACGCCCCGCACCTGGAAGCCTGCGACCTGCTGCCCGACGACACCGGCAGGCCCTACAAGCCGTCCTGGGCGCAGCTGGCCAGGCTGTTCGGCACGGAGGTGCCGTACTGGCACGGCTCGCTGCGCGACGAGAAGGCGATCCTGGCCTGGAGGCCGGGCGCGGCGGCGGCGGTGGTTGCCGCGCAGTACCCGCAGACCCGGGCGGCGGAGGATGCGCTGCTGCGCCTGGCGGCGTACGAGCCGGACGGTTCCCCGGCCGGTCAGGTGTGCCTGTGGCTGGCCCGCGAGGTACACCGCCGCGACACCGCCGCGGCGTTGAGCATGCTGAAGTCCATCGACGAGGACAAGTCTCCGTTCGACGGGTGCAAGGGCCTGGTCGTAGCGGCCCGCCCGGCACCGCTGGGGCGCGAGCGCGAGCCGGAGCCGGCGGAGGTGATCCGGCGAGCCGGCTGGGCGCAGATCACCGAGCGGACCGACCAGCTGGCATACCAGGCGGCGTTGTACGCCCAGCGGTGGGACGGCGGCGCCGACTGGCCCTCAGGAGAGATCTGCGAGCTGTACCCGCAGAGCAGTGCGCCGGCGGCCGAGTTCGCCAAGCGCCTGGAGCCGGCACCCGTCGATCGGCCGTTGACGGTGCTGCAACGCTGGGTACTCTCCGACCGGGACGAAGGTGAGCTGCTGCACGACCCGGCGACCGGCTTGCCGGTCGTGCGGACCGAAAGTGCCCGCGGCCGGGTCACGCTCTTTGCGCCCGCCTCCCAGCGGCTGCCCACCACGTCGCGTCTCAGCGAGGTGATCTTCTCTTACGGCACAGTGTGGGTGCGCACCGACGACGGCGGCCTCTGGCTGGCGCCGCAGGTCCCCGGTGAGGGCCTGGGCTACAGCCAGGGCGGCGGCACCGGCGGTACGTCGGCCCTGGCCCAGCTGCTCAACCGTCTCCTGGACGACATCACCGCCCCTGCCGTCCGGTACGACCAGGACACTCCCCCCAAAGGGCTGGTCAAGCTCGTCCGCAACGCGCCGGAGAACACGATGAGCGCCTTCTCTCGGGCCGACCTCGAGATGGCCCGCGCCGCAGGCTGACCTCTCCCGGCCGCCACGATCGAGGCCGTGCAACCGGTCGGCGCCGGTCGCGGCCCGATGTCCGACCTGTCCGGCGTCGGGCCGCGACTACGAGCGGCCTGGACCGCTTCCTGCTGCGCGGCGACGGGACGTCATCCCGGCGCAGCGCAGCAGGCGGTTATGGCTGACGCAGCCGGTCAGACGCCGCGATCCAGGCCAGGAGCCTTTCAGTCGTGGTACCGCTGGGCTTGTTCCGCCTCACGCTCAAAAATGACGAAGGCGCCGGTGAGGATCGCACGATCCTGCGCGTCGAACCGCTGATCAGCCCTGGCGAGGTCGTAGATCCGCTCGGCGGTCAGGTACACGACGTGCACAGTCCCGCGTGTCCAGTGGACGCCATCGGCCTGCCATGCCCGCTCGGTCAACTCCCGCAGTGCCTCGCTCACACCGGCCGGCGTGGCCAGGTCGAACCGCTTGCGCAGGCTCAGCAGCAGTTCCTCATCGACGTCGCAGCACGCGATGTCTTCTTCCGGCTCGATGGCCAGGGTGCGGGCCAGCGTCCTCACCAGGCTGAAGGCCTCCTCCATAAGGGTGGCGCAGGCCAGCCAGTGTTCATCTGCGCCGGATGGCATCCGGGCGGCCTGGGCGAGCAAGGAGGCGGCGGCCCGGGCGGTGTTCGCGGCCGGGGTGTCGGGGCCTTCGGCGGCCGGTTCCGCCAGCGAACCTTTCAGATCGCGGATGGCGTCGGCGGCCATCTTCGGCTCGAAGCCGTTGAGAGCGCCGCTGATCGCGTCTGCGAAGTCGCTGCGCTCCGCCCCTTCGGCGATGACCGCCAGGAGCAGGGCCGCGGCCCGCAGAACCTCGCGGTCGTCGCGGAGATAGTCACCATCGATGTGCGCGTCGAGGGCGGCGCTGGTCTGATCCTCGATGCGCTGCAGCTGCCGCATCACGGCCGCCGGGATCCTCCGCCCGCAGTGGGATGCCTCGTTGGCGACGTTGGAGAAGCCGAGCAGGCGGGTGCGCTCTTCCGCCCATTCGGCGATGCCGATCAGCCGCCGGGCGTCGGCGGTGAGTCCGGCCGACCGCAGCGCGGCGGCGAGGGTCCGGATCTGCAGGTTCTGCTCGCCGGCCTGGGTCTGAGCGCGCAGGGCGGTGGTGTACTTCCCGCCGGTCGACGCCTGCAGGGCGCGGGCCTTCTTACCGGTGTGGGCTGCTTCTTGGGCATCGCTCGTCTCTCTCCGGACAGCCCGCGCCTGTCCGCAGAGGATGCGTGCGGAAGGTGAGCGGGCCCCGGGAGACCTTGGCCGACGCAGCCGTCCCAGCGCGGGCAGGACGGCAACGGCGAACGGCGTGCGCTTCGTGCCGCTGACACCGTATCGGATCCTGCGGCGCGGCGGGTCAGCAGGCGTCATGATGCTCGGCCTCGGTGGCCCGGGGCGCGGTACTCGTGGCCGGGCTGCGGGCTGCGGGCCGGGGTCGGGATGTCGTGGTCGGCTCCGTAGACCCGGCCTCGCATCAGCGCCTCGTCGTCCATGACGCCAGCTTCCCAGTCGGCGCCGACAGTGAAGCGACATCCCGAGGCCTGGTAGCGCCGGTCGGCAACGGGCACGGCCAGCGGATCGATATGACGGTGGAGGAGCCGGACCGGGTCGTGGGCGTCACCGGCTCCGGCCGGGGGCCCGTTCTCTCGCAACAGGGAGCCTGCGGCTTGCAGACGGTGACGGCGGCCACCGTTCCACAGGCCTTGACCGTGACGCGTTTGGGCTGCCGCCGAGCGGACGGATGCGAGATCCGCGCAATTCCGGCCCAAGGTGCAGGAACAGTGACGAAACATGGATCCAGAGCCTCGGGCCACGCCCCTGCCGTAGGTTCGTGATTCGCCTCGCGGCGGGCTGCGGCCCGGCCTGCGCGGACCTGTGCCACAACGTTCGCGGACCGTCTTCGGGCTCTGCACGGCGAAGGGAAGTCCATGTGCGCGAGGGTGTGAACGAGCGGCGGCTGCGGGAGCTGATGGCATCCGCCGCCGCGGGCCGCCGCGGGCTCGTGCTGGTCGAGGGGGAGGCCGGCATGGGCAGGACCACGTTCGTCCGCCGCCTGCTGAGCCTGCCGGAGGCCGCACGTACCGCTGCCGTGGTGCTACGGGTCTCCGCCGGCGGCGCCGCGGTCGCATGGGAGCCGGGCACGGCCACGCCGGCACCCGATCCCGGCCGATCGGCGCCGGCCGCGGTCGAGGAGTGGGGCGGGTTCCTCGCTGCCCGGCCCAGCGGACTGCTGGTCGTCGAGGACGTCCACCACGCGGATCCGTCCCAGCGCCGGGCACTGCGCCGGCTGCTGGAGCACCCGCCGGCGGGCCTGTGCACCGTGCTGACCTACCGGCCGGAGGAACTCCCCGAACCCGGGCTGGCGTTGGGCGCCACGGTGGACTACCCGCCCGACCTGACCGTGGTCCGGGTCCGGCTCGAACCCTTGGACGTAAGCGAGATACGCCGCCTGGCCGAACAGGCCCTCGGTGGCCCCTGCCCGCCGCACCTCGCCGCCCGACTCCATCACTGCTCCGGCGGAACTCCCCAGGTCGTGGCCGACGTGCTGGCAGACCTCGCGCAGACGCCGGACCGTACCGCCGCCCCGGCACCCCCAGTTCGGTTAGCCGAGCTGGCCTTGGGCCGCACCGCGGCCCTGCCCCCCGCCCAGCGCCGCATCGTGTGGGCCGCGGCGGTCCTCGAAGACCCTGCCTGCGCCGCAGAGTTGTCCCAGATCGCCGGACTGCCTGGCGCCCGCGGACGGACTGCGCTGCTGGCCGCGGTGCGCACTGCCGCCCTGCACCAACTCGGCCCCGACCGCTACGGGTTCCGCGTCCCGCTGGCCGCGACAGCCGTCCGCTGCGCCATCCCCGGGCCGACACGGGAGGAGCTGCACTGCCGCGCCGCTGAGCTCCTGGCCCGTCGGCAGCCGGTTCCGTGGGCCCGGATGGCCGGCCACCACCACGCCGCCGGCCAGGCGGCCGACTGGCTGGACAGCCTGGCCAAGGCTGCGGAGGAGGCGGCCGGGACCGGCGCCCACCAGATTGCCATCGCCCTCGTCGAGGAGGCCCTCGCCGAGCCGAGCGCGCCCGGAGCGGTCCGGGCCCGACTCGGCGCGATCCTGGCCCGCAGCGCGGTGGCCGGACTCAGCTCGGAGCAGACAGCCGCGATGCTGCGCCAGGTGGTCGCCGACTGCGCGTTGCCCCGGATGATCCGCGGGGAGATCCGGCTCAGCCTCGGGCTGCTGCTGCTCAACCACCTCGACCGCAGCGCCGAAGCCCGCGGTGAACTCGTCCTGGCTAGCGACGAGTTGTCCGACCGTCCCGAGCAGGCGGCGCGCGCCCTCGCCGCCCTCGCCTCGCCCCACCTGCCGGGTAGTTCGGCCGAGGAGAACCGTGCCTGGCTGGACCAGGCCGAAGCCGCCGTCGTCCGGACCGGCGACCCGGCCGCCCGAACAGCCATCCTGGCCAGCCGGATCCCGCTCCTGATGTCCATGGGCGACCCGGACGTCTGGCGGCTCCTGGCGGACCTGCCACGGACCAGCGACGACCCACGGCACCTCTACCAGTGCACCCGCGCCCTGTGCAACGCGGCCGACGGCGCGTTCTGGCAGGGCCGCTACGACCGGTCGGCCGACCTGCTAGGCGAGGCCCTGGATCTGGCGGCACAGAGCGGCGCACCGCACGTCGACAAGGTCGTACGGTTGGGCTCGGCGGTGCTGGACTGGGCCACCGGCCGCTGGTCCGGCCTGCCCGACCGGGTCCGGGCGCTGATGGCGGACGCCGACCGGATGCCGTGCATCGTCAACGAGGCCCAGCTGGTCCTGGGCGTCATCGCGCTCGCCAAGGGCGACTGGGAACAGTTCGGTGTCTCCTTCACCGGGCCGGAGCCGCCGGATCGCGAGATCCCGCATCGCGCGGTGTCCGCCGGGGCCCGGATCCGGCTCGCGCTGGCCCGCGACGAGACCGCCGAGGCCGCCGAACAGGCGGCCGCGATCTGGGCCACGCTGCGCACCAAAGGCGTGTGGGCGTGGGCGGCCCACGCGGCGCCGTGGGCGGTGGAGGCCACGATCCGCGCCGACCGGCCGCACCTGGCCCGCGCCATGGTGGCCGAACTGGCGGCCGGACTCGAGGGCCGCGACATCCCGTTCGCGCACGCGGCCCTCGAATGGTGCCAGGGCCTGCTCGCCGAATCGGACGGCGACCCGAGTACCACCGTGACCCACTACCGTCAGGCCAGAGCCGCCTATCGCGCCCTGCCCCGCCCACACGAGGCCGCACTGCTCGCCGAGTACGCCGGCCGCGCCGCCCTCGCAGCCGATCCCCTCTGCCCCGCCGGGGCCGACGAACTTCTCTCGGCGGCAGCGGAGTTGGACGAACTCGGCGCATCCTGGGACGCCGCCCGGGTGCGCGCGCTGCTGCGCCGCACGACGGCCGAGCGCCGCCCGCCGGGCCGCCCGTCCTACGGCGAGCAGCTCTCGCCCCGGGAGAAGGAGGTCGCGGCACTGGCCGCGACCGGCATGACGAACCGCGAGATCGCCACGCAGCTGCACCTGTCCCCGCGAACCGTCGAACACCACGTCGCCCGGGCCATGCGCAAACTGCGGATCGTCTCCCGGCTGGACCTCGCCGGCACCGGGCAGGACTGACACGTCGCCCCCGATCGGCGGCCCCAGGGCCGCTCGGGCCGTCGCCCCGACGCACGGACGCGGCCCCTTCCCGGCCGGTGAACGCCGGGAAGGGGCCGCGGTGTCGGTCAGCCCTGGACGAGCTTGCCCATGGCGTGGACCTCGTCGACGTCGCCGGTATCGAAGAAGCTCCACGGCACGGTGACAAAGCCGCCGGCGCCCAGCCGGTGCCCCAGCTGTTCTCGATCTTCACGCCCTTGGCGTTGTAGCCGACGACGGTGACCTCGTGGCCGCCGACCACCGGATCACTGGCGGAATCGCCCGGAAGGTAGCTGTAGTTGGAGGCAGCTCGCGAGTTCAGGTCCATGAAACTCTGGCGCACGCTCATTCCGATCGGCACGGGCATGCCCTGGGATATCGCGCTCTCGATCGCGGCCTTGGCCGCGCTGCCCTGGGCGGGCAGCGACTTGTAGCCGGACAGCTTGAATTTCGCCGCGTTCGCGCGTTCCTTGGCGTCCGGCTGGGTGCGGTAGTCGAAATCGCCCTGCCAGTAGTCGCGCCTGGTGTCGATGCCCTGCTTCTTCTCCATCGACAGGACGTCGTCCGTGCCGGTGCCCTCGTCATGGCCCCCGGTGACCTGCGAGTAGATGTACATCGGTGCCATCGGTGCGCCGCCGATCCCCTGCTCGTGCATCAGGATGCCGTAACCGGTGTAGCCGGTGGCCCAGGTCACGCACGAGTTGACCTCGCCCTGGTCACCCGGCACCGGCGCGTACCGGGTCAGATCCGCGCTGGCCGGTACCGCAGCCAGCTGCGCGAGCGGCGCCTGGGCGCTGCTTCCGGCCTCCTGGTCGACGGCCGCCGGGTGCATCGCGGACGCGGGGATGAAGCCCAGGCCGTGCCGCTGGTGGTGCTGAGGTGCCTGCCCGGGGGCGGCATCGGCGGCACTGGCCGTGACTGCGGGAATCAGGCAGGACAATGCCAGTGCCGAGGCGATCCCGGCCGTCTTCTTGATGCGCACTATTTCTGCTCCTCGATCTCTGGAAACCGTCAGGACGGCGAATTCTTCCGGCCACACCCGGATATCCGTTGGCCCGCCATGGCATCGGCAGACAACGAAGACTGAGTGGAAATCACCCGGATTCCCGGCTCGTTGAACCGGGCTGTCCGTCCCGAGCAGAAGCAAAGCAAGTGCCCGGATTCCAGGTCAACGAGGGGACCTACCTATTAATCGGGCGAATTCACGTGCCGCCGGGCCGGAAACCTTTGCCGCGCCAACCGGCCCACGCCGTTCTGCCAGCGCCTTTCCCCGAGCCGGCTACGACCCGGACGGAGCCGCATAGCTTCGCCCACGCGTCCCGCCGCCCGGCATCCGCCGGATTCCTGGGTATGGGTAGCGAACCGGAAGGCTCTCGCGAACCACCTGGCGAGTCCTCAGCTCGCCGCCGTGGCCTCGGTGAGCGACCGGTCGAAGGGCGGCAAGGGGCCGGAGGCCTGGCGGTCCCCGCCGTGCTCGGCCATGACGGGATCCTCCACACGGTCCCCCGGCCCCTGTTGCCGCTGTCTCAGGCCCCGTTGACGGATCTGACGGTGAGCGCAACGTGAGGTGAGACCGCCCGCTCGTGTCCGGCTTCGTCAGAGCGACCTGCCCGCGTCAACCTCTCGGATCCGAGAGCGTTTAGGAAGGCCAGAGCCTCGGCGTCAGGGGATCCCGGCGGCGCGCTGTAGAGCACGAGGTACTGGTCGCGGTCCGTGAGCGTGAGCGGGCAGCAGTCGAACTGCCAGGTGGGGGTGAGTCTGCATGCCGCCTCCGACACCGCGTCCGTGCCGGTCTCCTGGCGCCTGTTCGTTCCCGCCGAGTGGCAGAAGGCGAGCCATCTCCAGGCCTTCAGGCTCGCGGTGACGACCGGCCCGGTGGCGGCAGCGGCACGGGACGCCAGCCCGCCGGAGGCGGATACTGCGGGACGGAGGGCAGGGGTCCTGGTCACGCGGCACCGGTGAGGGGCATCGGCTGGCGGGTCGGGCCCAGCGGGACGGCGCGGAGCGCTTTGTCGTGGAGGGCACGGCGTCGTCATCGTCGCGCGCCTGCGGCGCACCACCCACGCGCGCAGCCGCGTCGATGAGGCCTTCACGGTCTTCACCGCCGTCGTGTTCGGCGTCCTGATCGCCGCCACCGCCTGGGGCCACGCCATCCTCCAGCTCGTCGGCATCGCCGTCGACGCCACACACTGACCCCGCCAGGCACTCTTCCGGGCAAGCCGTCCTCGAACAGCGCCCGCGGCTCCGTCCGGCTCTGGGGTGATCAGTCCTCCGGAAGGGTCACCAGGATCTGGCCGTCCTCGTTGACGCCGTGGATGCCGATCCTGCCCCGGTCGAACTCCGCCCAGTCGCACCGTAGCCGGAACACCTTGTGCGGCGCGACTACCGCGACGTCGGCGCTGGCGGTGAAGTCGCCTGCTTCCAGGAGCAGCAGGACGGCCTGGCGGGCGTCGTGAGGGTCCCCGTCGATGACGCGGGCGAGGCGTTCGAGGCTGGTCGTGATCTCTTCTCGGCGCTGTCCCCGGGGCTCGAACAGGTTGATGATCTGGAAGGAATCGCCGGAGTAGGCCATGTCCATCCGCAACTTCCGCTGTACGGCGAGCTCTTCCTCGTCGAGGGGGAACACGTCGGCCGGCGCGGGCATGGGGAAAGCCGGGTGCAGGCGCAGTTGGCCTTCGGCGTCCTTGATCTCGTGGAGGACACCGGCGGCCACCAGCAGCGTGATCACGTCGTCGACCGTCTCCGCCGGTGGAAGACCGTAGTGGGCAGCGTAGCGGGCGGTGTCCGCCTTGTGACCCGGCAGCGCGGCCCGTTCGTCGTCGTCCAGGTCGTCGCCTTCGTCCCAGCACGAGTGCGCAAGGGCTCCGGACGGGTTGGAGGAGTTCCCCGCAAACGGGCGCAAGACCTCCTCGCGGCGATCGGCATCGAGCCGGACGCCGAGCTGGTGGCCGCGAAGGCCGCCGCCGCGGCGAAGCCGAAGCTGTCCCGTGCGGACCGGTTCCAGCTCCACTTGGCGGCGCTGGCCGAGTTCGTCGAGTGGGAGGGCCACGCCCGGGTTCCGCGCCCGTACAAGACCGGCGAAGGGCTGTCGCTGGGCGCCTGGCTCAACAACACCAAGGCCCGCCGGGACAAGCTGTCCGCCGAGCAGCTCGGGCAGCTGGAAGCCCTCGGAGTGGCCTGGTAGACGCGCCCTGGCCGGAGCCGGTGTCCCTTCCTTGCAAGCCCATCTGCGGCGCCCTGGACGCTGCGTGACCCTGACGCGTCAGAGCTGAATGAGGACGACGACGGCACCGTGGAGTGAGCAGTCGCCGGCATGGGATTGTCCGAACGTAGACGACCATCCCCGCTGTAGCCGATCCCGGCTCTCCCGCTCCCCGCCCCGCGGCAGGCAGCACAGGGTCGACGCCGAGGTTCGGTGGGTCGGCCCTGACATGGACGTGGGGGGGGTTTCCGGGGGACGGCATACACGGCCGGCCCGGGGCGGGGGGGGGGGGGGGGGGGGGGGGGGGGGGGCGTTAGGGGGGGCCGGTGGGGGGTGT
>NZ_JBVHIP010000051.1:0-2115 GCF_055560495.1 Kitasatospora sp. NPDC023176 | reverse complement strand
CGGGTTTGTCACACCGGGGTCGCGGGTGTGTGTGGGTGGGTGGCCCCTGTCGTTGTGGGGGGGTTTAGCCCGGCCTCTGCTCACCCGCCCACGTCCATGTCAGGGCTTCAGGCTTGGTCGTCGGCTGTGCGCTGTTCCGGGGCGGCCTTTGCGTGGAGTTCGGCCGGCGTGTCGTCCGGGGGCGCTGTGCGGGCCATTCGGTCTGCGGCGTCGGCCTCGGTGTCGGCGGCCTCCACGAGGTGGGTGACCCGGGAGCCGCTCGGGGGGTACTGCGTGACATAGGTGGAGTTCAGGTCGAAGGCCATGGCCTCCTCGGCTGCGACGATGCCGCCGTCGGCGCGCACGGACTCCAGCTCGTGGTGGGCGAACCACAGGGCGCCGGCCTTGTGCGGAGGCACCCTCAGCAAATGCCGCTTCGTCACCTCTTCGAAGGAGCTGACTTCCTGGCGGGACTCGTAGCCGAGCTCGATGGAAACGCTGACTGCGGTGCTGCCGCTGATGACTCCGAGATTGATGCCTCCACCTGTGGTGACTGAGACACCGGTGGTGATCTGGAAGGCTTCCGAGCGGGACTTCGAAACCCCGGTGGTGCGGTCCTCTCCCCACTCTTGCTCGGTGTCGGTCGTGTTGTTCAGGTGGTGGATCATCGCGAAGTTGTGCTTGCGGCGGAGCTTGTAGAACGGCGAGTTCGCGAACTGCCAGGCCGCGTTCCGGTCCTTGTCCGTGACCATCGTGTGCGGGACGGTGACCTCGTAGTCGATGACCTGCTGGGTGCTCACCGGCCTCGCGGGGGAGGTCATGACCGGGACGGCGGGCCCGGGCGCCTTCTTCACTTCCGCCGGCAGGTCCAGCACCCAGCACACCGGGGTCGGGGTGGGGCGGTCGTAGTGGGCGACGTAGGTGAAGCCGCCCACCGGGACGACCAGCCGTTCATCGGTGTCGCTGGAGGTCACGCGGGGAGGAACGATCGGCCACAGGGCGATGTCCTTGCCGGTGGAACCCGAGCCCCGGTCGTTCCACAGGTACTCCGGGCCGATCTCGGCCTGTCGAACGTAGGTGTGACCGTTGTACGTCTTGCGCACGCAGTAGATGATGTCGCGCGGCGGCTTCCCCCGGCCCTCGTAGAAGACATCGCTCAGCGCCACGTACCCCGCCGGGGGGATCGGGCGCCAGATCGTGCCGTAGTACGTCGACCCTGTTCCGCCCACAGCCACTCGAAGTCCACTGGCTCCTTCAGCATCTCGGCGCCGGCAACCGCGTCCTTCGCCACCAGCTGGTTGTACTGGGTGTCCGGGTTGCTGAAGTTGTGAATGACCAGCTGGCTGATCCACCGGCGGTTAGTGTCGAAGCTCCCACCGATCAGGGCGTGGTGGAAGGCGATGTCCTTGCCTTTCGAATTGGTCTTGAGGTCGTTCCAGGCGAACCAGTACTGGTTCGAGAACGACAGCTGTAGTGCTCCGTAGCTCTTCGTACGGTCGACCATCGCTGTCTACCTCCCGTGTCCGCAGTGCACATGTACGTGCACATACTTGCCGCCCGGAGCCGTGCGCGTCCGACAACGGCCCACGAACGCTACGATCGACACACGATCGGCTCACCGAACTCGGAAGACAGCGGCGGAAAGCAGCCGCGAGGAGACCCAAAACCAGCACCTCCCCGTTCCCGGTCTCGACACGCCCGTGGCCTCGGCTCGCGCAACTGGCGCAAGGACATGCAGCTGAGCGTGATGCTCAAGGTGCCGCCGTCTGCTCGTCGTGGTCCCGGGACATGCGCATCACGGTGGTGGGCGAAGCCGAAGGTGTCGCGGGCGGACCGGTTCGGCGCCGGCCTGGCGGCGCTGGCGGCGTTCGTCGAACGGGAGGGTCATGCGCGCGTTCCGAGGTCCCACAAGGAGGACGGGACGTCGCTGGGCACCTGGTTGAACAACCAGAAGGCAAGGCGGGACAAGCTCCGCCCCGAGCAGCTCGGGCAGCTGGAGGCCCTGGGGGTGGCCTGGTAGGGCCGCCCCTGCCGAGGCCGGTGATGCTCCTATGGGCTGTCAAGCGGTGGTGAGCCAGTCGCGGTAGGCGTTGGCGAGGTCGTCGTCTCGGCGGATTCCGCGTTCGAGGGTGGAGA
>NZ_JBVHIP010000050.1:0-49183 GCF_055560495.1 Kitasatospora sp. NPDC023176 | reverse complement strand
CGAAGCCGTCGACTCCGCCAAGACCGGCGGCATCATGGGCGGCGCCGGCGGCGGCCTCGGCGCCGGCGCCCGGGTCGTCTCCACCGCCGCCGAGAACGCCGAGAACGCCTCCGTCGCCCTCGCCGGCCTGGCCAAGGTCACGGGCGCCGCCGACACCGTCCCCGGCCGCATGATCACCGGCGCCGGCCTCAGCTACGGCTACGACGCCGCCTTCAAAACCGGCCCGGTCATGCCCCTCGACCTCGTCCTCGGCGCCGTCGGCGGCGCGGCCGCGCCCGGGGGTGCCCCGAAGCGCCGCCCCGGTTTCACGGGGGCCGAGGCGAACGGCTGGGCGGGCAAGAAGGGCTCCCCTCCAGAGCCTTGGACATCGGACTCCGGCACCCCTTACGCGTCTCCGCCGAAGACCGCTCCGGACGAGAGAGCCGTGAAGATCTACGAGGACTACCGAACCCGGACGGACGATGTGATCGAGGTCGCCAAGGAAACCGGCGTCGATCCCCGGATCGTCCAGGTCGCCAAGGACAACCTCATGATCAAGCGGCACGACGTCCAGGTGGGCCCCGGCGAGGGCAATATGGTGAAGGACGTCCATTTCTCTCCGGATGCGGCAATTTCCATCCCATGGAACGGCGCCGTGGGTGGATTCATCAAGCCGGGTGCAATTCCCGCCCTTCGGGGAACACTCGCCCACGAATATGTAGAGGCAAAACTCCTCGAAGCTGGCCTCCCGTACCTTTCCAGCCATCCGGGTGCTTGGAAGAGTGACGGCACACTAGCAATCAACCCAGACCATTTCGGCGCGCATAATCTGGCACCGAGGAGCTTTCACACGGGAGCGGTGTCGGCAGACGGGTCACTCGACCACTGGAAGCTCTACGGCCTCAAGGCACCCACTGAACCCGTCGCCGACGACCTCTCGAACCTTGATATCGTGGTCGACGCCATAAAATCCCAACTTCGCGAGAGAGGATATGACCTCAAGTGAGTACTACCGCGGTTCAGTTGATGATCGACCGCCTCAAGGGTATCCATTGGACAGCTCACAAGGAGGCGCTCGAAAATGCCTTCTCTCGTGCAGCGCTCATGAAAGAGCACCTCCGCCGAACGGCGCTCTGGCTCGACGCCTACGGGGACACCAAGTATTGGCCCATCTTCGATCTCGCGGCCATTGTGGCACCGGCAGTGCGGGCCGACTCGGCAATGATTGCGGACGTCGAGGAATTCGTCGACGACGCCGCGAACACGTGGTACGCCGTCGAGACCTCGGTGGCCGCCGTCCAGTGGGCCGCCTTGCGTGACGCCCCTGAGCTGACCCTGCCCCCGCTGCCCGACCCCTTTGAGCCCCTGATCCGGCTCTACGAACGCGGCGGCCTCTTCTCGTTCGCCAATGGTTTCGTGGACTTCACCGTGATCATGGTGCCATGCGGCAACTGGCGCACCCACCTGTCGTCGGAGCCAGTCGTCGAACTCGATGACGAAGCCCTCGACGCCCTCGACGAGCAGAGCTGGGCCGAATTCCACGCACTTTCGGCCCGTACCAACCCCTCGACCGACAACGGTTGACCGGCGCGCGCCTGACCACGACCGTTCTGGAACGCTTGGCCGGAATCAGGTGGACCAACATGGAAGGCCGCAACGCGCATGCGGCCTCAATGTCCCGGCTGATGGTCGAGTACCTCCGCCGGGCCTCGCTCTGGGCCGAGGTGCTGGGCGGTCCGCCGAAGTGGCCCATCTACGACATCGCCGGGGCCCTGGCCCCGGACGTTCGGGTGGACCCCGAGATGGCCGAACGGCTTGAGGAACTCCTTGTGGCACAGGTCGGCGGCATCTCAACCGAGAACGCCTGCCGCGCGGCCGTACGGTGGGCGACACTGCGGGACACGCCGGGGGTGCAACTTCCGGACCTTCCGGACCCGTTCGAGCCCCTCATCCTCATGTACGAGCGAGGCGGGGAACTCGTCCCCGACGAGAGCTGGGCTTTCAACTTCGGTGGCCGACGAGTACAGATCAAGCCCTGGTGCGAGCACCTCTCTGCCGAACCGGCGACCTCCCTCGACCCCGATGCCCTGGATGCCCTGGACGCGCTGGACGCGCTGGACAACGAGTAGCGCCAGGCTCGCGTCCACTCCAGGTACTGACTGCCGCGCCCTGAAGCGCCTTCTGGTGGCGGTGAGTACGTATGTGGGCCTGGGCACCGCGTGGCTGCTCGGGGTGGTGGTCGGGGTTGGCTGGATCGTGGGGCTGGTCCGGTTTGCTCGGACCGGTGGGTTGCTGGGTGGCGGTCGTGTCCGTCGCGTTGTGGGGAGGGGCGCTGGGGGAGGCGATCTCGGCCCGGGACGCGGTGGTCCTGAACGCGCGCGGGGTCACCGTCACCGCCTGGGTCTCGCAGGTGCACGACCACCCGGACGACAAGCGCCCGAACTCGACGTACGACCTGGTCGGCGAGCTGGGCCTGCCGATCCCCAACGGCACGGTGTACGGGAGCCCCCACGCGCACGCGGTCGGCGACCGGGTGCTGATCCGCTACGACCCGGAGGGTGTCGCGGCCGCGTCGGCCCCGGACGACGTCGACTTCTCGAAGGACCTTGCGATCGCCGGGGCCCTGGACGCCCTCCTGATGGCGGCCGTCGCGGGCCTCGGCGTGGCGGTGGTCCGCAACGGCCGCCTGCGCCGGGTCCCGTTCCGGCGCCGGCCCTCAGCGGGAGGCGGGTCGACTACCCCCGCACCACCCGCGCCCGCAGATAGTTGCGCCGCCCGAAGTTGGGCTCGTCGACCGCCGTCAGGTCCTCGACCTGGAACCGGTACAGCGCCGCCGCCCCGCCGCCGGTGAGGTACTGCCGCCGGGTGTCCTCGTCCTGGGCGAAGGCCGGGTAGCGCCCCTGGTAGGCCGTGAGGGCGGCCTCCGCCTGCCGCCCCCAGGCCTCGCCGGCGCTGCCGGTCAGCTGGAGTCCGCGCAGTTGCTCGCCGAAGGCCGGCGGTGGCAGGAAGACGGTGGCGGCGGCCCGGGCCTCCTCGGCGAGGTGGTGGCTGTGCCGGGTGGAGCGTTCGCTGACGAAGTACAGGACGAGGTCCTCGTCGTAGGCGAAGAAGGCCAGGTTGGCGTGCGGCCCGTGTTCGTGGCCGGCGGTGGCGAGGGTGAGCACCATGGCTTCGGCGAGCAGGCCTTCGACGCCCTTGTGCAGCAGGTCGCCCGGCCAGTCCCCCTGCGTGATGTCGAGTCGGTACGGCATTCGGCACTCCCTCCGCTGGCGCCCGGTGCCTTCGCGCCCCGGGCACGACTGAGCCGGGCGGCCGCCCCCGGTCGGGGGCCGCACGCCCGGCTCACATGCTCCACCCGTCGTCCGAAACCGGACAAGGGGCGGG
The DNA here is from genome assembly GCF_055560495.1 of Kitasatospora sp. NPDC023176. Lineage (NCBI taxonomy): Bacteria > Bacillati > Actinomycetota > Actinomycetes > Kitasatosporales > Streptomycetaceae > Kitasatospora > Kitasatospora sp. NPDC023176. Next base: position 45,820 of record NZ_JBVHIP010000050.1, on the reverse strand, counting down.
CGCCTCACGAAATCGGTACTACTGGGCCCGGTGCGAGGCGTACCCGCGGGTCACCACCGGCGGCGTGCCGGGGCCGAGCAGCGGGCGCAGCGCGCCGGAGCGCAGCTTGTCGACCAGCGGCCCGCAGCGGCCGGCGAGCGGCGCCAGCACCAGCGCGACCAGGATGCCGACGAGGGCACCGACCGCGACGTCGTGCGGGTAGTGCACGCCGACCCAGACCCGGGAGGCGGCCATCAGTACGGCGAAGACGGTGGCGACGGCGCCGAGCCGGCGGCTGACGAACCAGAGCGAGATCGCGGCGGCGAAGGCGATCACCGAGTGGTTGCTCGGGAAGGACCAGTCCCCGGCGGCCGGGCAGGTCTCCAGCGGGACGCTGCCGTGGATCTGCGCGCAGGGCCGGAGCTCTTCGACCATGCCCTTGAGCACCGAGTTGATGCCGTACGCGACGACCACGATCACCGGGGAGGCGAGCACCTTGGCCATCACCGCGGAGTCGGCGCCGCGCGCCCGCCACCAGGCGTAGAGCATGAACAGCGCGAACAGCCCGAGGCCGATCGCGGACCAGACCTTGATCACGTCGTCCAGCCAGTGCGGGGCCGACTGCGCCCACCCGTTGACGCGGGTGTACAGGCTGCCGTCGATCCCGCTGCCGTCGTACACGGCGAGGGCCCGAGAGGACATCACACGTCACCTCCGTGACGGCGCGCCTTACGGGCGCGGAACAGTTCAAGAACAATGGGGAGCACGGAGACAACTACTACCAGACCGATGATCGGCAGCAGATACTGGTCGATCCCGGGGATCGAGGATCCGAGCCCGTACCCGGCCAGCACCACGCCGACCGTCCAGACCACGCCGCCCGCCACCTGCCAGAGGGTGAACGAGCGGACCGGCACTTCGAGTACGCCGCAGAGCGGATTCAGCACCGTACGGACCACCGGGATGAACCGGGCCAGCACGATCGCCTTGCCGTGTCCGTACTTGGCCAGCAGTTCCTCGGCCCGCGCCACGCCCTCCAGCAGGCTCTTGCGCTCGGTGCGGGCGAGCAGCGCCCGCCCGCCGCGGCGGCCGATCAGATAGCCGACCTGGGCCCCGACCAGCGCGCCGACCAGGGCGGCGGGCAGCACCTGCCACAGGTGCAGCTGCGGGCCCTTGGTGGCGCCGGGCACGCAGAGCAGGCCCGCGGTGAACAGCAGCGAGTCGCCGGGCAGGAAGAAGCCCACCAGCAGGCCGGTCTCGGCGAACAGCACCACGGCGATGCCGAGCGCGCCGAAGGCGGCGAGCAGCGAGGACGCGTCCAGCGGGTTCACCGCGAGCTGGGACGCAGGATCGGCAAGGAACTGGAGCAAGGCTTGCGGACCTCCCGTACGTTGGAGGGCGGTTCACCCGGAACCCGCCCCGACCGTCTACAGTGACGTAGACGGTCTACATGACTGTAGACGATACCTGGAGGAAGCGCCGCCATGTCCGACGTACCGTCCGCCCGCCGGCCCGCCGGGGAGCTGGAGGCCGAGGTGCTGGCCGCCCTCTGGTCGGCCCGGCAGCCGATGACGCCGCAGGACGTCCAGACGGCGCTCGGCCGGGACCTCGCTCGCACCACCATCGCGACGATCCTGGCCCGGCTGCACGACAAGGGGACGGTCGAACGCACCCGGGCCGGCCGGGCCTACGCCTACACCCCGACCGTCCAGGACACCGCGGGCCTCGCCGCCCGGCGGATGCACACCGAGCTGGGCCGCGAGGCCGACCGCTCCACCGTGCTCGCCCGCTTCGTCTCCGACCTCTCCGCCGAGGACGAGCAACTGCTGCGCGCACTGCTCGGCGACGGAGGCGACGGAGGCGACGGCGGCCCCAGCGGTCCGGGAACGGCGGCGGCACCGTGATGCTCGCCGTCTGGGCGCCCCTGCTGCTGCCCTTCCTGACCGTCCCGCTGGCCCGCCGCCTCGCCGAGGCGCTGACGCCCCGGGCCGCCGCCTGGCTGCTGGCCGGCACCGCCACCGTCCTGGCCGGCGGCACCCTCTGCTCGCTCGGACTGCTCGCCGCCGCCGGGCTGCTCCAGCTGCCCCCGGTCGCCGCCCTCGGCCACCTCTCGCTGCCCTGGCTCACCGCCGCCGCGCCCAGCGCCCCGCCCGCCGCCGCGGTGGCCGGCCTCGCCCTGGCCGCGCTCGCCGCCCTGGCGGTACGGACCGCCCACCGCCGCCGGCGGGAACTGCACACCGCCCGGGCCGCGCTGCCGACCCCGGGCCTTCGCTGTGACGGCGACGGCTACGACAGCGGCTACGACAACGGCGGTTACAGCTACGGCTACGACAACGGCGGCTACGGCTACGACGGCGGCGAGACGGCCGCCGACCAGCATCCGGACATGCGCCCCCGGCGCGCCTCCGTGCGCGGGGCGCGCGCCACCCAGGGTGCGCGCGACTCCGTACGGCTCCTGCCGGACTCCACCGGCCCCCGCCCCCGCACCGCCCGGTGGCGCCAGGCCCCGGCACGGCTCCGCCAGGCCCTGGAGCGGCTCCGGCACCCCGCCGACCACCCGCTGACCGTGCTGGACGACGACCGCGCCGACGCCTTCGCCCTCCCCGGCCGCCTGCGCCGCCCCGGCCGGGGCGGGGAGCCGGGTCGGATCGTGGTCACCTCCGGGATGCTGCGCGCCCTCAACGGCCCCGAGCGCTCCGCCCTGCTCGCCCACGAGCGCGCCCACCTCACCGGCCGGCACCACGTCTTCCTCGCCCTCGCCGAGCACGCCGCCGACCTCCACCCGGCGCTCCGCCCGTTGCGCGCGCCCCTCGGGTACCACCTGGAGCGCTGGGCCGACGAGGTGGCCGCCGCCCAGGTCGGCGACCGCGCCGTGACCGCCCGCGCGGTCGGCCGGGCCGCCCTCGCCGCCAGCCGCTCGCCCTGGCCGGCCCGCCCCACGCTGGTCGCCGCCGCCCACTCCGGCCCGGTCCCGCGCCGCGTCGCGGCCCTGCTCCAGCCCCGCCCGGCCACCACCCCGGCCCATCGGCTGCGGGCCGTCGCCCTCGCCCTGGCCGCCTGCCTGGCCCTGACCACCGGCGCCACCCTGGAGGCCACCGCCGACCTCCACCACACCGTCGAGGCCGCCCAGCACGAGCCCGGCACGGAGCGCTAGAACGGGCCCCGGCGGGCCGGCCGGGGCCCACCGCAGACCCCACCCGACGCACCCCGCACGGCCGCCGGACGGGTACCGTACCGACCGGTATGCGGACTTGGCAGACCCCATCCCCACACGCCCACCGCACCCGTACGCTTTCGTCAGCGCGTCGACCCCGGCGCGTCCTCGAACGGCGGCGAGGAGCAACGCGAGTGCGGCAGACCGGACGGCAGTCCCGACGACCAGAGCGCCGCACCCCGCCGACCGCGGCGGAACTGGCCAAGGTCCACGAGCGCACCCTCGCCGACGCCGCCGCCCGCGAACTCGCCCTCCCCGAGACCGGCGGGCCCGGCACACCGCCCCGCCCCGGCCGGCTCGAACCCCGCCCCGAGATCGGCGACTCCTGGGCCCGGCTGCGCCGCCTCGGCCTCGACCCCGACAGCGGCGCCGCCACCGTCCTGCTCGGCCCCGCCGAACTGGAGCAGCGCCGCCGGTCCAGCGGGCTCGACAACGTCATGCCGGTGCTGCGCGAGACCCTGCTCGAACCGGTCGGCCAGGCGCCGCTGATCCTCGCCATCGCCGACGCCGAGGGCCACGTGCTCTGGCAGGAGGGAGAGCGCGGCCTGCGCCGCAGCGCCGACCGGATCGGCTTCGTCACCGGCGCCCGCTGGATCGAGGAGACCGTCGGCACCAACGGCATCGGCGTCGCCCTGCGCGCCCAGCGCCCGATGCACGTCCACTCCGCCGAGCACTACCTGCGCAGCCACCACACCTGGACCTGCGTGGCCGCGCCCGTGCACGACCCGGCCACCGGCCGGCTGGTCGGCGCGATCAACCTCAGCGGCCCGGCCCACAACGTCCGCCCGTACCTCCTCCAGCTCACCGCCACCGCCGCCCGGCTCGCCGAGACCGAGCTGCGCGCCCACCGGCTGGAGGCGCTGAACCAGCTCCGCACCCTCGCCGCCCCGCTGCTCGCCCGGGTCGGCGGCCCGGCCCTGGTGGTGGACGCGGCCGGCTGGACCGCCGCCTCCGCCGGGCTGCCGCCGCCCAGTCGGCTGCGCATCCCCAGCGAGGGCTGGGCCCCGGCCGCCGTGCACTGGGTGCCGGGGCTCGGCGAGTGCGTGCTGGAACCGCTCGCGGACGGCTGGCTGGTGCGCCCGGTCCGCCCGGCCGGGGACGGCGAGCCGGACGGCTCCGGCACGGTGAGCGCCGAACGGGCCGAGGGCGCCCGGCTCCGGCTCGACCTGCGACGGCCGGACCGCCCCGAACTGTCCGTCCGGGGCGCGGCCGACAGCTGGTCGCACCCGGTCAGCCCGCGCCACGCCGAACTGCTGCTGCTGCTCGCCACCACCCGCGACGGCAGCACCGCGGCGCAGCTCGCCGAGGCGCTGTTCGGCGACGCCGGGCGGACGGTGACGGTCCGCGCCGAACTGTCCCGGCTGCGCCGCTACCTGGGCGGCCTGCTGGCCCACCGGCCGTACCGCTTCGCCGACTCGGTGCTGGTCACCGTGGAGGGGCCGGAGGACCCGTACGACCTGCTGCCCTCCTCCGTCGCCCCCGCAGTACGACGACTGCGGGCCGAACTGGCGGCGGGCCGGGCCCGACTGCCGGGCGCCGCTGCTCCCGTGCCTCCACCGCGCACGGCCGGGGAGGGTGCCGGCACGACCGGTGCTGCGGCCGGCACGGCAGTGAGCCCGACGAGCGCGAACCTGACGAGCGCGAACCTGACGACCGTGAACCTGGCGTCGACGATCCGACGAGCGCGAACCTGACGCCCACGAACCGAACGGCCGTCGGCGGCGCGGCCCGCCCTCAGCCGCCCGCGAGCAGTGCGAGCAACTGGTCGTCGGTGGGCCCGCAGTCACGCTCCGCCTCGGCCGAGACCAGCGCGTAGGTGCGGTCCAGCCAGGCCCGCACCCGGGGCCTGGAGGCCTCCAACAGGGCGCTGCCGTGCGGGGATTCGAGCGCCAGGTGCAGCGTCGAGCCGTGGCAGGGGCAGTAGGCCGGCCACAGCTTGACGTCACCCTGGCCGCTCAGCGTGTGGAGTCCGTCGCGCAGCAGGTCGCGGGAGAACACCCAGTCCGCCTCGTCCGGACGCCCCACGTGGAAGGTCAGCAGCACCTCGTAGGGGCGGACGGCGTCGAAGCGGAACCGGGTGCGCACCTCGCCGACCACTTCCTCGCCCAGCGAGATCCGCAGCGTCAGCACCTCCTCCACCGCCGCCGGAGCGGCGGTGGAGCCGTCCCCATCGCCGCCCGTGGGGGTGGCGGCGAGAGGAGCACTGGAGGCTGCGGACAGCGGGTCGGGCGGCATGACGGTCTCTCCGGGAACGGCGCGGGATGCCATCAGCCTGCGCCACCCGCGGCCGGGCGGGCAAGGGTTGCAAGGGGGTTGCAACACCCCCCGTTCCGGGCCGGGCCGCCCCTTGGCGGGCTTGTCAGACGATCCGTCAACTTCTGCTGCTCGAAGGGGAGTCCGGAAAATGGATGGAGGGTGTCCGCCCCTCGGCCACCCGCTGGTACGCTCTCCCCTCCCGACGCGGACCCGCCGCGGGACCGGCCCGGGACGGCCGGATCCGGGCCAGGCCGCAGTGCGTGGGACAATACGGCGACGCGACGGCGGCTTCGGGGAGGGAGGGGTCCGGTGGCTGTGCGTGGGGAGACCACGCGGGACGTGCAGCACGAGCCCGCACGGCAGGGTCGGCACGGCCGGCCGCGCCCGTTCGGCGGCCGGTTCCGGCTGCCCACCCTGCGTTTCTCCGGCGCCGCGATGGCGATGTCCACCGTCGTCGGCATCAGCATCGCCACCACCCTCCTGCTGAACGAGCAGCAGGGCATCGGCCGAAGGGCCGGCGTCGCCCGGGTCGGCACCAGCCCGCCGCCCAGCCCGGGCACCACCGGCGATACCGAGGCCGCCGCCGACCGGACCCAGGACACCCCCGCGCCCTCCGGCCGTCCGCACGCCCCGAAGCCCTCCGGGCACGCCTCGGCCCACCCGTCCGGCCCGGCGAACGCCGCGGCCACCCCGCCGGCCGGACTGCGCGCCGGGACGGCGGCCCCGGTCGCGCCGTCGACCGGCGGACAGGCCTCTGGCGGACAGGCCTCCGGCGGACAGGACCCGCACTCCGCGGCCGACGCCCCCGCGGGCACCACCGGATCGGACGGCCGGATGGACGCCGCCGGGGCCTCCCCGTCCGCCCAGCCGTCCCCGCCCGCCGCGCCGTCCGCCGGGCAGCCCGGCGCCGGACAGTCCCCGCACCCGCCAGGACTCCAGCCGACCACCCCGGCCCGCCCCGGGCCCACCGGTCCGGCCGCTCCCGCCGGTACCGCACCGGGCCGCCCGGTGCCGCCGCCCGCCGCCGCCGTCCCGGACGCCAACCCGGGCTCCGGCCCGGACGGTTCCGGCGCCGCCACCACCGCCGTCCCCAAGAGCACCGGCGCCCCCAAGAGCGCCGACAGCACCGCCGGCTCCAGCAACACCGACAGCGCCGACAGCACCGCCGGCTCCAACGGCACCGACGACGCCGGCACCGACCCGGCGGCCGACCGGACCCTCACCGGCACCGGCCTGACCAGCACGCTCGGCCGCGACGGCATCCGGCACGCCCTGGAGCTCTCCGTGGCCGAGCCGGTCACCGCCCTGCAGGCCGAATTCCGGCTGGCGCCGGGCGAGTTGGCCACTGGCAGTGGCGCCGCCTGGACCGACCTGCCGGGCGCCGTGGTGACCACCCAGCAGGAGCGCGGCACCCTGGTCTACCGCTTCACCACCCCGCCCGGCACCGACGTCAAGCCCGGCCGCTACGGCTTCGTGGTGCGCGGCACCCGCCCGGCCGATCAGTCCGCCCCGACCGGCCCGTCCAACCCGTCCGCCCCGACCAGCCCCTCCAACCCGTCCGGCCCCTCCGGCCCGTCCGGCCCCTCCGGCCCCTCCGGGCCGGTGCGCAGGCCGGTCCCGCAGGAGAGCTGGACCGCTGCCGCCTTCGGCATCGAGCACCCCCGGGCGGTCGCCGCGCTCGGCGGCTTCGGTCCGCTGCTGCCGCAGCCCGCCCAGCAGTTGGCCCACCAGCCCCACTGAACGCCCATCGGCTCATCCGATCGTCCGACGATCAGGCAGCTCATGGGCTCATCCCCGTACCCTCGTTCGTTACTGTGGGCAGCACCCGGCCCGACGCCCCACCGGCCCCGGCCCGGGCCGTCGTTCCGCACCCGAGGAGGAGTCCTTGTCCACCGTCCTGACCCAAGGCGGCAACGCACCGCTGACCGCCGCGCGGGTGACCGTCGAGGTCACCGCGCCCAAGGCGCTGGACGTCTCCGGCCTGCTGCTGACCGACGCCGGCAAGGTCCGCTCGGACGCCGACTTCGTCTTCTTCAACGCCCCGCACGGGCCCGGCGTCAGCCTGCGCCCGGCCTCCGCCGGAGCACCGGACGCGATCACCGTCGACACCCCGGCCGTCCCCGCCGACATCAGCACGATCGTGGTCACCGCCAGCCCGGCCGACCAGTCCGCCACCTTCGCCGGGATCGAGCCCACCGCCACCGTCCGGGACGCCGACACCGGCGCCGTCCTGGTCACCTTCACCCCGCCCCGGCTGGGCCTGGAGACCGCGCTCATCGTGGTCGAGGTCTACCGGCGGGGCGGCGTCTGGAAGGTGCGCGCGGTCGGCCAGGGGTACGCCGACGGCCTGGCGGGCATCGCCACCGACTTCGGCGTCACCGTCGACGACTCCCCGGCCCCGAGCCCGCAGCCGACCGCCGCCCCGCTCCCGCCGAGCGCCCCGACCGTCCAGATGCACTCCCCGGCCGCCCCGCCGGTCCCGCCCGCGCCGCCCGTCCCGCCGCTGCCCCCGGTCCCCCCGATCCCGCCCGTCCCGGCGGTCGACCCCCGGATCGCCCTCTCCACCATCCCGTCGATGCCCGCCGCGCCCCCGGCCGCGCCCACCCCGACTCCCGAACCCGCCGAGCGCCCCAAGGTCACCCTGGACAAGGGCCGGGTCAACCTGGTCAAGGGCAGCTCCGTCTCCCTGGTGAAGAACGGCCGCCCCTTCCTCTCCTCGGTCCGGATGGCCCTCGGCTGGGAGTCCGCCGCCCGCGGCCGGGACGTCGACCTGGACGCCTCCTGCCTCGCCTTCGACGCCCGGCACCAGCGCCTGGAGACGGCCTGGTTCATGAAGCTGACCATCTTCGACGGCGCGGTCGCCCACTCCGGCGACAACCTGGTCGGCGGTGACGGCGGCGACGACGAGTCGATCACCGTCCACCTGGAGGGCCTCCCGGCCGAGGTCCACGCGCTGGTGTTCGTGGTCAACTCCTTCTCCGGCCAGAAGTTCACCGAGCTGCGGAACGCCTACTGCCGCCTGGTGGACGTCCGCACCGAGGAGGAACTGGTCCGCTTCGACCTCACCCACTCCGAGCCGCGCACCGGTGTGGTGATGTGCAAGTTGGTCCGCCGCCCCTCCGGTGAGTGGGAGATGACGGCACTCGGCGAGTTCGTCGACGGCAAGACCGCCCGGGCGATGATCGAACCCTCCGCCGCGCTCCTCTAGCCTCCAGCCCAGCCCCAGCCCAGCCCCTGGCCGTCGGTCCGGAACGTCACAGCCACACCCGCGAATTCACCCTCCCGAGATCTCAAGTCGTCCACGGATCGACTCGATTGACTCTCCGGGGGGGTGAATCGCACTCTCCCCCTGCACTCCCGCAGCAGTGCACTCGTTGAGGAGAGACCGTGCCCCGCTTCCCGTCCCGCCTCGCCGTCGCCGGCACCGCCCTCGCACTCACCGTCGGCCTGATCGCCCCCACCGCCGCCCAGTCCGCCGCCAAGCCCGCCACCCGCGCCGCCACGCTGAAGTGGGCCGCCCTCGGCGACTCCTACACCGCTGGCATCATCGAGGCCACCGGCGACCTCACCGAGCCCCAGGACGGCTGCGCCCGCACCACCGGCTCCTACCCCGAGCTGATCCGCCGCGACCTCGGCTCCCTGGTCGACCTGCGCAACGTCAGCTGCAGCGGAGCCGCCACCCCGGACGTCTACGCCGACAAGCAGAGCCCGCTCGGCCGCCCGCTCCCGCCGCTCGGCAGCGACCCCAACGCCCCCTACCCGCCCGTTCCGCCGCAGATCGACGCCGTCGCCCCGGACGCCAAGGTGATCACCGTGGGCATCGGCGGCAACGACCTCGGTTTCGGCCAGATCCTCAAGGACTGCATCGAACTCGGCGCCACCGCCCTCGGCCAGGGCACGCCCTGCAAGGACACGTACGACGCCCAGCTGCCCGGCCGGCTCAACCAGCTGCGCACCGGCTACGCCACCATGCTGACCGCGCTGCGGCACAAGGCCCCGTCCGCCCGGGTCATCACCGTCGGCTACCCCCACCTGATCCCCGAGGACGCCACCCTCTGCCGGTACGGCAACCCGCTGCAGTTCGCCACCTTCACCACCGGCGACCTCGCCTGGGCCCGCACCCGCATCCTGGAGCCGCTCAACCTGGCCATCGAGCAGGCGAGTTCGGCCCAGCAGGACACCTACGTGGACCTCTACCCCGGCTCCACCGGGCACAGCGTCTGCGACGCCGACCACTGGCTGGACGGCGTGCTGACCAGCGTCCTCCCGCTCAAGTACGCCCTGGTGCACCCCAACGCCGTGGGCCAGGCCTTCGCCGCCACCCAGGTCGAGCCCGCCGTCCTCGGCGGCTGACCCGGCAACATCCGGGACCGGAAACCAGTAGCCCGCCGGCCCGTCCTGCGGCCATCCTGTACGGATGATCATCCGCGAAGCCACCCCCGAGGACTGGCCGGCCATCTGGCCCTTCTTCCAGGCCATCGTCGCCGCCGGCGAGACCTTCCCCTACCCCCTGGACATGACCTCCGAGGTGGGCCGGGAGTGGTGGATGCACTCCGCCCCCGACCGCACGGTGGTCGCCGTCGACGCCGAGGGCCGCGTCCTCGGCACCGCCACCATGAACCGCAACCGCCCCGGCAACGGCGCGCACGTGGCCAGCGCCAGCTACATGGTCGACCCGGCGCACCAGGGCGGGGGCATCGGGCGGGCCCTGGTCGAGTACACCCTCGACTGGGCCCGCCGCCAGGGCTACCGCGCCATGCAGTTCAACGCGGTGGTCGCCAACAACCACCACGCCGTCCGGCTCTACCGGTCACTGGGTTTCGAGGTCGTCGGCACCGTCCCCGAGGCCTTCCACCACCCGGTCGACGGCTACGTCGGCCTGCACGTCATGCACCGCCCGCTGTAGGGCGCTCACTCCTCGATCGCCCCGCCGACCCGCCGCAGGTGCTGCCGGAAGCTGTACGACGGGTCGGCGGCGCGCCGCTCCAGGTACTCCTGGAACCGGGTCTGCCCGCGCAGGGTGTCCCCGGCCGCGATCCGCCCGGCCTGCGCGCGCTCGGTCCGGGCGATCCCGGTGGCCGTCTCCAGCACCTCCCCCACCCGGTCGGCCGGCACGAACAGCACCCCGTCCGGGTCCGCGAACACCACGTCCCCGGCGGTCACCAGGTGCGGCCCGACCCGCGCCGACACCAGCGCCTCCGGCTCCCGCCCGTCCAGCCGCAGCGGCCCCGGCGGCAGCGCGCCGTAGCTGAACACCGGCAGCCCGATCTCCACCAGCTCCGGCGTGTCCCGGTGCAGCCCCCACACCACGATCCCGGCCACCCCGGCGGCCCGCGCCTCCAGCACCGCGAGGTCCCCGATGCAGGCCTCGTCGGTCCGCCCGCCGTTGTCGACGACCAGCACGTCCCCGTCCCGCGCCGCCCCGTACGCCTCCAGGAACACGTCCACGCTCCCGTAGTGCCGCACGGGCAGCACCCGCCCCGCGACCCGCGACCCGGCCACCACCGCCCCCACCCCCACCGGCGCCGCCCGCACCCCCACCCCGAGCCGCACACAGGCATCCGCCAGCAACGGCGTGGACAGCCCCTCGAACTGCTTCAGCATCCCCAACTCCTCCCACCGAAAACCCAGTTGACCAGCACCGGGATCTTATGCCGAGCCTCGAACCCACACCTTCGGGCGAATGTCCGCCGTGTACTGCACAACCCGGTCCGGCCACGAACAGCGTGACGCCCCTCTGAAGGAGGGGCATCATCAGTGCTGTGGCGCATGAGCAACCGATCACGGACTCCCCATCGCAGGCCGACATCCTGCTGGAGAGCTTCCTGAGCCTGCACTCCCCCGAAGGCTTCCGAGCCGAACTCATCGAGGGAGAGATCATCGTGGCACCACCGCCGGACGGCGATCACGAGGACTACATCGACCTGCTGATCGACCAGGTGAAGGCGAAGTCCAAGGTCCACATGCAAGTGTCCGGCGGCAAGGGTCTTCGCCTGGCGAGCGGCGGTCTCTGCCCGAAGGACCACGTCATCCCGGACGCCACCTTCGCCCCGAGAAGTCTCCGGCTCTTCCGTGGTGCTCCGCCCTGGATGGAACCCGACGGCGTGGCCATGGTCGCCGAGATCACCTCAGCCAAGCCCGACCAGGACCGCATCGCCAAACGGCACTGCTACGCCCGCGCCGGCATTCCGCTCTACCTCCTCATCGACCGCGAGAAGTCGCAGGTCAGCCTCTTCTCCAAACCGCACCGGGACGAGTACACCGAGGTCCACCTGGCCGCCTTCGGCGAGCCGCTCGCCCTCCCCGCCCCCTTCGAGTTCGAGCTGGACACCAAGGACTTCCTCTAGGCGCCCCGGCTCGGCGCCCCGGCAAACGGAACGGCCCGCACCCCCCGTCAGGGGTGCGGGCCGTCCGTCGCTCCGGCGCCCGGTCAGCTACGGGTGGCCATGGCGCGCAGGAAGAAGGTGAGGTTGGCGGGGCGCTCGGCGAGGCGGCGCATGAAGTAGCCGTACCACTCCTGGCCGTACGGGAGGTAGACCCGCATGGTGTTGCCCTCCTCCGCGAGGCGCAGCTGCTCCTCGGGGCGGATGCCGTACAGCATCTGGTACTCGAAGGAGTCCCGGGTGCGGTTGTTCCACTGGGCCAGCTGGCCGGCGATCTTGATCATGTTGGGGTCGTGCGAGGCGATCATCGGGTAGCCCTCGCCGGCCATCAGGATCTTCAGCGCGCGGACGTACGCGAGGTCGACCTCGTGCTTGCCCTGGAAGGCGACCGACTCGGGCTCCTTGTAGGCGCCCTTGCACAGCCGCACGCGCGAGCCGGGGCCGGAGAACTCGCGGCAGTCGGCCTCGGTGCGGCGCAGGTAGGCCTGGAGGACGACGCCGAGCCAGGGGTAGTCCGCCCGCAGCTCGCGCGCGATGGCGAGGGTGGAGTCGGTGGTGGTGTGGTCCTCCATGTCGAGGGTCACCGTGGTGCCCGCGTCGGCGGCGGCCTCGCAGATGCGGCGGGCGTTCTCCAGCGCGATCTTCTCGCCGTCCACCGGCAGGAACTGGCCGACGGCCGACAGCTTGACGGACACCTCGGCGCCAGCCGCGAGGCCGGTCTCCTTGAGGGCCTTGAGCAGGTGCTCGTACGCCTCGGCGGTGCCGGCCGCCTGGACGGCGTCCTTGGTGTCCTCGCCGAGGTGGTCGAGGGTGACCTTGCGGCCGGTGGCGACCAGGTCGTCGGTCGCGGTGACGGCGTCGTCGAGGACGTCACCGGCGACGAAGCGCTCGACTATCGCGTGGGTCGGGGGGAACTTCTCGACCACGGTGCGGACCTGGGGGGACCGGGAGGCCGCGAGAAGGGCGGAACGGAGCATCGTGACTCCTGGAGCTGGTGTTTCCAAGGGTGGCAGAAAAGGGCCGGGGCGGCGGTACGGGGGTGGTCCGCCGCCCCGGCGGGGCGACGCCCGGCTGCGGGGCCGGGCGTCGCGGGTGACCGATGGCCTCTACAGCGGAACGGTCGGCAACAGGGCTGGTCAGCCCATGTGCGGGTAGCGGTAGTCGGTCGGCGGGACGAAGGTCTCCTTGACCGAGCGGGTCGAGGTCCACCGCGCCAGGTTCTGCTTGGCGCCGGCCTTGTCGTTGGTGCCGGAGGCCCGGCCGCCGCCGAAGGGCTGCTGGCCGACGACGGCGCCGGTCGGCTTGTCGTTGATGTAGAAGTTGCCGGCCGCGAAGCGCAGCTTGTGCATCGCGTCCTGGGCCGCCGCGCGGTCCTGGGTGATGATCGCGCCGGTCAGGCCGTAGGCCGACACGGACTCCATCTGGGCCAGCATCTCCTCGTACTTCTCGTCCTCGTAGACGTACACGGCGAGGATCGGGCCGAAGTACTCCTCGCGGAAGTACTCGGAGGCCGGGTCCTGGCAGACCAGGACGGTCGGGCGGACGAAGTAGCCGACCGAGTCGTCGTAGCTGCCGCCGGCGAGGACCTCGACGGAGGCGTCGGCCCGGGCGCGGTCGATGGCGGCCTTGTTCTTGGCGAAGGCGCGCTCGTCGATGACGGCCGACATGAAGTTGGACAGGTCGGTGACGTCGCCCATGGTGAGGCCGTCGACCTCGGCGGCGAACTCGTCCTTGAGGCCGGCCCACAGCGAGGCGGGCACGTAGGCGCGGGAGAGCGCCGAGCACTTCTGGCCCTGGAACTCGAAGGCGCCGCGGGTCATCGCGGTCTTCAGCACGGCCGGGTCGGCGGACGGGTGGGCGACCAGGAAGTCCTTGCCACCGGTCTCGCCGACGATCCGCGGGTAGGTGCGGTAGCCGGCGATGTTCTCGCCCACCGAACGCCACAGGTGCTGGAAGGTGGCGGTGGAGCCGGTGAAGTGGATGCCGGCCAGCGCCGGGTGCTTGAGCGCGACGGCGGAGACGTCCAGGCCGTCGCCGGTCACCATGTTGATGACGCCCTTGGGCAGGCCGGCCTCCTCCAGCAGCTGCATCAGCAGGTGCGCGGAGAACTGCTGGGTCGGGGACGGCTTCCACAGCACGACGTTGCCCATCAGCGCGGGCGCGGTCGGCAGGTTGCCGGCGATCGCGGTGAAGTTGAACGGGGTGATCGCGTAGACGAAGCCCTCGAGCGGGCGGTGGTCGCTGCGGTTCCACACGCCGTCCGAGGAGATCGGCTGCTCGGCCATGATCTGCCGGGCGAAGTGCACGTTGAAGCGCAGGAAGTCGACCAGCTCGCAGGGGGTGTCGATCTCGGCCTGCTGGGCGGTCTTGGACTGGCCGAGCATGGTGGCGGCGGCCAGGGTCTCGCGCCAGGGGCCGGCCAGCAGGTCGGCGGCCTTGAGGAAGATCGCGGCGCGGGAGTCGAAGGAGAGCGCCTGCCAGGCCGGGGCCGCGGCCAGGGCAGTGTCGATGGCCTCCTGCGCGTCGGCCTGGGTGGCGTTGCGCAGGGTGCCGAGCCGAGCCGCGTGGTTGTGCGGCTGGACGACGTGGAACTCGGTGCCGCCGCCCATCCGGCGCTCACCGTTGATCGTCATGGTCAGCTGGACCGGCTCCTGGCCGCCCAGCTCCTTCAGCTTGGCCTCCAGACGAGCCCGTTCGGGGCTGCCGGGGGCGTAGCTGTGGACCGGCTCGTTCACCGGCGCGGGGACCTGGGTCACAGCATCCATGAGCGCACGCTCTCCTTCGTTCAATGCGGGGGAAGGCCCGCGCGGGTCGCACGCAGGACACAGCACGAACGCTATTCCTGCCCGCCCGGCCACTTGATTGGCCGGGCGGCTAAATTCCCCCGTACGGCGTTGTCCGGCCCGACGAAGGCGGTCACGCGGCGGTCACGACCGCCCGTCAGGCGGCCGTCTGCCGCGGAGGGTCAGACGCCGGCGCTCGCCTTCTGCCCGTTGGTGACCGCGGCCCGGGCCGCGACCGCCTCCACGGCGGGCCGCCGGGCCGCCTCGTACGCCGCGAGGGCGCTCGCCAGGTCGGGTTCCGCGCCCAGGCGGCGGGCCAGTTCGACGGCGCTCTCGACGGCCAGCGAGACACCCTGGCCGGAGCTGTTGGACGGGGCGTGCACGGAGTCGCCGACCAGCACCATCCGGTCGCGGTACCAGTGCGGCACGGACGGCATGATCTCCAGCCGCGGGAAGACCTCGACGGTCGCCGGGTCCACGTCCGCCAGCACCTCCCGGGCGGGCAGGTCGTCGGCGTGCACCTCGCGGCAGAGCGCCAGCCACTCCTCGCACGAGACCGCGCGGGCCTGTTCGGGCGTCAGCTGCTCAGGCCGCGGGATGTTGCTGAACCAGGCCGTCCCGGCGCCGCCGGGCTGCGCCCAGTAGCCGAAGAACGCCCGCGGGCCCTGCGCGAAGTGGATGGACTCCCCGGCTCCGCGCGGGCCGGTGAGCCGGTGACCGCTGTATCCGCCGACCCCGATCAGGCCGGTGTACTGCGGGCCGGGCGCGGCCGGGTCGATCAGGGTGCGGACGACGGAGCGGGTGCCGTCCGCGCCGATCAGGAGGTCGCCGTCCGCGGTGGTGCCGTCCTCGAAGCGGGCGGTGATGCCGCTCTCGCGTTCCTCGGCGCCGACCAGCCGCTTGCCGTACCGGACGGGGACGCCCTCCTCCCGCAGCCGCCGCTGGAGGACGGTGTACAGCTCGGCGCGCCGCATCAGGCGGCCGGACACCTCGGGGATCTCGGCGCGCACGCCGTCCCTGGCGTCCTCCATGACCATCCGTCCGATCGCCTGGCCGACCGCGCCGACCTCCGCCTCCAGACCGACTGCGGCCAGCGCCGCCAGCCCGTTGGACGCGATCATGAAGGTGCCGCCGATGCCCTCGGCGGAGGTCTCGTAGGCCTCGAAGACCTCGGCTTCGAGGCCGGCCCCGCGCAGCGCCAGCGCCGTCACCGGTCCGGCGATGCCGCCGCCGATGACCAGGGCCTTCTTCGAACCGCGGGTCGTACTGTCGGTGCTCATTCCAGGCTCCTCATGAACTCTTCCAGGGTCCGGTTGAACTCCGGGTCCCCGAGCTGGGTGACGAGGTTCTCGGTGTAGCGGCGCTCGGCCTCCAGCAGCGCCAGGGCGTACTCCTCCTCGACGACGAACATCGGGTGGACGTCCGTCTCGACGGCCTTGCGCAGCAGGGCGCGCGAGGCGTCGATCCGCGCGTCCAGCGCCTCCAGCCGCCGGCCGAGCAGGGCGGCCGACTCCTCGGTCGGCAGCACCACGAGCAGGCAGAGCGCGACCCCGAAGGCCGGGTACTCCTCCTGCGGTTCGGCGAGCCACTCGCGCATCCAGTCGAGGAGTTCCGCCTGGCCCTCGGGCGTGGGGGCGTAGACGGTGCGCTCCGGTCGCTGGGTGTCGCGGACGGTCTCCCGTTCGGCGACGAACCCGGCCTTCCGCAGCTGCTCCACGACCATGTAGAGCGAGCTGCGGTTGTACTTGATGTTGCGGTCCTTGCCGTGCTCCTTGAGCCGGCGGCCCATCTCGTACGGGTGCATCGGTTCGGCTCCGAGTTCGGCCAGGACCGCGAGGGCCAGGGGGTTGGAGACCTTGCGTCGCTTCGCCATGAGAACGTTCCTCATCACTTGGTCAGTACTGACTATCCATTCTCGGATAGTCAGAGTCAACTATTCAGGAGTAACCAACTGTGGACGGCCCACAACTCTGTCCGCCCGGCTAAAATCAACCACACCCCGTTGTCCGGGCGGATGAAGCGGATGAAGCGGCCGAAGGAGGCTCGGAGTGACCACCCCCGGCCTTCCGCTCCGCCGGCTGCTGATGTCGCTCGGCGAGCCCCTGGTCGAACTCCAGGCCGCCCCCCAGGGCCTGGACGTCCCCGTGCGCGACGTCGCGATCCTCGACCCGGAGGACCCCCCGACCGCCGCCCCCGGCGAACTCGTCCTCGCCATCGGCGCCCGCGGCCGCGCCGCCCTCCCCGCCCTGCGCGCGGCCGGCCGGGCCGGCGCCGCCGCCGTCGCGGTCAAGCTGGACGCCCCCGGCCAGGCCGACGCCCTGCGCGAGGCCGCCACCGACGCGGGCGTCGCCCTGCTGTCGGTGCGCCGGGAGACCCGCTGGGAACACCTGGACTCGCTCGCCCGGGCGATCATCGCCGGCCCCGACGCCCCGGACTCCCCCGGCGCCCCCGAGCCCAACGCCGGCGACCTCTTCTCCCTCGCCCAGACCGTCGCCGTGCTCACCAGCGGCATCGTCTCGATCGAGGACACCTCCAGCCGGGTCCTCGCCTACTCCCGCTCCTCCGACTCCGACGAGGTCGACGACCTGCGCCGGCTGTCAATCCTCGGCTGGCAGGGCCCGGAGCCGTACCTGTCCAAGCTCCGCGAATGGGGCATCTTCCAGCACCTGCGCAGCTCGGACACCCCGATCGCGGTCGAGCCGCACCCCGAGCTGGGCCTGCGCCGCCGCCTCGCGGTCGGCATCCGGGCCGGGGCCCAGCCGCTCGGCACCATCTGGGTGCAGGAGGGCGCCCAGCCGCTGGCCCCGCACGCCGAACAGGCCCTGGTCGGTGCCGCCCGGGTCGCGGCCGCCCAACTGGTGCGCCGCCGCCGCGAGTTGTCCGCCGACGTCCGACTCACCCAGACCCTGCTGACCGGGCTGCTGGAGGGCTCCACCGGCCCCCAGTCGCTGGCCACCCACCTCGGGCTGGACCTGCGCCGCCCGGCCACCGTGCTCGCCTACGCCGCGCACACCACCGAGGCGCTGCACCGCTCCGACGTCACCGGCCTGATCTCGGTGCACACCGCCGCCCGGCACCGCACCGCACTGCTCGCCCCGATCGAGTCCCGGGTCTACGTGCTGCTGCCGGAGCTGCCGGCCGGCCTGCCGATGACCACCGTCCGCGACTGGGCCGCCGAGGTGGTCACCGCGGCCCGGGAGCACCTCGGCATCCCGCTGCGCGCCGCGATCGGCTCGACCGTCGACGGCCTCTCCCAGGTGCCGGACTCCCGCGCCCAGGCCGACCGCATCCTGGACGCGATGGGCCGCGGCGGGGTGGACCTCGACGTCGCGGCGCTGATCGACGTCCAGGCCGAGGTGCTGGTCAGCGAGATGCTGGCGCTGCTCCAGGAACGCGGCGGCCTGCGCGACCCCCGGCTCACCGCGCTCACCGCGTACGACCGCCGGCACGGCACCCGGCTCGCCGAGTCGGTGCTCGCCTGGCTGGACGCGCTGGGCGAGGTCCGGGTCGCCGCCGACGCCCTGCACATCCACCCGAACACCCTGCGTTACCGGGTGCGCCGCGCCGAGCAGTTGACCGGCATCGACCTCGCCCAGCCGCAGCAGCGCCTGCTGGCGATGCTGCAACTGCGGCTGCCCGCGGACGAGTAGTCCGCGGACAGCCACACGCATCCGACGCAACGTCAGGCGCCTTACCCCTGGGACCGCCTGTGCTCGTTCAGCCGGCGCCACGGCCCGCTGACGGCCGGCTGGATGCCCGGCTCCTGGATGTTGGCGAACAGGGTCCGTCCGTCGTCCGAGAAGGTCACCCCGGTGAACTCGCCGAACTCGGGCTTGCCGGCGCTGCCGATGTTCAGCTCGTTGCCGGCGATCAGCACGCCGGCCCCGACGAGGGTGGAATGGTTGACGAAGTCCCGGCGGGACAGCGACACGGCAGCAACTCCTGAAGGGCGGACAGGCGTCGAGGCGGGTCGTCGACGCCCAGCAGACTCCGCCGCAGGGGCGAGCCCGGCATGACGCCCACCTCGCCACGAGGCGACCATTTGCCAACCGATGACCGACAGATGACCCGTGCTTTACCAAGCCCCGGTCAGCCGCGCCGCGCCCGCCACTGCTCCCAGGCCGACAGCCACAGCTCCTCCACCAGCCGGTGCTCCTCCCAGCCACCCGCCCCGGCCGTCCCCGGCCGCTCCCGCCACAGCTGCTCCCAGGCCCGCTGCGCCGGCAGGCTCGCCACCTCGCTGGCGAACACCGT
The DNA here is from genome assembly GCF_055560495.1 of Kitasatospora sp. NPDC023176. Taxonomy (NCBI): domain Bacteria; kingdom Bacillati; phylum Actinomycetota; class Actinomycetes; order Kitasatosporales; family Streptomycetaceae; genus Kitasatospora; species Kitasatospora sp. NPDC023176. Next base: position 26,951 of record NZ_JBVHIP010000050.1, on the reverse strand, counting down.
GTACCGGACGACCTCCTCGACCGCCGCCTCCCCCTCCGCCGTGCCGACCAGCCACTGGGTCTGCTGGGACAGCCGGTTGAGGTGGTTGACCATCGAGGTCACCGCCGCCGCGGCCTCCTCCCGGCTCTCCGTGGCGAGCCGCATCTGCTGGCGCACCGCCGCCTCCCAGCGCACCGCGCAGACGTCCCCGCGCAGCCCGCGCGGCAGCCTCGGCGTCCGCCCCACCCGCACCTGCGCCTCGATCGCGGCGACCTCGGCGATGCTCTGGGCGATCAGCTCCCGGTGCGCCTCCAGCCCTACGGCGGGCGGCAGTTCACGCTCCTCGACCGGGACGTAGCGGGCCCGCCGGGAGGCCAGGTCGCGCAGCAGCTCGGTGCGTCCGTGCAGGTAGCGCTCGAAGTCCCCGATCCCGCCGAGCTCCACCCCGCCGGGGGGCAGCCCGCGCCCGCACACCGTGACGGCCTGGTCGCCGACCCGCAGCCGCCCGGCCCAGACCGGCCCGGCCTCCTGCGACCCGCCGCCCGCGCCACCGCCCGCGCCGACCGCGGCCACCGGCCAGTCCTCGTGCACCTCCACCGCGCACGGCTCGCCGTCCACCGTGATCCACTCGCGCAGCGCCCGCACCCGGCCCGGCCCGTCGCCCTCGTCGACGCCCAACTGCTCGTAGACCCGGTCCCGTTCGTCCTCGACCACGTCCTCCAGCTCGGGCAGCACCTCACAGCCGTCGGCCCCCGGCCGGTAGGTGCGCACCGTCACGTACGGCCCGGCCGCGGTGCGCCAGTCACCGCACTGCACCTCGATCCAGCGCAGCTCGCCGCCGCAGGTCTCGAAGGCCGCCAGGGCCTCGCCCCGCCCCTCCGGCCCGGCCACGCCGTACACCGGGAAGTCCACCGCGGCGAGGGTCCGGCGGGAGAACTCCTCCTGGTCGGCGAAACGATCCTGCTCGCCCGGCCGCTCGGGCCCCGACCGCTCGGCGTTCCACTCCTGGGGCCTTCCGCCGCTCTCCCGCACCATCCTCTGCCGCACCCCCGAGTCCTCGCGCCCGCACCGCTGACGCCACCTTACGTGCCCGGAGCTGCCGGGTCATCAGCTCGACTGGCACACGGGGGCGGTGGCCGTGTCAGTCGGCCAGGTTGTCAGCCGCCCTCCCTACGCTGGCCGCATGACCGCACAGAACAACCCGGAGCGGGCCGCCTTCCCCGCCCGGATCAGCATCGTCACCCTCGGCGTCACCGACCTCGACCGCAGTGCCCGCTTCTACCAGGACCTCGGCTGGCAGCGCTCCGCCGCCTCCAGCCCGGAGATCGTCTGGTTCCGCACCGCCGACTCGGTGCTCGGCCTCTTCCCCACCGAGGAACTGGCCGCCGACGCGGGCGTGCCCGACACCGGGGAGCCCTCCTTCCGCGGCGTCACCCTCGCCGTGAACCTGGAGTCCCCCGCCCTGGTGGACGCCGCCCTGCGCACGGCCGTCGACGCCGGCGCCGTGGTGGTCAAGCCGCCGGTACCGACCAGCTGGGGCGGCTACTCCGGCTACTTCGAGGACCCGGACGGGCACCTGTGGGAGCTGGCCCACAACCCGTTCTTCCCCTTCACCGAGGACGGCTCGCTGGACCTCCCGTAACGCGGTGTCCCGCGGATCCACACCGGATCCGCAGGACACCGCCGGGGAGCTCAGCTCTTGGAGCGCGCCTTGAAGGCCGCCTTGCGCGCCTCCTTGGCGATCGCCCGGTCGGTGTGCAGCTCGCCGATCGCCTCCAGGACGTCCGCCGTGTACGGGTGGTCGACCCGCCACAGCTCGCCGAACCAGGCCGCCGGATCGCCCTTCACCGGCAGGTCGGCGATCAGCTCGCGCAACAGCGTGGCATCGCCGCCGCTGTCCAGCAGCTGGGCGGCGAAGGTGTCGACCACCGTCCACAGCGCCATCGCCCGGTCCGGCACCGGCACGTCCGGCAGGCCCAGCGCGGACAGCCAGGCCCGCGCCGAACCGCCCAGCTCCGGGTCGTCCAGCACCTCCCGGACGGCCGGCTCGGCGCCCGCCCCCAGCAGGTCGAGCGCCGAGACGCACAGCATCCGGCGCAGCGGGCCGTACGCGTCGTCGCCGCGCGCCGCCGCCAGCAGCTCCCGCGCCGCCTGCTCCGGCTCCCGGTCGGCCACCCAGACCCGCAGCTCCTCCTCCGGCAGCACGTTGGCCGATTCGCACACCCCGCGCAGTAGCTCGGCGGCGTCCCCCTGGGCCAGCTCGCCGACCAGCGGCGCGTCGTAGCCGTCCTCCAGCAGCCACTGCCGGATGCCGTACTGGCCGAGCGGGGTGAGCCGGACCAGCCCGAAGCGGGCCGACTCCTCCTCGTCCAACGGCTCCTCGCCGACGACGGCGGGCTCCTCGCCCTCCTCCTCGTCGAACAGCTCCGGGTCGATCGGCCGGTACTCCAGCAGGCCCAGCTCGGCGAGGTCGCCCAGCATCGGGTCCAGGGCGACCATCACATCGGTGATGTCGCCGAGCAGCTCCTCGCTCGGCTCCTCGCCCTCCGGCACCACCAGCAGCGCGGCCAGCACGCCCAGCGGCACCGTCTCGTTGCCCGGGTCGGCGAAGGCGGTGGTCTCGTACAGCACCTGCAGCGCCTCGTCGAGCAGTTCGGCGGCGGCGTCCCGAGCCTCCTCGACCTCGCTCAGGCCGTCCTCGTCCTCCTCGGAGGCGGCTTCGGCCTTCGACGCCTCCGTGCCCTCCGTGCCCTCCTCGTCCTCCTCCGGCAGCGAGTCGGCGTCCACCGCCAGCTCCCGGACGATCCCGGCGGCGGTCAGCCACAGCTCCAGGACGGTCTCCGGGTCCCCCTCCTCGGCGGGCTCCAGGTCCGGGCCGGGCACCGCGACGTGCTCCCCGGCCGCGGTCGTGCCCAGCTCCACCAGGTCCAGGTCGCAGGCCAGCGACCAGGCCCGCAGCGCCTCGACCTCGGCCTCTTCCGGCACCTCGCCCTCGGCCGGGGCCAGCCCCAGCAGCCGCGCGACCGGCGCCCGGTCCTCCTCGACCAGGTCGCCGAACTCGTCCACCACCCGGTGCGGGGCCGCCCAGCGGGCCAGCGCCAGCGCGTAGCCGAACATCGGCACGGCCTTCGCCTGCTCGGCCAGCTCCCGCTCGGCGGGCAGCTTCACCGGCGGCACCAGCACCGCCGCGTCGTCCAGGTCCTCGTCGTCCAGACCGTGCGCGGCGAACGCCCCGTAGAGGTCCTGAAGCTCCAGGTCCGCGGGCAGGACCGCCTCGGCCGCACCCTCTCCCGCCGAAGCCCCCACGTTCTTCCGACGTCGTCCGGCCATCGTCGTGTGCTCTCCCTCAGCCAGCGGTCCGCTCGAACAGCTCCGCGTGTCGATCTACCACCTCAGCGTATAGGCCGGGCACCCCCGATGCCCGGCCGCGAGGGGCGCGCACAGGGGCGCGCGCCGCTTCCGCGCGCCCACCCCTTATCCTTCGCATTGGTACCGCGCACAACCCCGCGCGGGCCACGGGCAACGAAGCCCCTCTTCTCTCAGCTCATCCGCTCCACCAGGGAGCCCCGCACCGCGGCCACCACCACAGCGCCTCCGGAGGGGCGCGCCGGCACACCCCGCCGACCCCGGTGGTGCCCGGCCACAGGAGACCCCTGCCATGGCGGACCTCTCCCCCGCCGGCTCCGCACTGCGCACCGCGCAGCTCGACGGACGCCGACTGTCGGAGGCCCTGCTTCCCCTGGAGCTCGCGCCCCGCGCCCAGCTCCAGCTCGCCGCGATCAGCCGCTGGAACGCGCTGCGCGGCATCCGCGTCGGCCTGGTGGCCGCCGCCCTGCTACTGATGCTGATCGGTGCCAACCTGGCGACGCCGATCTACCCGCTCCTCCAACAGCGCCTCGGGCTCGGCCCGCTCGACACCACGATCCTCTTCACGATCTACGTGTTCGCCCTGGTCCCGGTGCTGGCCGTGGTCGGCCACTGGTCCGACCACCTCGGCCGCCGCGCCCTGATCCTGCCCGCCGTCCTCCTGGCCGCCGCCGGGGACGCGGTGTTCGCCACCGCCGGCAGCTTCTGGCAGCTCGCCGTCGGCCGGGCCGTCCAGGGCGTCGCCGTCGGCCTGTCCACCGGCGCCGCCGGGGCCGCCCTCGGCGACCTGCTACCCGACCGCCCGACCCTGGCCGCCAAGCTCACCCTGGCCTGTTCCGCAGGCGGCGTCGCGCTCGGCCCGATCGTCGGCGCCCTGCTGGCCGGCGGCTCGGACCCACTGCTGACGCCCTTCCTGCTGCACGCCGTCGCCCTGCTGGCGCTGTGCGTGCCGCTGGCCCTGGTCCACCCCCGGATGCCCGGCCGCAACCGCCCGCCGGCCTCCCCGCCCCGGATCACCACCCCGGCCCACCTGCGCCCCCAGCGGCTGCGGCTGCCGCGCACCGGCCGCCGCGAGTTCCTGCTCGCCGCCTCGGCCGGGTTCATCTCCTACGCGGTCTTCGGCGTCTACCTCAGCCTGGCCCCGGCCTTCGCCGGCAAGCTGCTGCACACCTCCTCGCACCTGACCGGCGCGATCGTGGCCGCCCTGCTGCTCGGCTCCTCGGCCGCCGCCCAGCTGATCGTCCCGCCGACCGCGGACCGCCTGGTGATCGCCCTCGGCATGACCGGCCTCGCCGCCGGCCTCGCCCTGGTCGTCGCCGCCGGGTACACCGGCACCCCGGCGCTGCTGTTCATCGGCAGCGTCCTCGGCGGCGCCTGCCAGGGCGTGGCCTTCCGCTCCCTGTTCACCACCGCCGTCGCCGCGATGGACCCGGAACGCCGCGGCTCCGAGATGAGCGCCCTCTGGGTGATCGTCTACCTCGGCAGCTCCCTCCCCATCGTCATCGTCGGCGCCCTGGTCCAGGCCTACGGCCTCCTCCCCGCCGTCAGCGGCTTCGCCACCCTCGCCGCCGCCCTCTGCACCGCCCTGGCCCTGGCCGTCGCCCGCAAGCCCAAGCAGGCCTGAGCCCCAGGGACACGAAACACCGCTGCCCGGGACTTCCTCACAGGAGTCCCGGGCAGCGGTCTCTCTGTACCCAGCTTCTGCCTACCCCGCATCGCCCGCCGCCGGGTGAACACCCGCGCGGCCTCCAGAACCTCCCGGGAGAACTGGATGTTCTGCCCGGTGTTGCGGGCCCGCGGCTCCTGGAGGATCGCGTGACCGGGCACACCGAGCGCGAGGGCGTGCTCAGTGAAGTGCGCGGCCTCCCCGCGGGGGAGGTGATCCGGCCGGGCGGGGTTCGGGCCGCCGGTGAACACGATCCTGGACACCAGGCCGTCCAGGTACAGCGCGGCCGCCTCGGCGGCGACCCCGAGGTCGTGGCAGCCCAGGCCGATCGCCACATCGCACGATTGCCGCCGGTGCCCCATCCGGTGGTACTCCCAGATCAGCGCGGCGTCCGCCCACTGCCGGTCGGTGATCTCACGCTGCCGAGTGTCTGCCACGTCGTTCTCCCGCTCACTGGAGGCACGGTGCCCACTGGAAGCCGGCCCGGATGCCCTGGATGCTCCTCGGCTGGCGGGTCATACCGTACTTCGCTGCCAACGTCTCTACCCGGTCCAGCAGGGCGAGCCCCTCTCTGGCCGTCGCACGGTCGCTCAGCAGGATGTGCCCGTGAGCAGTGGTCAGCCGAACGTCCTGCATCGGAACCGAAGCCCACCCGCCGCCCATGGGAGCGGGTACCTTCCGAGTACGGCCGTGCTCCCGAAAAGGGGACCAGGATGACGCAGTGGACCGACTACACCACAGGCGAGCGCATCAAGCTGCTGCGCGGACCGGACATGACGCAGGAACAGCTTGCCCAAGCATCAGGCCTGTCCGTGGCGACGATCCGCAAAGCGGAACGCAATCTCGGCGGCAGCCTCCAGACGCTGCTACGAATCTCGGCCGCACTCCACACCGACGTCTCGGTGATCCTCGGCCAACAGGCCCCCCGCCGCGCGATGCACGGCGCCGACCGGGCGATGATGCGCGAGCTGTCCCGCACCGTCCACGACACCGCCGCCGAGGTCGGCCTCGATGTGCAACCCCCGCCTCCGGCCGAACTCGCGGCCGGACTCGCCGCCGCTTGGGAGACCTATCGCTCCGGCGACTACGTGGGTGCAGGAGTGCGCGTCGCTCCAGCGCTACGCGAAGCCGCCGCCTCGCTGAAGGCCGCTCCGGTCGACCAGCAGAGCGCGGCGGCAGGCATCCTCGCGGACGCCTACCGGCTCGCTGCCTACGTGGCGAACCAGTTCGGCGCTCGTGACCTCGCGTACGCCGGAATCGGTCACGCGCAGCATCAGGCCGACCGTGCCGGCGACGCCGTCCGCTCGGCGATGGTTGCATCCGGTCGGTCCTGGATCTATCTGCGGGATGCCCGGCTCGACCAGGCGGAGGAGACTGCCCGCACGTCGTACGAGTCCATCGAGCCCAGGTACGGGGAGCGAGATCTCGGAATGCTCGCCACCTACGGATGGCACGTGACCTTCGCGGCCGTCATTGCGGCCCGCCAGGGGAATGTGGACGGCGCCGACGATCTGCTGTCACAGGGGCTTGCGGTAGCGGCCCGGATGGGCCGGGACGTCAGGGTGAACGGCACGGCGTTCGGACCGGCAACAGTCACCGCACAGGCAATCGGAATCTCCGTCTCGACCGGTCGGCCAGGCAAGGCGCTCGGCCTGTTTCAGTCGATCGGCGACATGACCTCGCTCACATCGTCCGCGCGCAACCGGATGCTGTTGGACGTGGCGCTCGCACAAGCCGAGACCCGGCAGTCCGACACCGCCCTCGACACCTTGCTCGAAGTCTGCTCGGCCGCGCCCGGTTGGGCTCGGCACCAGGGCTTGCCCGGGGTGATCGCCCAAAAGGCAAGCGCAGGCAGCGCCACTACGGCCAAGTTGCGCAAGCTCTCATCGATCCTCGGAACATCCGTGATCATCAATTGAGGGGTGATACACGGCGTATCACTCGGCGCCGGTACGACTTCGGGAAGTGACACATCCCGTCTGTTCACGGATGGTGAGAACTTCGCAACAGTGAGCACATGCTGAGGCCTCATCATCAGCGCCCGACGCCCATGCGCTCAGGTCGCGCCGTGAATCTCACCGACCAACCCCTCCCCCGGCCGCGCCCGGGGGATTCGGTGACGACGGTTCTCGAACACCATCTCCCACTGCAGGTGCTGATCCATGCCGGACCGACCGCCGAATCCGGCCGAGGGCCCACCCTTGGAGGAGCGGCATGATGCACTCCCCGGCCCAGTATCGGCGCCGCATCGCCCGTCGTCCAAGGACCGTCGTTGTCCAGGCTGACTCTTTCTGCAACCTGGACTGCACCTACTGCTACCTGCCCGACCGCAAGCGGCGGGCACCGATGTCGGTCGCGATCGCCGAGGCGGTGGCCCGCTCCGTCGCCGAGTTCGCCGATACCGCGTCACCGGAGCCGGTCGAGGTGGTCTGGCACGCCGGTGAGCCGCTGGCCGTCCGCCGCACGCGGCTCTCGGAGTTGCTGGCCCCGTTCGAGCCGTTGCGGCAGGCCGGGTTGGTCGCACACTCGGTGCAGACCAACGCCGTACTGGCCACACAGGCCTGGTGCGACTTCCTCACCACGTACGGGTTCCGCGTCGGGGTGAGCATCGACGGCCCTTCCGCCCTCAACCGTCGGCGCGTGGACCGGGCCGGACGTCCGGCCTTCGACCGGATCATGAAGGGCATCGGGTGCCTGCGCGAGTACGGCGTACGGTTCTCGGCGATCGCGGTCGTCACCGCGGAGAGCATCGGCGACCCCGAGGGCCTGCTCGACTTCGTGGCCGACCTCGGCTGCCACACGGTGGGTCTGAACATGGAGGAAAGGGAAGGCGTCAACACCGACCGGGCGGTCCCCACCGCCGAGCAGGCCCGCGAATTCTGGCGCCGCACCATCGCCTGGTCACGCTGCAACCGCGACCTGACAATCCGCGAGATCGACCGGCTCGGCGGCTACCTGCGGGATGTCCGCGACGGACACCGGGCTGCCTGGGACCGGGTGTTGATCGACCCGATCCCGACCATCGCCTCCAACGGCGATGTCGTTCTGTTATCGCCCGAACTCGCCGGGACGACCGACCCGGCCTACGAGGACTTCCGGGCGGGGAACGTCCTTGAGCGCAACATCGGCTCGATGCTGGACCGCGCCCACCGCCTGCGCTACGTGCGCGAGTTCCTGACCGGCCTGGACGCGTGCGAGGCCACCTGCGACGTCTTCGACTTCTGCCGAGGGGCCCAGGCCGGCAATCGCTACTTCGAGAACGGCCGCCTGGACACCACGGAGACGAACTACTGCCGCGTGTCCCGACAGGCCCTGGTCACCGCCCTGTCCGATACCGTCCGAGAGGAGAAAACCGCATGACCCTGCTCGAACTGCTGGCCACCAGCAACACCGCCGTCGTCGCTGACCTCACCGGCGTCGTCACCGTGACCGACCCCACCGCCGGGCCGTTCGACAACCGGCCCACCTGGGACAACAACGGGCCGAAGTTCGACAACCGGCCCACCTGGGACAACTGGTCGAACAAGAACAAGGGGAAGTAGCGCCACCCCGAACCACCCCGGGCCCGCACCACCGGTGCGGGCCCGGCCTGACCCTTGAAAGAGCGGAGCACCTCATGGACAGCATCACCTTCGGCCGTGTCACCGTGACCCTGCCCCACCTGAACGAGCCCGGCCTGTACCTGTCCAACGTCACCACCCTCGACTCCGCCCGGGGCGTCGTCCAGGACTTCCAGTACGGTGACGCCGACCTGCGGGACCTGGATCTCGCCGAGACCCGCCTCGTCACCGGTCGCGTCTCCAACCTGCGGGTCGACCGCATGCAGCTCGACCAAGTCCGCCTCGACTCCGTCGAGTTCGACACCTGCGACCTCGCCACTGCTCGCATCACCGACAGCAAGCTCTCCCGGGTCGTCTTCCGTAATTGCAAGATCATGGGCGCCGGGCTCATCGACGTGACCCTGGACAACGTCCTCTTCGACAATTGCAAGCTCGACTACGCGACCTTCGAGCAGATCCGCGCCACCGGCGCGGTCGCCTTCTCCAAGTGCGCGCTCACTGAGGCGTCGTTCACGGGTTGTGACCTCGGCGGCGCGGTCCTCGACGCCTGCAACCTGCGGCTGACCGAGTTCGGTCGGGGCAAGTACCAGGGTCTCGACCTGAGGCGCAACGACCTCACCACACTGCGCGGCGTCGCCAACCTCGGCAAGGTCCTCATCGACCGCACTCAGCAGGCCGAACTCGCCGAAGCCCTGGTCGCCGAGCTGGACGTGACCTTCGCCGACAACCTCGACGACCGGTAACCCAGGCGGGGAGGAATCCGCGTGACTCTCGCCATCGCCCACACCGATCCCGCCGCCCTTGTCGCCAGGTGTGACAGCACCGGCGTCCGCACCGCTCGCGGCGAGCCCGACTACGAGGACGGGGCCGTTCTCCCGGCAGGCCCCTGGCGGTCCGTCACCACCGTGCTGGCGGCAGAGCTCCGCCCGACCCAACGGAGCGCCGACAGCACACTCGTGGAGCTGGTGAAGCTGCCCGACGGCCCACCGCCGGCCACCCTCGCCACCCTCGCCGACCAACTCGGCGACCCCGACGCCGTCCACCTCGGCCAAGCCAGGAGCCCGGCCAAGGCCCTCACCACCACTCCCAACTACCAGGACGGCCGCCGCATCGGCCTGCACATCGACAATTGGGACCGGCTCCGCTACCAGGCCAAGCACACCGGTCGCCGACGTCTGTGCTTCAACCTCGGTCCCGGAACCCGCTACCTCCTGCTCGGCAGCCTCGACATCCGCGCCGTCAGCCGCGATCTCCACACCGACCCCGAGGGCCGCTATCCGCACACCGACGACCTTCGGGCCTACGCCGCCCTCGGGTTGCCCCTGCGTGTCTTCCGGCTGCGGATCGACCCCGGCGAGGGCTACCTCGCCCCCACCGAACTGCTGCCCCACGACGGCTCGACCGAGGACCAGTCCCAACCGTCAACCGCCGCGTTCTGGCTGGGCCGTTGGCCACGCGGCGTCCTGGCCTCGCTGATCTGACGCTAGTCCGCACGAGCTGCTCCGCTGCCCGTGATGGCAGCAGGCATCCGATCCCTATTCATGTAGGAGAGTTCCATGGCTGCTGCGCCCCCGCAGAGCTCCCGTCCGATCACACCCCGGCTGCCGACCGGACCGACCTTCGACCAGGAGCTGTGCGGGCTCGTGCTCGACACCGCACCGCGCCTGTTCGCTGTCGTCCAGGTGTACGGCGAGGGCCACCCGGACGTCGACGGTTGGATCGTCGCCTGGGGAGTCGCCGACTACAGCGGGCGAGCGCACGTGATCAGCATCGACGGGCAGGCGCGAATGACCCTCACGTCTCCCGATCGGGCCCTGCGCCATTTCGCCGGTCGACCGGGGATCACCGCACGGCTGGTCTGGCTCGCACAGCCGACTGCCGCAGCAATGGATCGGACCGAAGCCGCCTGACTGTGGCCTGCTGGCACGAGCGGGCCACAAATGCCTCACACTGCGTCAAGTGCCGTGGTACGTTTCGTAATCTAACCAAAAACAGGCGACCCCGGCAGCGCGCCAACGCTCCGGGGTCCGGCAACAGGAGCGGAACCTCCCGATGCGCGTCCATCGTACCGAACACGTACGTCACTTCACCGTGCTACCCAACGCCCTACTCCAGTACCGGCGGTTGAGCTACACGGCACGCGGTCTGCTCGCAGACCTCCTCTCCCGCCCCGACGGCTGGCGCGAGGACGGGCGGCACATGGCCGACACCAGTCCCCAGGGTCGAGGCGCGATCCGCAAGGCGCTCAAGGAGTTGACCGAGGCCGGGTACTACCGGGTCGAGAAGATCCGCCTGTCGGACGGCACGATCATCACCGAGGCCCACGTCTACGACACCCCGCAGCTCGCGTGACCGAGTGCCACCCCTCCGGCGTCCGGTGGAGCGGCCACCGGTCGCGCTGACGGCCCTGTAGTAAAGAACCGGCAGCAAGAACCTACCCTCCCGCCGCCTCCGGATTCCGAGACCGAGGAGGCCCGCGCAGCGGTGGCCACCCTGTTCCGGGTGATCCGGCCCGAGCCCCGACTACGCCTCGGCGAGGCCGAAGCCGCCGAACTGGCGCCCCTGGTCGCGCAGTGGCTGGCACGCGGCTGCACCTCCGCCGACCTCACCAACGCCCTGCTGCCGGGCCTGCCCGTCCCGATGCACTCGGCGATCGCCGTGCTCCGCTACCGCCTGGAACACAAGATGCCGCCGGCCCGGCCCAATGCACGGCCACCGGCCCGGTACGCCGAGTGCGCCAAGTGCCACGACCCCGTGCCCCGACCGGGCATCTGCCGCCCGTGCGCCGGCCTGACCACCCGAACCCTCACGACCGGCAAGGGAGCGGACGTGGCAACCGCAGGTGCCGCCCGAGTCCGAACCGCCATGCGCTCCGCCATGACCGGCAGTCGGCCCGCACACCTCGCCGCATAGGACACGCTCTCCCCCGCTACCCCGCCCTGCTCCACCAGCCCCGCGCTCCGCCCGGTCGGCCGGGCGGCACGCGGCGAGGGCGGGGCGGGCACCGGCCGAAAGGCGGGTGGGGGGTGGATGGTGGGGAACGGCGGTGAACCCGCTCAGCGAAACAGATGACGCGCCGGCGTTCACCCGCCTGAGCTGCGGAAACGCCCCTGCCCGGGACTCCGAACAGGAGTCCCGGGCAGCGACGGAAAGCACAGCCAGCGATCAGACGTTGAAGCCCAGCGCCCGCAGCTGCTCGCGGCCGTCGTCGGTGATCTTGTCCGGGCCCCACGGCGGCATCCAGACCCAGTTGATCCGCAGGTCCTGGACCAGGCCGTCGGTGGCGGTCTTGGCCTGGTCCTCGATGACGTCGGTCAGCGGGCAGGCCGCCGAGGTGAGCGTCATGTCGATGGTGGCCACGTCGGACTCGTCGATGTGGATGCCGTAGATCAGGCCCAGGTTGACGACGTCGATGCCCAGTTCGGGGTCGACGACGTCCATCAGGGCCTCGGTCAGGTCCTCGACGGAGACGGTGCCGGCGGTGGTGCCGACGATGAGGCCGGTCGGCTGCTCCCCCGCGGCGGTGTCCGCAGCGGAGGGGGTTTCGTCAGTCATGGTCATTCCTCCTCTGCGGGATCAGTCGTTCACGGCGGGGTGCTGGGCGAGCGCCTGGGCGGTGGCGTCCTTCCAGGCCATCCAGCTGAGCAGGGCGCACTTGACCCGGGCCGGGTACTTGGAGACACCGGCGAACGCGACCGCGTCCTCCAGCACCTCCTCGTCGCCCTCGCCCTGGCCCTTGCTCTGCATCAGCTCCAGGAAGGCCTCCTGGACGGCCTGTGCCTCGCCGACGGTCTTGCCGACCACCAGGTCGTTCAGCACCGAGGCGCTGGCCTGGCTGATCGAACAGCCCTGGGACTCGTACGAGACGTCGGTGACCGTCGCGCCGTCGAGCTTCACCCGCAGGGTGATCTCGTCGCCGCACGTCGGGTTGACGTGGTGCACCTCGGCGTCGCCGTCCCGCAGCCCCTTGCCGTGCGGGTTGCGGTAGTGGTCCAGGATGATGTCCTGGTACATCGAGTCGAGCTTCATGATCGTCCTGCCCTGTCCCGTCAGCCGAAGAAGTTCCGGACGTGGTGCAGACCGTCGATCAGCGCGTCGACCTCGCCCGGCGTCGAGTACAGGTAGAACGACGCTCGCGTGGTCGCCGGAATTCCGTACCGCAGGCAGACCGGCCGCGCGCAGTGGTGTCCGACGCGCACGGCGATGCCCTGCTCGTCCAGCACCTGGCCCACGTCGTGCGGGTGGATGTCACCGAGGGTGAAGGAGATCGCGGCACCGCGGTCGACGGCCGTGCGCGGGCCGATGATCCGCAGGTCCGGGACCTCCAGCAGGCGCTCCACCGCGTACTCGGTGATCGCGTGCTCGTGCGCCGCGATCTTCTCCATGCCGATCGCCGACAGGTAGTCGATGGCCGCGCCGAGCCCGACCGCCTGGGCGATCGGCGGGGTACCGGCCTCGAACTTGTGCGGCGCCGGGGCGTAGGTGGACGAGCCCATGGTGACGGTCTCGATCATCTCGCCGCCGCCGAGGAACGGCGGGAGGTCCTCCAGCAGCTCCTGGCGGCCCCAGAGCACGCCGATGCCGGTCGGGGCCAGCATCTTGTGGCCGGTGAAGGCGACGAAGTCGGCCTCCAGCGCCTGCACGTCCAGCACCATGTGCGGGGCGGCCTGCGAGGCGTCGATGACGACCAGCGCGCCGACCGACTGGGCCTTGCGGACGATCGTCTCGACCGGGTTGACGGTGCCGAGCAGGTTGGAGACCAGGGTGAAGGAGACCACCTTGGTCTTCTCGGTGATCAGCTCGTCGATGTTCGACAGGTCGAGCCGGCCCTCGTCGGTCAGACCGAACCACTTGAGCTTCGCACCGGTGCGCTGCGAGAGCAGCTGCCACGGGACGATGTTGGAGTGGTGCTCCATCTCCGTGATCACGATCTCGGAGTCGGCGTCGACCCGGTACGGCTCGTCGGCCCAACCGAGCATGTTGGCAACGAGGTTGAGCGACTCGGAGGCGTTCTTGGTGAAGATCACCTCGTTGCGGCTCGGCGCGTTGACGAAGGCCGCGACCTTGTCGCGGGCGCCCTCGTACAGCGCCGTGGCCTCCTCGGCGAGCACGTGCACGCCGCGGTGGACGTTGGCGTTGTGCCGCTCGTAGTAGCCGGTCAGCGCGTCGAGCACCTGGCGCGGCTTCTGCGAGGTGGCCGCGTTGTCCAGGTAGACCAGCGGCTTGTCCTCGTGGAGCAGCCGCTGCAGGACCGGGAAGTCCTTGCGGATGGCGTCGGTGTCGAGCAGTCCCGTAAACGGATGGGTCACTCGGACGCGCCCCCCTTCACATACGCCTCGTAGCCCTCGTTCTCCAGCTTGTCGGCCAGCTCGGCGCCGCCGGACTCGACGATGCGGCCGCCCGCGAAGACGTGGACGTAGTCGGGCTTGATGTACCGCAGGATGCGGGTGTAGTGGGTCACCAGCAGGGTGCCGACCTCGCCGGTGGAGCGGACCCGGTTGATGCCCTCGGAGACGATCCGCAGCGCGTCGACGTCCAGGCCGGAGTCGGTCTCGTCGAGGATCGCGATCTTCGGCTTGAGGAGCTCCAGCTGGAGGATCTCGTGGCGCTTCTTCTCACCGCCGGAGAAGCCCTCGTTGACGTTGCGCTCGGCGAACGCCGGGTCCATCTGCAGGGCGGCCATCGCCTCCTTGACCTCCTTGACCCACAGCCGCAGCTTGGGGGCCTCACCGCGGACGGCGGTGGCGGCGGTGCGCAGGAAGTTGGAGACCGAGACGCCGGGAACCTCGACCGGGTACTGCATGGCCAGGAAGACGCCGGCCTTGGCACGCTCGTCGACGGACATCTCCAGGACGTCCTCGCCGTCCAGCAGCACGGTGCCGCCGGTGACGGTGTACTTGGGGTGGCCGGCCAGCGAGTAGGCCAGGGTGGACTTGCCGGAGCCGTTCGGACCCATGATGGCGTGGGTCTCGCCCTGCTTCACGGTCAGGTCGACGCCCTTCAGGATCTCGCGCGGGCCGTTCTCGGCCTCGACGGAGACGTGCAGGTCGCGGATTTCAAGGGTTGCCATGTGTACTCAGGACTCCTGGTTGACGGAGACGAGCACATCGTCCCCTTCGATCTTTACGGGGTAGACAGCGACCGGCTTGGTGGCGGGCAGGCCGGAGGGCTTGCCGGTGCGCAGGTCGAAGCTGGAACCGTGCAGCCAGCACTCGATCATGCAGTCCTCGACCTCGCCCTCGGAGAGCGAGACGTTCGCGTGCGAGCAGGTGTCGTTGATCGCGAACACCCCCTCGTCGGTGCGGACGATCGAGACCGGCACGCCGTTGAGGTCCACGCGCTTGGGAACGTCCTCCTGGAGGTCGCTCAGCGCGCAGGCACGGAGGAAGCTCATCGCGATCAGACCGCCGCTTCCAGCTCGGCGTCGATCTTCTCCATGAGGTGCTCCTGGACCTCGGCCACGCCGATCTGCTGGAGCAGCTCGGCGAAGAAGCCGCGGACCACCAGGCGGCGGGCCTCGTCGGCGGGGATGCCGCGGGCCATCAGGTAGAACAGCTGCTCGTCGTCGAAACGGCCGGTCGCCGAGGCGTGGCCGGCGCCGACGATCTCGCCGGTCTCGATCTCCAGGTTCGGGATCGAGTCGACCCGGGCGCCGTCGGTGAGCACCAGGTTCCGGTTGAGCTCGTAGGTGTCGGTGCCGAGTGCGGCGGCGCGGATCAGCACGTCGCCGACCCAGACCGCGTGCGAGTCCTGGCCCTGCAGCGCACCCTTGTACGCCACGTTGGACCGGCAGTGCGGCGTGTCGTGGTCGACGACCAGGCGGTGCTCCAGGTGCTGGCCGGCGTCCGCGAAGTACAGGCCGAACAGCTCGGCCTCGCCGCCGGGGCCCGCGTAGTTGACCCGCGGGTGCAGGCGGACCAGGTCGCCGCCGAAGGTGACGACCACGGACTTGTACGAGGCGTCCCGGCCGACCAGCGCGTTGTGCTGGGCGGCGTGGACGGCGTCCCGCTCCCAGTCCTGGACGGAGACGAAGGTCAGCTTGGCGCCGTCGCCGACCAGCAGCTCGACGTTGGCGGCCCGGGTGCCGGTGCCCGCGTGGTTGAGCACCACCACGGCCTCGGCGAACGGCTTGACGTCGATCACCACGTGGGCGAAGCGGACCCCGCCCTCGGCGCGCACGTCGATCTTGACCGGCTCGGTCAGCACCGCGTCCTTGGGGACGGTCACCACGAGCGCCTGGTCGAAGGCGCTGAAGGCCTGCGCGGCGACCCGGTCGACCGGCGTGCCGGCCTTGCCCAGGCGGGCGTCGTCCCGGCCGACGGTCTCGGCGGTGACGCCGTCCGGCAGCGTGAACTCGACCTTGTCCTCACCGCGCGCGGCATCGGCGGCCGTGCCGTCGTGCAGCCCGCCGAGGCGGTGCAGCGGGGTGAACCGCCAGTCCTCCTCGCGGCCGGTGGGCACCGGGAAGTCGTTCACGTCGAAGGACGGCTTGACCGCGACGCGCGCGTCGATCGGCTGCTGGACCGTGCTGCGGCCGGTGCCGGGGCCGGCGAGCTGCGCGCCGGCGCCGGCGGTGCCGACCTCGATCGAACCGGCGGTGGTGGAGCCGGTGGTGTTCTGCTCAGCCATGGCTGTTCGTTGTGCTCTCTTCCTCAGGAATTCCGGATGGATGGCGGCGGTACGGCCGATCGTCAGCCGACCGCGCCCTCCATCTGCAGCTCGATCAGCCGGTTGAGCTCCAGCGCGTACTCCATCGGCAGCTCGCGCGCGATCGGCTCGACGAAGCCGCGGACGATCATCGCCATGGCCTCGAACTCGGTCAGACCGCGGCTCATCAGGTAGAACAGCTGGTCTTCGCTGACCTTGGAGACCGTCGCCTCGTGGCCCATGGACACGTCGTCCTCGCGGACGTCCACGTACGGGTAGGTGTCCGAGCGGGAGATGGTGTCGACCAGCAGCGCGTCGCACAGCACGTTGGACTTGGCGCCCTTGGAGCCCTCACCGATCTCGATCAGACCGCGGTAGGAGGTGCGGCCGCCGCCGCGCGCCACCGACTTGGAGACGATGTTGGACGAGGTGTTCGGCGCCATGTGCACCATCTTGGCGCCGGCGTCCTGGTGCTGGCCCTCGCCCGCGAAGGCGATCGACAGGGTCTCGCCCTTGGCGTGCTCGCCCATCAGGTAGACGGCCGGGTACTTCATGGTGACCTTGGAGCCGATGTTGCCGTCGACCCACTCCATGGTCGCGCCCTCGTACGCCACGGCGCGCTTGGTGACCAGGTTGTAGACGTTGTTCGACCAGTTCTGGATGGTCGTGTAGCGGCAGCGGCCGCCCTTCTTGACGATGATCTCGACGACCGCCGAGTGCAGCGAGTCGGAGGAGTAGATCGGCGCGGTGCAGCCCTCGACGTAGTGGACGTAGGCGTCCTCGTCGACGATGATCAGCGTCCGCTCGAACTGGCCCATGTTCTCGGTGTTGATCCGGAAGTAGGCCTGCAGCGGGATGTCGACGTGCACGCCCTTCGGCACGTAGATGAACGAGCCGCCGGACCACACCGCGGTGTTCAGCGCGGCGAACTTGTTGTCGCCGGCCGGGATGACGGTGCCGAAGTACTCCTTGAACAGCTCCGGGTGCTCGCGCAGCGCGGTGTCGGTGTCCAGGAAGATGACGCCCTGCTCCTCCAGGTCCTCACGGATCTGGTGGTAGACGACCTCGGACTCGTACTGGGCGGCGACACCGGCGACCAGGCGCTGCTTCTCCGCCTCCGGGATGCCCAGCTTGTCGTAGGTGGCCTTGATGTCCGCGGGCAGGTCCTCCCAGGACTCGGCCTGCTTCTCGGTGGAGCGGACGAAGTACTTGATGTTGTCGAAGTCGATGCCGGTGAGGTCGGAGCCCCAGGTCGGCATGGGCTTCTTGCCGAACAGCTTCAGGCCCTTGAGACGCAGGTTGAGCATCCACTCGGACTCGCTCTTCTTCGCGGAGATGTCGCGCACGACCTCCTCGCTGAGCCCGCGCTTGGCCGTGGCGCCCGCGGCGTCCGGGTCGGCCCAGCCGTACTCGTAAGTGCCCAGGCCTTCGAGCTCCGGGTGCGAAACGGTGTCAGTCATGCGAGCTTCCTAACGCGCGGACGCAGAATCTTCGGTGGACGCTGAATCTTCAGTGGACATGCAGGCAGTCGGCGCCGCATCGGAACCGTGGCCCGCGGTGCGCTGGGCGGGCGACGATGCGGCACCGGGTGCCGGCACGTAGGTGGTGCAGACCCCGTCGCCGTGGGCGATGGTGGCCAGCCGTTGCACATGGGTGCCCAGGAGCTGGGAGAAGACCTCGGTCTCCGCCTCGCAGAGCTGCGGGAACTGCTCGGCGATGTGCGCGACCGGGCAGTGGTGCTGGCAGAGCTGGGCGCCCGCCGGGGCCTTGGCCCCGGCCGACGGGACACGCCGCACCGTGGCAGCGTACCCGTCCGCGCTCAGCGCCTGGGCAAGGACCTCCGGGCGTTCCCGGGCGTCGGCCTGCCGCAGGCTCTCCTGGTACTTCTCGCCCTGCTTGCCGAACCGGGCACGGGCGAAGGCGGCGACCGCCTCCTCGCCCGCCTTGCCGCCGCCCACCGCGTCGGAGATCCAGCGCAGTGCGTCGGCGGCGAGCTGGTCGTACGCCTGGTAGAAGGCGTCCCGGCCGGCGTCGGTGAGGGCGAAGACCTTGGCCGGACGGCCCCGGCCCCGGCTGCCGTAGACCCGCTGT
Source organism: Kitasatospora sp. NPDC023176 (assembly GCF_055560495.1). Classification (NCBI taxonomy): domain Bacteria; kingdom Bacillati; phylum Actinomycetota; class Actinomycetes; order Kitasatosporales; family Streptomycetaceae; genus Kitasatospora; species Kitasatospora sp. NPDC023176. The sequence goes on along the minus strand of NZ_JBVHIP010000050.1, from coordinate 8,642 downwards.
TCGCGGGACTCGACCAGGCCGGTGGCGACCAGTCCGTCCAGGTGACGGCGGACGGCGGCGGCGGTGAGGCCGAGCCGGTTCGCCAGGTCGGCGGCGGAGGAGGGGCCGTGGTCCAGGATCGACCGGGCGACCCGGTCGCGGGTGGCCCGGTGGCCGTCCAGCAGCACCTCGGCCGCCGTCACGGGCACGTCGCAGTCGGGGGCCGACTCGGCCTCCGCCTGCGTGGTGTGCTCGCGCATGTTTTTCACAACACCAGTGTTGCGTAATTACTTCCGACAGGACAACCCGTGATCCAGGCCTCACCCGTGGCATCTGTCACGCAGGTAAGGCTTACCTGATCAGCGAAAACGATCACCAAGGCCGGTGTCCGGCCGGTCCGTTCGGCCCTCTTAGACTCGCCGGTATGCACTCCGAACCCGCGGTCCAGGTCGCCGGGCTGGTCAAGCACTACGGCACTGGGTTCAACAACCGCGTGACCGCGGTGGACGGCCTCGACCTGACCATCATGAGCGGCACGATCACCGCCGTCCTCGGCCCCAACGGCGCCGGCAAGACCACCACCATCGAGACCTGCGAGGGCTACCGCCGCCCCGACGCCGGCACCGTCCGCGTCCTCGGCCTCGACCCGGTCACCCAGAGTGCCGCCCTGCGGCCCCGGATCGGCGTCATGCTCCAGTCCGGGGGCGTGTACGCGGGCGCGCGCGCCGTGGAGATGCTGCGGCACACCGCCAGACTGCACGCCCACCCGCTGGACGTGGACACCCTGGTCGAACGCCTCGGCCTCGGCTCCTGCGGCCGTACCACCTACCGCCGGCTCTCCGGCGGCCAGCAGCAGCGGCTCGCCCTCGCGATGGCCGTGGTCGGCCGCCCCGAACTGGTCTTCCTGGACGAGCCCACCGCCGGCCTCGACCCGCAGGCCCGCCGCGCCACCTGGGACCTGGTCCGCGACCTGCGCCGGGACGGCGTCACCGTGGTGGTCACCACCCACCACATGGACGAGGCCGAACAGCTCGCCGACCACGTCGCCATCGTCGACCACGGCAAGGTCATCGCCGGCGGCACCACCGAGGAGCTGTGCCGCGGCGGCGCCGAGGACGCCCTGCGCTTCGACGGCCCGCCCGGCCTCGACCTCGGCCCGCTGCTCAAGGAACTGCCCGCGGGCGCCACCGCCACCGAGACCGCCCCCGGCAGCTACCGGGTCGAGGCGCCGCTCGACCCCAGCCGGCTGCTGGCCGCCGTCACCGGCTGGTGCGCGGGCTCCGGCATCCTGCCCGAACGGCTGGCCGTCCAGCGCCGCAGCCTCGAAGACGTCTTCCTCGACCTGACCGGACGGGAGCTCCGCTCGTGACCACCACAACGGACGCGACGCCCACCGACTTCTCCCCGAAGCCCGGCGCCGCCCCGGTCGGGCGGATGCTGCTCGCCCAGACCGCCTTCGAGACCAGGATGCTGCTGCGCAACGGTGAGCAGCTGCTGCTCACCGTGGTCATCCCCACCGTGCTGCTGGTGCTGTTCTCCGCCGTCGACATCGTCGCCGTGGACGGCCCCGGCAAGCGGGTCGACTTCCTGGCGCCCGGCCTGCTCGCCCTGGCCGTGATGTCCACCGCCTTCACCGGGCAGGCCATCGCCACCGGCTTCGAGCGCCGCTACGGCGTGCTCAAGCGGCTCGGCGCCAGCCCGATGCCGCGCTGGACGCTGCTGACCGCCAAGACCGGCTGCGTGCTGGTCACCGAGGTGCTGCAGGTCGCGCTGCTGTCGGTGGTCGCCCTGGCGCTCGGCTGGTCCCCGCACGGACTCGCCACACCGCAGGGGGCCCTGGCGGTCGCCGCCCTGCTGGTCCTCGGCACCGCCGCCTTCTCCGGGCTGGGCCTGCTGATGGCCGGCACCCTCAAGGCCGAGGCCACCCTGGCCGCCGCCAACCTGGTGTTCGTCCTGCTGCTGCTGGCCGGCGGGGTGATCGTGCCGCTGAGCAAGTTCCCCGACGCCGTGCGGTCGGTGCTGGAACTGCTGCCGATCTCGGCGCTCTCGGACGGCCTGCGCTCGGTGCTCCAGCACGGCGCCGGGGTGCCCTGGTCCGACCTCGGCATCCTGGCCGGCTGGGCCGTCCTCGGGCTGGCCGCGGCCGCCCGGTTCTTCCGCTGGGAGTAACGCCCCCGGCACTCGACGCACGACGCCCCCGGCCTCAACCGGCCGGGGGCGTCGCGGTTTTCAGGTGTCAGCTCGCGCTGCCGCCACGGCGCTTGCGGGCCAGCAGCACCAGCGCGCCACCGACCAGCAGCACACCGCCGCCGGCCGCCGCGATGATCGGGGTGGCGTCGCTGCTACCGGTCTGGGCGAGCGCCGGGGCGCTGGTGCTGGGCGCCGGGGCGGCCGGGGTCGTGCTGGGGGTGGGGGTCACCGTCGGAGTCGTGCTCGGCGTGGGCGTCGCCGACGGGGTCCCGGTCGGCGTCGGCGTCGGGGTGGGGGTCTTGGTGGGGGTGGGGGTCGGGGTGGGGGTGGGCGTCTTGGTGGGGGTCGGGGTGGGCGTCGGCGTCGGGGTGTGGCACGGCGCGATGGTCTTGGTCTCGTCGATGCTCCAGCCCTTCTCGGCCGGGGTCTCGGTGGTCTTGACCACCAGGTGCGCCGTGACCGGGGCGTCGTGGTCCTTCACCGGGAAGGTGCCGTGGAACTCCGCCGGGAACCCCTTGGCGTCCAGGACCTTCTCGTCGCCGACGGTGAGGCTGACGGTGTTCTTCACGTCAGGCTTGGGGCTGTAGTTGATCAGGTCGATGACGACCTTGTCGCAGGTCACCGACCAAGTCGGTACGTGTGCCGAGGCGTTGGTGGCCAGCGCCAGGGGCAGGAGGAATCCGGCCGCCGCCGTGCTCGCGAGTGCCGCCGCGCCCATCCGAATGTTCCGCTGCTGTCGCGCCATTACCTGTTCCCCTCCGAACGGTCTTGCGCAGCAGGCGGGTTGAAGTGGTTCGCGGTGGCCCGCTACGACATGTCCGGGGGACTCTACCGGCACTTCCTCACCCCACCACACCCCGCCGCGCGACCGGATTTCGTCTGTCGGTCCGTTTCCGGATGTGCATGACCAGCCCATCACAGCCGTCACCTCGCACAACGCGGATCCGGCGAAGTTGAATGGACTTCGTCACCTTAGGAACACAACGGCGCCCCCGGCGATCAGGTTCAATCACCAGGGGCGCACTGTCGATCAGTCGACGAACATCCGGGGCATTCCGACCGGTCAGGCCTTCCCGGCCGCCTTGCGCCGGGCCGCCACCACGATCCCGCCACCGGCCGCGAGCACCACGGCACCGCCGATCGCCAGCGGCAGCACCGGACCGGAGCCGGTGTGCGCCAGGTCGCCGCCCTCGTTCGCCCGGGCGGACGGGCTGGCCGAGGCACCCGGCACGGCCGCCGAGGCGGAGGCGGACGGGCTGGGCGAGCCGCTCCCGCCCGGCTTGCCGGTCGCCGGAACGCTCGGGGAGCCGGACGGCCCGGTCGAGGCGCTCGGCGTCACCGGGGTGGTCGGCGAGCCGCTCGGCGTCACCGGCGGGGTGACGGGCGGAGCGACGGGCGGCGTGGCCGGGGTGGTGGGCACCACGGTGCCGGGCAGGCAGCCGGTGAACGGGTAGTGGTGGGTCTCCGCGCCGCCCTTGCCGGTCAGCGAGGCCGCGATCACCGAACCGTTGACCGGGCCGCCGCTACCGAGGTCGAAGGCCGCGTTGGGCGCCAGCACCGTGCCGGCCCAGGCGGCCTTGCCGTTCTTGACCACCTTGGTCGCGGTGGGGAAGTTCCAGAGCAGCCTGGCCCGGATCGCGCCGCCCGCCGCGCTCTGCAGCTTGTCGTCCAGCACGAAGGCCGACGTGCCCTCGTCCCACAGGTGGAAGCCGGCGGTCCCGGCCGCCGCCATGTCGTACGAGCCGCCGGTCACGTTGATGACGGTCACCGAGCCGGCCGGCACCTTGACGAAGACGTCCTTGGCGCCCTGGAGCTTCGCGGCGTCGACGGTGAAGCTGTTGTACGTGGCGTCGCCGCCGGTGAAGGTCAGCTCAGCGCCCTTGGCCTGGACGGTGGCTCCGGCCGTCTGCGGCACGGCGGCCAGCGAGGTGGCGGCGGCGCGCAGCTTGGTGAACTCGGCCTTGAAGTCGATCGGCGAGGCTCCCTGGGCGATCGTCCCGGCGTGGGCCTGGACGACGGCGCCGTCGGCCTTGGAGCCGTAGACGCCGTTGCCCTTCATCACCTGGGTGTTGTGGCCGGTGATCTTGCCGGCCACGACCAGCGCGTTCTTGCCGGGCAGGGCGTCGACCTCGGCGGCGGTCAGCTCCTGGCCGACCGAGAAACCGCCGGTGAAGTCGGCGTTGCCGCCGACCGCGACCGCGCCCTCGGCGTCGGGGGTGTGGGTGTCGTCGCCCTCGATGAACTCGCCGTAGAGGTTGGCGACCCCGAGGCTGCGGCACTCCCGGTCGGTGCCGACAGTGCCGAGGGTGCCGACGGCGTGGGCGGCCGGGGCGATCAGGCCGGCCAGGGCGAGCGAGCCGCCGACCGCGAGCGCGGCGGCGGAAGTGGATATGCGCATGTGCAGGATCTCCGCTGCGTGCGGGAGGAGTGGGAGAGGCCCGAAAAAAGGTATGGACCAATCCGCACTCTTTCGGCCGAACGGGTGAATGGTCAAGACCAATGACCGCCTTGCCCGAACAGTCCTGTTTGGTCCCCGGCCGGTCCGGGTAGCGCCCGACCCCGCGCCCCGCGCCAAGATCGCCTGTAAGGCCACCTACGATTGACCGCGTGCCTAACCTCTTCTCCCTGCTCGCCGAGCGCTGGCAGCCCTCCGCCGCGATGGTCCGGCGCGCCGCGTTCGCCGCGCTGGTGATGAGCGTGGTGATCGTCGTCACCGGCGGCGCCGTCCGGCTCACCGCCTCCGGCCTCGGCTGTACGACGTGGCCCCGCTGCACCGCCGACAGCCTGACCCCGACGGCCGAAATGGGCTTCCACGGCATCGTCGAGTTCACCAACCGGATGCTCACCTATGTGCTGAGCGCGGCCGTCGGCTGGGCGATTCTCGCCGCCCGCTGCCACCGCCCCTGGCGGCGCAGCATGACCAAGCTCGGCTGGGCCCAGTTCTGGCTGGTGATGAGCAACGCCGTGCTCGGCGGCATCACCGTACTGACCGGCCTGAACCCGTACACCGTGGCGCTGCACATGATCGCCGCGATGGCGCTCGTCTGGGTCGCCCTGCTGATGTGGGAGCGCAGCAAGGAAGGCGACGGCGCACCGAAGTTGTCGGTGGCCCGGCCCATCCACCAACTCTCCTACGTCCTGGTCACCGTCGTCGGCCTGCTCGTCGCCGCCGGCACGTTGGTCACCGGCGCCGGCCACCACCCGGGCACCCCGCAGGACAACAAGATCGTCCCGCGCATCCCGATCGACTACGACAGGTTGGCCCAGTTCCACGCCGACTTCGCGTTCATCTCGGTCGGCCTCACCATCGCCCTGATCTTCGTCTTCGCGGCCGTGAAGGCCCCCCAGGCAGCCAAGTCCCGCACCAAGGAACTCCTCGCGGTCCTGCTGCTCCAGGGCGTCCTCGGCTTCATCCAGTACTTCACGGATGCTCCCGAGCTGATGGTCGGCCTCCACATGCTCGGCGCCAGCCTGACGTGGATCGCCGCCCTCCGCATCCCGCTCGCCCTCCGCGTACGCGAGGCAGAGGAGATCACCGACCAGCTCCCCGCCCGGGCCCCGCAAGCTGCCGCAGTCTGAGGTACGACGAAGGGCCCCCATCCCGGGCGGTTTCTAGTGGTCGTCGCAACACGTGGTCGGTTGTCTAGGCCGCGATGAGTTTATGCAGGCGCTCGGCTGGGGTTTCCCAGCCGAGCGTTTTGCGTGGGCGGCGGTTGAGCTGGTCGGCGACGGCGGCCAGGTGCTCCGGGGTGTGGACCGAGAGGTCGGTGCCCTTGGGGAAGTACTGCCGCAGCAGGCCGTTGGTGTTCTCGTTCGAGCCGCGCTGCCAGGGGCTGGCCGGGTCGCAGAAGTAGACCGGGACGCCGGTGGCAACGGTGAACGAGCGGTGGGCGGCCATCTCGGCGCCCTGGTCCCAGGCCAGGGAGCGCTTGAGCTCGACGGGCAGGGTCTGGACGGTTTCCACGAGGGCGTCGCGGACCTGCTCGGCGGTGCGGCCGTGGGGCAGGTGCAGGAGTGTCACGTAGCGGGTGGCGCGTTCGACCAGGGTGCCGATGGCGGAGGCTCCGTCCTTGCCGATGATCAGATCGCCTTCCCAGTGGCCGGGAACCGCGCGGTCCTCGGCCTCGGCGGGGCGTTCGCTGATCATCACCATCGGGTCGATGAAGCGCGGCCTGCGGCAGTTGGCCTGGCGGTGCGGGACACGGCGAGCCCGGCCGCTGCGCAGGGCGCCGGCCAGCTCGCGTCGCAACTCGCCCCGCCCTTGGACGTAGAGCGCCTGGTAGACGGTTTCGTGGACCACGTGCATCTCCGGCCGGTCGGGGAACTGTGCCCGCAGAGCGTGGCATATCTGCTCCGGGCTCCACCGCTCGTCCAGCATCACCTGGACCGCCTCCCCCAGCTGCGGATTCGAGGGGATCTTTCGGGGCTTGGGGCGGGGCCGGCGGGCGTCGGCGCGGGCCTGGGCGGCGTGCGGGCGGTAGTGCCACTGGCCGCGAGTGCCATCGGTGCGGTTGCGGCGGATCTCCCGGCTGACGGTGGACGGACTGCGGCCCAGCTCGGCGGCGATCGCCCGCACCGTGGCCTTCTCCCGCAGCCGGTCGGCGATGTGGATCCGCTCGTCCTCGCGCAGGTACCTGGATGCGCCCGAAGGCGGCACCACCGCGTGAATCGGTGGTGCCGCCTTCTGCCGACCGTCGGCACTGCGGCCGTTGCGCCACTTGCGGCCCGTCCGCGGATCGATGCCCACGGCCCGGCAAGCCTCGGTGTTGCTGTAGCCCTGCTGCATGAGCCGGGAGTATGCCGCCCGTTCCCGGCTCAACCTCACAGGCCCCTGAGCTGTCCGGTCCTTGCAGATCTCGAAGTCCAATGCATCCCCTGAACTGGGGTGTTGCAACGACTCCTAGAACCCAAGACGGATGGGGGCCCTTCGCCATGTCATCTCAGGCCCGTGCCATCGGACGGTCCAGATCCAGCACCATCACATCGTGCCGAGCCGCGCCCTCCCAGGGGATGGCCGACCCGACGCGCGCATAGCCCCACGCTCGGTAGGACGCCTGGGCCGCGATCGCCTCCGGTCGGCTGTTCAGCATCACCCGGGCGTTGTCGATTCCTTCGATGAGGTCGCGGTGCATGCGAGTGGCGACGCCTTGGCGACGCCACTCGGGCCGAACTGCCAGCTCGAAGAGACCGAATGTCCGCTCTCCGTCCTCACGTCTGAGGTCCTCGGACACCGGATCGATCAACGTGTCCCACCATCCGGTGCTCTCCGACAGCGGGTAGCCGTACGCCATGCCCACAACGGTGTCTCCGTCGAAGGCAATCGCCGCCCGGAACCCCCGCCGACGCACCTGCGAGCGGAACCGGCGAAACGCCCGCTCCACGTCGGCCGGCCCCTCGCCGTAAGGAGGCTCCGCGAACGCCTCCGCGAACACCTCCTTCAACTGGCCCTCCAGCTCAGCCGCCTGGCTGCCGTCCAAGAGCCGAACCGCCACCGTCGCACCGCCCTACCACTGAGAGACCGCAGGCGTATCAACGTTGTCAAAGCAGATGTCGGCCGTCGTGGGTCCGAACGCTTGATGCCACGTCGTCCCGAAGCGCGTCCAAGACACGTACCGCGTAGACCTCGGCCATGCGCTCGGAGACCTCAACCGGTGTGAGCCAGTTGACTTCGACCGACTCGTCCGAGAGTCGCTCTCCCCCGCTCTCCGGTCGGCAGCGGAGAACGAGAGCAACGATCCCTCGGCTCACGTTCTTATACACGCCGGTCAGCCTTTCCACGCCGACCTTGATCCCGGTCTCCTCGTAGACCTCGCGGCGCACCCCGTCCTCGATAGCCTCGTCCAGCTCCAGCACGCCACCCGGAGGTTCCCAAGTCCCGTTGTCAGCACGGCGAATCGCCAGCACCCGACCGTCCTCGCGCACCACCACCCCCGCGACGGACACGGAGTGGAGCGGCGTTGACTGGGATTTCCCGGCGCTGTTACTCATGTGCAGGAGGATAGGAGCCCTGAAGGACTATGGCGAGTGGTGAAGTGGCCTCGTCGGCCACAGCGAAGTACCTACAGATCGCGGCTGACATCGCCGCACAGGTCAAGTCGGGCGCTCTTGCTCCCGGTGCGACCGTGCCCAGCGAAGCGGAGCTCATGCAACGGTACGGAGTCGCTTCCGGGACGGTTCGCAAGGCCATCGCCGAACTCCGAACGACGCAGCTGATCGAGACGCACCACGGTCGAGGCTCTTTTGTCCGCTCCCGCCCTCCGGTACAGCGGAAGTCTGCGGACCGATTCCGCCGCGCCCACCGCAAAGCCGGCAAGGCCGCGTACCTCGCAGAGGCGGAGACCTCCGGCGGCGTCCCGTCCGTGACCGTGCTGTTCGTGGAAGTGGAGGCTGCGCGGGTTCCCCAGTGGGCTCCCGCAGGAGCGAAGCTGCATCTCAGCAGGTCAGCCAGCCGGGAAGGGCGAATCTGTTGATCT
>NZ_JBVHIP010000049.1:22167-49850 GCF_055560495.1 Kitasatospora sp. NPDC023176 | reverse complement strand
AGCTAAGCCTCACAGCGCCGATGGTACTGCAGGGGGGACCCTGTGGGAGAGTAGGACGCCGCCGAACAATTCTTCAGAAAAGGCCCACCCGGGTTTCCGGGTGGGCCTTTTCGCGTTTCGGCCCGCATTGTGGCCGGCGCTTTCGCGGGTGGCCCGCGTCTTCACGAAGGGGGCCCCTGGGCTGTGATGCAGGTCACGTCGGATGCAGAACCTGCGCGCCGGATCGGGCGTCTGGCTGGTGTGAGATCACGCAGGAGAGCACTGGACGAGCTGGACGAGGAACGTCTCCTCCGGCTGGTGGCCAGGGGCGACCGCGGGGCGTTCGACGAGTTGTACCGCCGGACGTCGCCGTGGCTGGCGGTGCGGTTGCGCCGCCGCTGCTCGGACGAGCAGATCGTCGCCGAGGTCATGCAGGAGACCTATCTCGCGGTGTGGCGCGCGGCCGGCGCGTTCGCCGGGAGCGCGGTGGGCGGTTCGGCCGTCGGATGGCTGTGGACGATCGCGGCGCGCCGTCTGGTCGACGCGTTCCGGCGTCGTGCCCACCACGCCGAGCCGCCGGTCGCCGCCGCCGAACGGGCGGTGGTGCCCGCCGCGGAGGAGGAGGCGCTCGCGGGGACGGTCGGCGGTGACGTCGGCGACGCGCTGCGGCGGCTGGCGCCGGAACTCCGCGAGGTACTGCAGGCCACGGTGCTCGACGGCCTCTCCGTCCGGGAGACTGCCGTGCTGCTCAGACTGCCCGAGGGCACGGTCAAGACCCGCGCCCGCCGGGCCCGGATCGCGATGCGGGAGGCGCTGGCATGAGGGAGGAACACGCGTCGAGGCGGTTGATCGACGACTACGCCCGGGGTGACGCCACGATGGCGGCGGACACGGTGTGGGCCTTGGAGGCCCACCTGGAGACGTGCGCGTCGTGCCGGAGCCTGCTGGCTGCCTCGGTGGCCGCCGAGGCGCCCGAGGTCTCGGCGCTGCTGGAGACCGTCCGGGCGGGCCTGGAGCCGCAGTTGGACGCGGCTGTCCGGGCGCCCGCGCGGCGCCGCAGTCCGCGGTGGGTGTCGGCCTGGCTGACCCCGGTGATGGCGCCGTGGCTGGCGATGACCGCCGCCGTCATCCTGGCGGCGCTGCTGCTGGACGCGGCCGCGCCGGCGACGCTGCTGGGCGGTGCCTCGCCGGTGTCCCTGGTGGCGCCCGTGCTGCCGCTGTTCGGTGTCGCCGCGGCCTGGTCGCGCGCGCTGGACCCGGCGCACGAGTTGACGGCCTCGACCGCCCGGGCGGGACTGCCCCTGCTGCTCAGGCGCACCACGGCGGTGCTCGCCGTGGTCCTGCCCGGGCTGCTGCTGACGGGGTGGCTGACCGGGACCATGACGGTCGCCCAGTGGCTGCTGCCCTCGCTGGCCTTCACCTCCGCCGCCCTGGCGCTGGGCAGTGTGATCGGGGTGACCCGGGCCGCCGTCGGGCTGGCGGCCGCCTGGGGCGTCGCCGTGGTGGTGCCCACGGGGGCCACCGGACAGGTGCCGCTCGCCGTGCGGCTCGCCCTGCAGTCGGGCGGGCTGCCCGGGTGGGGACTGCTGCTTGTGCTCGCCGTCGGCGCCGTGATCGTCCGCCGAAACGCCTTTTCGACGCTCTGAAACGCCACCAGGCGCTGCGACGAGGCGCCTGCCTGACCGCTGTGAAACGCACCGCTGTGAAACGCACCGCTGTGAAACGCACCGCTGTGAAACGACCATCGACCCTCGAAAGGGGCCGCCGCATGGCGCCCATGACGAGCGCGGCCGAGACCGCGCCGAAGACCTACGCCTGGGAGATCCGGGCCAGTGACCTGAGAGTGCGGGTCGGCCGGAAGAAGATGGCCGTCGACGGACTGGACCTCTCCCTGGGCATCGGTGCCCATGGCCTGCTGGGGCCCAACGGGGCGGGCAAGACCAGCCTGATCCGGGCCCTGGCGACGGTGCTGCGGCCGGCCGGGGGCGAGCTGGAGCTGCTCGGCGCCTCGGTGGGCGGGCTGGGCGACCACCGGGCGCTGCGTCGCCGGATCGGCTACCTGCCGCAGGACTTCGGCTACTACAAGCGCTTCACGGTGCGTGAGTTCGTCGAGTACATGGCCTGGCTGAAGGAGGTGCCGAAGGCGGACGTCCCGGCGGCCGTCCAACGGGCGGTGGAACGGGTGGGCCTGGCGGACCGGGCCGACCACCGGATGAAGACCCTCTCCGGCGGCATGGTCCGGCGGGCCGGCATCGCCCAGGCGATCGTCAACGACCCCGCGGTGCTGCTGCTGGACGAGCCGACGGCCGGCCTGGACCCGGCGCAGCGGCTGCGCTTCCGCGAGCTGCTGCAGGAACTGGGCCGGGACACCTGCGTGGTCGTCTCCACCCACCTGGTGGAGGACGTCGCGGCGGCCTGTTCCGACGTGGTGCTGTTCGCGGACGGCCGGCTGGTCTTCCAGGGCACTCCGGACGACCTGGCCGCGGCCGGCGGCAGCGAGTACCCGGGCGACAGCCCGCTGGAGCGCGGCTACTCGGCCCTGCTCCGTGACTCCGGGCAGGGGGGCAACTGGTGAACGGGCGTGTGCTGGGCATCGAACTGCGGCGTTCCGCCGCCCCGTGGGCCGGGCTGGTCGTCCTGGCCGGCAGCCTGGCGGTCTTCTTCCTGATCGACGGGATCTGGTGGAGGGGCGATGCGGGGTGGACGGCGCAGTGGACCTCCATGGCGCTGTGGACGCGCCACTTCCTCGCCTTCTGGTGGCCGTTGGCCGTCGGCTTCGGGGCGGTGTACGGGCTGCGCGACTCCCGCTCGCGGATGGGTGAACTGCTGAGCAGTACGCCGCGCCCGGCCTGGCGGCGCGCGGCGGTGCCGGCCGGTGCGCTCGCGCTCGCGCTGGCGGCGGGCTTCGGCCTCGTCGTCCTGGTGGGAGGGGTCGAGGTGGCGCTGGGCCGGACCACCTACACGCCGCTCGGCTGGCTGCCGATCTCGATGGTGGCGATCCTGGGCCTGGTCGCGGGCGCCGTGTTCGGCATGGGGGTCGCACGGGCCCTGCCGTCCGTGCTCACCCCGCCGGCTCTGACCCTGGGCTTCCTGGTGCTGACGGCCTTCCTCTCGCCGAACAGCGACGGTCTGCAGCCCTCGGGCCGCACCTCGAACCGGCTCATCCAGCTGTCCCTGGCGACCGCGGACCCGAGGCAGATGCTGCTGACCCTCTCCGGGGCCGTCCACCTCGGCCAGACGCTCTGGCTGCTGGGCCTGCTGGGCACGGGCTTCGCCCTGCTGTCGACGGTGACCCACCGGGGCCGGGCGCTCGCCGTGGTGCCCGTGCTGGTCGGTACGGCCCTGGCGCTGCTGGTCCTCCCGGGCGCCCCGCGCGACAGCTACGTGGTCGACCGGGCCGCCGCCGCCCCGGTCTGCGACGGGCCGGTCTGCCTGACCCGGGCGAACGGCGGGCGCCTGCCCGAGCTCGCCCCACGCGGCAAGGAGGCGCTGAAGGTGCTGCACGACGTCCTGGGCGACCAGGCGCCGACGGTGATCCGGGAGAACACCGAGCTGCGCGCGATCAGCGACGTCCGCCCGCTCTCCGGTGGCGTGGTGCTGGTCGACTTCGACGAACGGCTGCTCACCGACGCGTCCGGCGATGCGCTGACCCGCGCGCTGATCGCCCAGGGGCTGGCCCCGAACTGCCGGGCGAGCAACGACCGGGAGGGCGGCGGGCGCGGTGACGTCCCCGTCCAGAGCATCGCGGTGAGCTGGGCGCTGCACGACGCGAAGCTCCAGCCGCTCGCCGACAAGGGCAGCGACCCGTACTCGCTCAGGATCTGGGCGGACGCCGACGCCGCCTGGGAGCGGCTGACGGCGGCGCCGCCGGCCGAGCAGCGCTCGCGGATCGCCGCGCTGCATGCCGCGATGCTCTCCTGCTCGGGCCACGGTCAGCTTCCGGCGCTGGCGGGGGAGGCGGCGCGATGAGGTGGCTGGTCCTGTACGCCCGGTCCCGGCAGGTGCCGCTCTCGGCGGCCGCGGTCGCGCTCGTCACGGTGGCGCTGTGGGCCCTCGACGATCCGGAGCCGGGTGTGATGTACCTGGGGACGGCGGCCCTGGTCCTCGCCGTGAACGTGGTGGCCGCCTCGATCGGGCTCGGCGGGCAGGACGTCGTGCTGGAGCGGACGGCCGCGATCCGGTGGGCGCCCCGCCGGGCCGCGCACGTGCTGCTGATCGGAGCGGTCGCGGGCCCGGCGCTGCTGGCGGTCCAGGCGGGGGGAGTGACACTCGCCCCCGCCGGGTTCGTCGTCCGGGACGGGGCGGGCCTGGTGGGCCTGGCCGCGCTCGGGGCGGCGCTGTTCGGGGCGCAGCTCGCCTGGGTCCTGCCGACCGGCTGGCTCGCGGTCACCCTCCTCGTCCCGCCTCCGGGCGGCGCGGTGGGGGAGGTGCTCCACTGGATGGTCTTCTCGCCGGGTACGGATCTGTCCACCGGGATGCCGTGGGCCCTGCTGGTGATCGGTACCGCGGTGTACGCCGTGGCGGGGCCGCGCCGTTAGCGGTCAACTCGGCTGGGCCACAACTGAATCGACGAGCCGTTGAGCACCGCCCCACGAGGGCGGTGCTCAACGGCTTTCCCGGCACCCGCCGATGGGGCGGGGAACGATGGTGCGGCCGGGTTCCCGGCAGACCGCCCGTTCGGTCGGTGCGGGCGCCGTGGCGGTGGTTTGTCTCCCTCTTGTGGCGATTCGGTGGGTATACGGGCTCAGAGGGGCCACGAGGGACGGATCGGTGCCGGGTTGCTGGTGTACTGAGTACGCGTCAGTAACGTGCGCGGCGGGCAGGCCCGACGGCCCGTTGGGGACGGACCGTCTGCCCCGGGGGGCCGCCGGGGCTTCCCCGGGAGGGCACGTGCCCCGTATTGATACGGTTCGAACGGGTTGTCGGCCGGCGTGCGCATCGGCCGAGGTGGCCGTCGGGTTTGACATGGTCACAGGGCGTGAGAGGAGATGGGGAGGAGCAAGATCGCTGGGGGCGGACGGGGTGATCCCGGGGGAAGAGCCCGTTGACACCATTGGTGCGCCGGGTGCACCTTTCCGGTCCGGTTGCCCCCGAGGCGGGGAGGACAGCCCGCCTCGGGGGCAACCGGACCGGTTCCCCTACCTGCTGATGTCGCTCAACGTTCCGCTGATGTTGAGGAGTTCGTGACACGTGGGTGCCTGCTTGCCCGAGGCCGGAGTGCCCGGGGACTCGCAGGTCACGTTCGCCGTCACTGCCTGGTCCTCGGGGACCTGGATGGGAGTCACCCAGTGGTAGTCCTGGTTGCGGAAGGTCTCCAGGGCGATCGTCGTGATCGTCTGCTTGCCGGCCATGATGGTCACCACTCCCTGGTCGCCCTGGAAGTTGGCCACCACGAGGTCGGTGATGTCGAAGACCTTGCCGTGCGGCACCTGGTAACTGCCGGTGGTCGCGGCACCGTTGGCGGTCTGCACGTCGATCGTGGCGGAGCTCTGCCGACCGGTGCCCGGCTCGGCCGCGCCCGGACCGGGGGCCCGGCCACCGGTGCTCGGCTGTCCGGCGCCGGGCTTGGTCTGGCCGCCGGGATTCCCGCCGGAGGCGGCCGTCGGTGCCCCGCCGGGTGCGCCGGGGGTAGCGGCCGGGGCCGGAGTGGCGCTCTGCTGGGCGACGGCCTGCTCGGCGGCCTGCTTGGCGGAGCTGCGCACCGCCGGGCGGACCAGGGCGAACCAGGCCAGCAGCAGCGCGATCAGCGCCGCCAGCAGGGCCAGCAGCCACTTGGGGAAGATCGGCAGCTGGAGGAACTCGCCCTCCAGCACCGGGCGTTGGACGACGCCGGGAGCTTCGGTGCTCCGGTCGTCGGTGCCCTTCCCGTCCTTGCCGCCGCCCTCCTTGCCCTTTCCGTCTGGGCCCTTCCCGTTCGCCCCCTTGCCGTCCGGGCGCTTCCCGTCCGGGCCCTGGCCGGCGGTGCCCTGCTCCGGGCCCACCGTCACCTCGAACGGCCAGGAGGCCGGCTTGCCGAACCAGATCAGCTTGCGGGCCCGCGCCTGCAAGCGCAGTTCGCCGGACTCGCCGGGCGCCAGTTGCAGTCGCTCCGGGGTGGCCCGGAACCGCAGGTCCTCACCGGCCTGTCCGGGGGTGAGCACCACTGTGGTGGGGGCGTTGCCGAGGTTGCGCGCCGAGGCGCGGTAGCGGCCGCGCAGCCAGCCGCGGCGGCGGCGGGGCGCGAGAGCGGCCTGGAGCTCGTGGAACGGCGTCACGGTGACCGTGGTCTCCGGGACCGTCACCAGCTCGGGGCGCTCGGTCGGCAGGACCCGGATGCCGAGCGGGAAGTCGCCGGCCCGGGCGGCGGGCGAGCGGGGAGGGGCGAGGCGCACCGTCACCGTCTCGGACGTCCCCGGGAAGAGCGACACCCGGGCCGGTTCGACCGTCGTCCACGCGGCGCAGTCGCCGACCACCTCCAGCGTGTACGCCTCGACGATGTCGAGGTCGTTGCGCACCGTCAGGGTCGTGGTGGCCACGCCACCGGGCGCCACCGTCAGCGCGGGCAGGCCGAGTTCGGCGGATGTGGTCATGGTGTGACGGTAGGTCCGGAGGACCGTCCGCGGAGAGGGCCGTACGGGCAAGCCGTGGGCACACCCCTTGCCCGAGCGGACCGACCGACCCTGCCCGGTGCCGTCGCGCCACACCGCGCGACCCGGGCCCGTACCGACCAGACCCTCGACCGGGCGCACGGCCGGCTCCGCTCCGCGGGGCCCCGGCCGCGACCGCCGCAGGTCCACTGGAGAATTGGAGTGTTCGATGACGTCGACCGAGGCATCCCGCAGGGAAGCCGTCACCACCCGGCAGCTGCCGCCGGTCCCGCCGTCCGGCATCGCCCGCCCGGCCGGAGCGCGGATCCCCGTCCAAGGGCGTGGCCGGCCCGCCCAGATACCCGTCGCGGTGTACGCCGAGGACCTGATCCTGCAGACCGGAGTGGTCCAACAGCTGCGCCAGCGGCCCGAGGTGGAACTCCTCAGCGAGGCCGACGCGGGCCGGGCCGAGGTCTCCCTGCTGGTGGTGGACGCCCTGACCGAGGCGGTCGTCGACCACCTGCGCCGGCTGCGGCTCGCCACCTCGGGCCGGATCGGCCTGGTGGTCGGCCAGTTCGAGGCCGGCGGACTTCAGGCCATCGTCGAGCACGGGGTCGCCGCCGTGCTGCGCCGCTCGGACGCGGACCAGGACCGGCTGGTGCACCTGATCACCGCGCTGGCCAACGGCGAGGGCGTGATGCCCGGCGACCTGCTCGGTGAGCTGCTCGACCGGATCGGGATACTCCAGCGCACCATGCTGGACGGCCGCGGCCTGACGCTGTCGACCCTGACGGCCCGGGAGGCGGAGATGCTCCGGCTGGTCGCCGAGGGCTTCGACACCAGTGAGATCGCGGCCAAGACCTCCTACTCGGAACGCACCGTCAAGAACGTGCTGCACGAGATCATCACGAGGCTGGGGCTGCGCAACCGGGCCCACGCGGTGGGCTACGCGATGCGGCGCGGGCTGATCTGACGGGGCCGGCCGGAGGGGGTGGTGCGTCCCCGCGGATCCGGCCGGAGAGGGCAGCAGGCACGGCCGTCCCGGAGCGGGCGGCGAGCCACGGCGCGGACGGCCGTCCCCAACGCCCGCGACCGTGGCGGCCTGCCCTTTGCGGACACCGCCCGTTACCCCCGGCTCGGGTGCCCGGGCCCTGTTCCCGGGCACCCGGGCCGGTGAGACTACGGGGGAGACCGCCCCTGCCACCCTGTGAGGTCGAGCGTGACCGGCGCCCCCGCCACTCCCCGCTCCGTCCGGCGGCCGGCCCGGGCCGCCGTCGCGATGCTGCTCGCGCTGGCCGCCGCCGTGCTGACCCTGGGCTCCGCCCCCGGCGAGCCGGACGGCCGCACCGCCCCGGCCGTCACCGCCGAGGACCCGGCCGCCGGACGGGTCCTGTACGCCGGCACCAACCACCGCGGCCTCGGCCGGGTGACCGGTGCGGCGACCAGCGCCCCGCTGTTCGGGCCCGGCCCGATCCACTTCGACCAGGACCCGTCCGCCCGCGGCGACGAACTGGTCTTCACCAGCCTGCGGGACGGCCCGCTGCCCCAGGTCTACCTGCGCGAGGCGAACGGCGCGGTGCGCCGGCTCACCAACGGCATGGACACCGCCCACCCCGCGCTCGCCCCGGACGGCAAGGGCGTCGTCTTCGAGGCCCTGGAGCCCACCGCCAACGGCGGTACCCAGCACGTGCTGTGGGCGGTCAACCGGGACGGCACCGGGCTGCGCCGGATCACCGACGGCGCAGCCGACGAGACCCACCCGACCGTCTCGCCCGACGGCCGGTGGGTCGCGTACGCCTGCACCGGCGAGCCCGGGCACATCCAGATCTACCTGCGGCCGTTCGCCGGCGGCGCCCCCGTCAAGGTCACCAACGTGACCAGCGGCGACGCCGTCGACCCGACCTGGAACCCGGTCAACGACGACGCGCACCGCAACCAGATCGTCTACACCTGGGACCAGGGCGACAAGGGCCGGACCCTGATGCTCACCTCGCCGACCGGCGGCGACAAGGCCTTCTTCCCCGGCACCGGCTCCACCTGGCGGTCCGGCTCCGCCTCCTGGATGGCCGACGGCAGCGGTGTCCTCTTCCTGAGCGCCGACCGGCTCCCCTCCGCGCCCCAGCCCGACCCCAACCAGCCGCCCGTGGTGAACCTCTACCGGGCGCCGACCTGCGACTGTACCGACCCCCTGCTGCTGTACAGCACCAACCGGTTGATCGCCACGCCGGCCTGGCTCGGCACCCAGGCCCAGGGCGGCCCGGTGGTCGAGCAGACCAGCGCCTCCGCCGCCAACGTCGCCGACGTCCAGGACGTCCGCCAGGACGGGACCGACCCGCGCGACCTCGGCATCAGCGTGCTCACCGAGGACCCGGCCGCCGACACCAACACCAACCCCGACCCGGGCGCCGACCCGCTCTTCCACCCCCGCCCCGGCTACGACCCCTGGTACGAACGCCAGACCTACACGCCCGACGGCCGGCAGATCGTGGTGACCCGCTACGAGGACTCCCCGGCCGGTCGGATCCAGCGGATCTGGCGGGCCGACGCCGACGGCTCCAACCCGCAGCCGATGAACCTCGCCGGCCGCGGCCCGACCGACCGGGACACCGACCCCTCGCTCTCCCCGGACGGCAAGCTCATGGTGTTCAGCCGCAGCACCCCGGGCAGCGACCGAACCCCGGCCCGGCCCGGCCGGATCGTGATCGCCGACGTCGCCACCGGCGCCGTCGTCGGCACCGTCCAGCCGCCCGCCGAGCAGCCGGGCGCCTCCGACGGCGAACCCTTCTGGTCCCCCGACGGCAAGCTGATCGCCTTCTCCCGGACCGCCGTGATCAACGGCAACCCCGGCAACCTGCACATCTGGACGGTCGCCGCCACCGACCTCACCCGGCAGACCGACCTCAGCCGGACCGCCTGCCCGGGCAGCTGCAACGTCATCGACGACAGCCCGGTGTTCTCGCCCGACGGCCGGCGCATCGCCTTCAACCGCAAGGCCGGCGACGGCGGCAACAACCACCGGGACGCCCTGCTGGTCACCACGCCCACCGGCGCCGGCTGCACGGTGCTGCTGCCCGCCGGACACACCGACGACAAGGGCGCCTGCACCCGGCCGCTGCCCGACACCTCCACCACCGGCCCGTACCAGCCCCGCGACGTCGCCTGGACGCCCGACGGCGGGAAGCTGGTGCTCACCGCCCGGCGGGCCCTGCCGCCCAACTCCCCGGAGGGGCTCGGCACCTACGACCTCGCCAGCGGCAAGCTCACCCTGCTGGACTGGCGACTGCCCGGACGCCAGAAGGAACCGGCCGTCCAGCAGTCCGTCCACCTGGCGCTGAGCGCGCCGCCGCGCACCCCGGCCGTCCAGGTCGACGGTGGCACCGACGTCACCGTCACCGTCACCAACCACGGCCCCGCGCCCTCGCCCGGCACCGTCCTCACCGCCTCCGTACCGACCGGCGCCCGGCTCGGCGGGCTCCGCACGCCCGTCGGGACGTGCGACGCCGGCGCGCTGCGCTGCGAACTCGGCACCCTGGCACCGGGAGCCGAAGTCCGGGTGACCGCCACCCTGATCGGCACCCGGACCGGTGACCAGCCCTTCGGCTGGAGCGTCACCGGAGCGGTCGTCGACTCGAACCCGGAGAACGGCTCCGCCGAGACGGTCCTGCCGGTGCTGGCGCCCTCGCCGACGCCCACCCCGACCCCGACGCCCACCCCGACGCCCACCGCCTCGCCGAGCCCGACGCCGACGCCGACGCCGACGCCGACCCCGAATCCGACGACCCCCACGCCGCCCCCGGCACCGGCCCCCGCACCGCCGCAGGCCGGCCCCACCATCACGGTCGGCGCCCAGCCCAACCCGGGCTACGTCGGCGGCCACGTGACCGTCAGCTACACCGTGCGCAACACCGGCCAGGCCCTCGCCACCGGGCTGCGGCTCACCCTCGGCCTGCCCGCCGGGGTGCCCACCGAGCCGCTGCCCCCCGGCTGCCGGGCCGGCGGCTGCGCGCTGGCCGACCTGGCCCCCGGCCGCAGCCAGGTGATCCGGGTGGTGCTGTCGCCCGTGGCCGTGCTGGACACCACCATCACCGCCGAGCTGACCACCACCGGCACCGACGCCACCCCCGGACCGCACCGGGCGAGCACCCCGCTGCGGATCCTCCAGCCCCGCATCGTCGCCGTGCCGCCGATCGGCAAGCCCGGCTTCGTGACCTCCGTGCGCGGCCTGGACTTCCCGCCCGGCGCACCCGTCCGGTTCACCTGGCAGCCCGGCATCACCGCCGACGCGGCCCCCACCTACCCCAAGGCCGACGGCACCTTCGCGGGCCAGCTGCTGATCCTCCCCAAGGACGAGACCGGCCCGCGCATCATCACGGCCGACGGCCCGGGGTTCTCTCCGGTGACCACGCCGTTCCTGGTCGTCGAGGGCAGCATCGGCCCGCCGGGGGAGGTGGAGCGCCGGTGATCCACGAGGTCGATGAGGCGCTGCGGCTGCTGCTCGCCGAGGCCGGGCTGACGGAGCGCGGGGTCGAGGTGGTCTTCGACGCGCCCACCCGGGACCTCGCGGCCCGGCGCACCGCGCCGACGGTCAGCGTCTTCCTCTACGGCATCCGCGAGGAGACCGGCCGCCGGCAGGCCGGCGGCGTCGCCGAGCACGACGCCGAGGGCGTGGTGGTCGGCCGCCGGGCCGCGCCGCGCTGGTTCGAGCTGGCCTACCTGGTCACCGTCTGGACCAACCGCCCGCAGGACGAACACCGGCTGCTCGCCGAGGTGCTGCAGTGCCTGACCGCCGTCGACGCGCTGCCCGCCCGGCTGCTCACCGGCACGCTCGCCCGGCTCGGACTGACCGTCGAACTGGACATCGCCGGGCGCGACACCGGCCTGCCGTCGGTGTCCGACATCTGGTCCGCGCTCGGCGGGGAACTGCGCCCCTCGATCGACCTCAGGGCGCTCGCGCCGCTGGCCGGCGCCCTCGACCCGGCCGGACCGCCCGTCACCGAAGGCCTGGTGGTGCACACCAGGGACACGAACAGGGACACCGACATGGACAGCACCGGGGACGCCGTGCCGCCCGCCGACGGCCCCGGCCGCCGGCTGCGCTACCGCGGCGCCACCGACCCCGGGCCGAACGGCTTCGCCGCGCCCCGCGACCGCGAGCTGCCGCCCGGCCGCCGCACCCGGGGCGGGAAGCGATGAGCCCGGAGCTCGGGGCGGTGCTCGACGGGGCACCGCCCGGCGCCGACCACGTCCGCGCACCCGACCACCTGTGGGAGCGGCTGCACCGGGTCGAACAGCGGGTCCGCACCGCCGTGCGGGAGCGCCGGGCCGAGGACCCGGACCCGGACGACCCGTACCGCGGCCAGTACCTCGGCCCGGAGGCGGTGGAACGCATCCTGGCCTCCGCCGCCGCCACCGGCCGCAGCGGTACGGCCGTCCAGGACGAGCCCGCCCCGCCGCCCGGCTCACGGCTCGCCCGGCTCGGCGCCGCCTTCGGGCTGCTCCCGGTGGACCTCGACCTCCTGCTGGTCGCCCTCGCCCCCGAGCTCGACACCCGCTTCGAACAGCTCTACGGCTACCTCAACGACGACCTGACCCGGCGCCGGGCGACCGTCGGACTGGCCCTCGAACTGTGCGGACTGCCGGGCGCCGGCGCCGGCCGCTTCCGGTTCGCCGGGCGGGCCCCGCTGATCGCCGGCGGCCTGCTGGAGATCGCCGAGCCCGAGCGCCCGCTGCTCTCCCGCACCCTGCGGGTGCCGGACCGGGTGACGGCCCACCTGCTCGGCGACGACGAACCGGACGACGCGCTCGCCGGGCTGGCCCGCCGTGCCCTCCCCACCACGGAGGCCGGGGAGACCGTCGACCGGCTGCGCGCGGCCGCGACCGGCGCCGGACCGGTCTACCTGCTCGACCGGGACGGGCACGCCGGCCCGCTGGCCGTCGCCGCGCTCGCCGCCGAGGGCCGTCCGCCCCTGGTCGTCGACGCCGCCGCGCTGGCCGCCCGTCCGTCGCCGGGCCTGGTCCGGGTGCTCGCCCGCGAGGCGCGGCTCGGCGGGGGCGGCGTGGTGCTCGGACCGCTGGACCGGCTGGAGCCCGAACGCCCCGAGCGGGCGGCCCTGCTGCGCGAGCTGGTCGCGGAACTCGCGGCCGTCCCGCTGATCGTGCACGGCCCCCAGACGTGGGACCCGGCCTGGGCCGGGGAGAGCCCCGTGGTCCTCACCGCCCCGCCGCCGGACACCCAGGGCCGCGCGGGGCAGTGGGCCCGCGCGCTGGCCGCCGCCGGCGCACCGCTCGCCGAGGACCTGACGGACGGCCTGGCCGAGGCGGTGGCCGCCTACCGGGTCGACCGGGAGAAGCTGGAGCGGGCCGCCGCGGTGGCCGCCAGGACGGCCGCCGCCGAGCGGCGCCCGGTGCGCGCCGAGGACCTGCGGGCCGCCGTCCGGGCGCAGAACGCGGCCGGCCTGGCCCGCCTCGCCCGGCGGATCGAGCCCGCGGTCGGCTGGGCCGACCTGGTGCTGCCCGACCCCACCGCCGCCCGGCTGCGCGAACTGGTGCTGCGCGCCCGGCACCGCGACCAGGTGCTCGGGCAGTGGCGGATGCGGCCGGGCGGCGGCCGGGGCAACGGGGTGATCGCCCTGTTCGCCGGGGAGTCGGGCACCGGCAAGACCATGTCGGCCGAGGTGGTCGCCGCCGAACTCGGCATGGAGCTGTACGTGGTGGACCTCTCCACGGTGGTCGACAAGTACGTCGGCGAGACCGAGAAGAACCTGGAACGGATCTTCACCGAGGCCGCGCAGGTCAACGGCGTCCTGCTGTTCGACGAGGCGGACGCGCTGTTCGGCAAGCGCTCGCAGGTCAAGGACGCCCACGACCGCCACGCCAACGTGGAGACCGCCTACCTGCTCCAGCGGATGGAGTCCTTCGCGGGCATCGCGCTGCTGACCACCAACCTGCGCGCCAACCTGGACGAGGCGTTCACCCGGCGACTGGACGTCATCGCCGAGTTCCCGCTGCCCGACCAGGCGCAGCGCCTCCTGCTGTGGGACCGCTCGCTGGGCCCGCGGCTGCCCCGCGGCGACGACCTCGACCTGGACTTCTGCGCCCGGCAGTTCGAGCTCACCGGCGGCTCCATCCGGTCCTGCGCCGTCTCCGCGGCCTACCTGGCCGCCGGAACGGGCACCCCGCTGGGCATGGCCCAGCTGGTCGCCGCCGTGGTCGGCGAGTACCGCAAGCTGGGGCGGCTGGTGCTGGAGAGCGAGTTCGGGCCGTGGCTGGGCGTCCTCGGGGACACCGGGCACGGCTGACGGGGCGTGGGGCGCCGGGGGTTCCGCGGGCGTTGGAGGGGACCGGGCCGTCCGGTGCGCCTGGGAGTACCCGCCGGGCTGGCCGCCGGGGGCAGCCGGTGCTGCCCCCGGTGCGGGACCAGGGGACATGTCCCCGGACGGCGCCCCGGCCGCAGACTCGGGGGAGTACCAGGAGAATGACCGGTCATCCGAAGGAGCGCGAATGCCGTCGTACCTGACCCCGGGCGTGTACGTGGAGGAGGTCCAGTCCGGTGCCCGGCCGATCGAGGGCGTCGGCACGGCCGTGGCCGCCTTCGTCGGCTTCGCCGGATCCGGACCCTTCCACGAGCCCACGCTGGTGACCAACTGGGACCAGTACGTCCAGCGGTTCGGCGGCTTCACCGAGGGCACCTACCTCGCCCACGCGGTCTACGGCTTCTTCGCCAACGGCGGCGGCTCCGCCTACGTGGTGCGGATCGGCGATCCGGACCGGCAGGCCTCCGGCGGCGTCCCCGCCGCTGCCGCCGTCACCGTGGCGCCGGCCGCGGTCTCCGGCTTCCTGATCTCCGCCCTGCCCGGCGCGGGCGCCGACGTGTCCGTCGAGATCGCCGACGCCGAGGGCGAGAACGTCCCCGACGACCGGTTCCGGCTGCTGGTCCGCCGCGGCGCCGAGGTGGTGGAGAGCTACGACGTCTCCACCCGGAAGAACACCAAGGGCTACGTCGTCACCCAGCTGCGCGAGTCCAAGCTCATCGCGGTCATCGAGCAGGCCGGCACCGCGCCCAGCCGCCCCGAGCGCCGCACCCACGCGCTCGCCGCGGCCCCCGCGCCCGCGCCCGGCCCGGTGGTGGCCCCCGGCGCCCGGCTGGACCCCGCCGAGTACGTCGGCGACGCCGCCGCCCGCACCGGCTTCTCGGGCCTGGAGGCGATCGACGAGATCACCATGGTCGCGGTGCCCGACCTGATGAGCGCCTACCAGCGCGGCGAGCTCGACGACGAGGGCCTGCGCACCGTCCAGCTCGCGGTGATCTCGCACTGCGAGCAGATGGGCGACCGGATCGCCGTCCTGGACCCGCCGCCCGGGCTCAACGCCCAGCGGATGCGCACCTGGCGACAGGACGAGGCGGGCTACGACTCCCGCTACGCCGCCCTCTACTACCCGTGGATCAAGGTCTTCGACCCGGCCACCGGCCGCAACACGCTGGTCCCGCCGAGCGGGCACGCCGCCGGGGTGTGGGCGCGCAGCGACGCCGAGCGCGGCGTGCACAAGGCGCCGGCCAACGAGGTCATCCGCGGCGCCGTCGACCTCGAACTGCGGCTCAGCAAGGGCGAACAGGACCTGCTGAACCCCATCGGCGTCAACTGCGTCCGGGCGTTCCCCGGGCGCGGCATCCGGATCTGGGGCGCGCGCACCCTCTCCTCCGACCCGGCCTGGCGCTACCTCAATGTGCGCCGGCTCTTCAACTACCTGGAGGAGTCGATCCTCCTGGGGACCCAGTGGGTCGTCTTCGAACCCAACGACGACCGGCTGTGGTCCAGCATCCGCCGGAACATCACCGCCTTCCTCACCGAGGAGTGGCGGCGCGGAGCGCTGTTCGGCCAGACCGCGGCCGAGGCCTTCTACGTCAAGTGCGACCGCGACAACAACCCGCCGGAGTCCATCGACCTCGGTCAGGTGATCTGTGAGATCGGGGTCTCGCCGGTGAAGCCGGCCGAGTTCGTGGTGTTCCGACTGGCCCAGTTCTCCGACAGCACGAGCCTCGTCAACGAGTGATCGTCGTACGGTCGGCCCCCATCGCACGGAAGGTGACAGCACGCCATGGCTGAAGGCGATCCGCTCTCCACACACATATTCGGCGTCCAACTCGGCGGCTACAACGTCGAGTCCGTCAAGGAGATCAGCAACCTGACGGTCGAACAGGACGTCGTCGAGTACAAGCAGGTGACCCAAGAGGGCAAGCTGATCGTCCGCAAGCAGCCCGGCGCCCGGCTGCCCGGCGAGGTGACCATCACCCGCGGCCTGGACAAGAGCGGCGCCTTCACGAACTGGATCAAGGAGACCCTCAACAACGGGGCGATCAACACCGCGCGGCAGAACCTGACCATCGAGGTCAAGGACACCACCGGCGCGACCCTGCGCCGCATCCAGCTCACCAACGCCTGGGCCAGCCGCTGGGAGGGCCCCACGCTCAGCGCCGGCGAATCCAGCGCCGCGACCGAGACCGTGACCATCGTGTTCGAGGAGATCCACGTCGAGTGAGGCGGAAGATCGGCCTTGAGGAGCTGCTGGAAGGGGCCCCGGCCCAGCAGAGCCCCGCGCCGCAGCAGCAGAGCCCGGCACCGACGGGGCCGGCCGGGCCGCCCCGACGGCAGTCGCCGCACAGCGAGTTCGAGTTCGAGCTGCCGCTCGGCTACGTCGACGACGAGGGCACCGTGCACCGCCACGGCGCCATGCGGCTGGCCACCGCCCGCGACGAACTGATGCCGCAGATCGACCTGCGGGTCAAGGAGAACCCGGCCTACCTCAGTGTGGTGCTGCTCAGCCACGTGATCACCAGGCTGGGCGACCTCACCGACGTGCACGCCGGGATCGTCGAGCGGATGTACGCCACCGACGTCGCCTTCCTCCAGGACCTCTACCAGCGGATCAACAGCGAAGGCCACACGCGCGCCGCGGTGACCTGCCCGCACTGCGACGGCGCCTTCGAGGTCGACCTCGCCGGTGGGCGCCTGGGGGAATCGTGACGTACGCGCCTGCTCGGTTGTACGAGGAGATCGCGTACATCGCCTACCACTTCCACTGGCCGCGCGAGGATCTCCTCGACCTGACCCACCGCGAACGCGGGCAGTGGGTGCGCGAGATCGCGCGGATCAACTCCCGTGTCAGTGAAGGTGGGTGAGCCGGGTGGGGCTGCGGGACTGGATCGCCGGGCGGCGGGGCGGGGCCGGGGACGGGACTGAATCCGGTCCCGGCCCCAGGGCCGCTTCCGGTGCTGCGGAGACCGCCGTCGGTCCGGGCGGGGCCGCGCGGCCCCGCCCGGCGGCCGGGGGCGGGGGCTGGCGCGCGGTGGCGCCGCTGGTCCCGACCCTGGGCGGCGGGGCGGCACGCGGGGTCAGCGACGGCCTGGCGTTCCGCTCCCGGCTCGCCTCGTGGCAGAACCCCTCGCTGAGCGGGCCGCTCGGCCATGCCGTGCTGCCGACGGCCCGGGTGGGGATCCTGCGGGCGGTGGCCTCGCCGGGCAGTCCGTCCGTCGCGGCCGGACGCGGGGAGGACCTCGTCCTGCCGGCGGCCGGGGCGGGGACGGGGGGACGGCCCGAAGGCGCGGGCGAGCAAGGGGAGTCGACGGACCGAGGGGAGCGGCGGCGGTCGCGACCGGTCCAACGGGCCCTGCCGGTACGGCGGTTGCCCGTACGGTCGGTGTCCCGGGCGCCGTCCCGGGCCGTGACTCCGCGGGACGTCGCTTCCGGCGGCGCTGCTCCCGCGACCTCTGCGGCTGAGAGCGGAGCGGCGAAGCCACGCGCTGCCGGGACGCGCGACGCCGGAACCGGCGCCGCGCCGAGGCCAAGTGCCGCGAAGTCCGCTGCGACTGCTTCTCATCCCTCGACTTCTTCGACTTCGTCGGCTTCTCCGACTGCTTCGACTGCTTCGACTGCTTCGACGCCGGCCCGGGCGGCGACGCCCCCTGCCGTGACGCCCCCGGCCGGGAGCGGCGGCACGCCGAAGTCCCGTGCCACGACGGCCTCTTCCGCTGCTGCGGCGCAGGCCGCGGGGAGCGGCGGTGCGCCGACGCCCGGTGCGGCCGGGCCTGCCCCCGCCGTGCTGCCCACGTCCGGGCCCGGCGGCGATTCGCCGCGTCCGGGTGACATGGCGGGCCCGACGCCCGCGCGCCAGGTGCGGCCGGTGCGGCCGCGCGCCGTCAGCGCGCCGCTGACCGTGGCCCGGCGCCCCCTGCTGCTGTCCGCGCGTCCGATCGCGGCCGTTGCGGCGCGGGGCGCGGACGCGACCCCGGCCGCAGCGCCGGTGGAGAACCGGGCCGACTCCGCACGGCCGTCCACGAGCGGCGGGGCCATGGCGCCGAGTGCGCCCGGTCCGGCCGGTGGTGGCGCGCCCACCGGTGGAGTCGTCCAGCGTGCGGCCGAGCCGGGCGCCACGACGCCCACCACCCGTCCGGTCCTCGGGGCGCCGCTGACCGTGCTGCCCGCGAGCGCCGCGCCGGTGGCTCCCGGCGGCCCCCGGGTCGGCGAGCCCTCCTCGGCGGCGCCCGCCCTGCCCGTGGTCCGGTCCGCCGGCGACACCCGGCAACAGCCCGGGGGCGGGGTGCCCGAGACGGCCACCGGGCCGAGTGCCCAGGCGCCTTCGCGATCCGCGCCGGGGCCCGGCGGCGGCGCGCCCGTTCAGCGGGCGGCGGCCTCGCCGGCCCCCGCCCGGGTGCAGCCCGACGCAGCCCCCGCCCGCACCCACACCCGCACCGGACTGGGAGCCCCCCTCGACGGGCTGCCTCCGACGGCGGCGGCGCCGGGCCGGACCGCTCCACTGCTGGGCGGGCGCCGACCGGTCCGACGGACCACCGGGCCGATGCCGACGGCCGGCACGGGCCCGACTGCCGGAAGCGCGTCGGCGCAGGTCGGTGAAGGGCCGCGCGTCCAGCGCGCGGTGGACGGCGCCGCTGGCTCCATGAGTCTCCCCAGCGCCCGAACCGACGCTCAGTCGGATCCCCGGATCGACTCCGGTGCGACGACCGGGCGCGGTACCGGCACGTCGGCGTCCGAACGCGCGGCGGCCTCTGCCGTGCCGCGTCCGGGTGCACCCGTGGCCGGGCCGGGCGCCGGTGCCCCGCGTCGGAGCGGCGCCGGGAACGGCGGCCCGGTGGTTCCGCCGACGGTGTCCGTGCCTCTGGTGTCCGTGCGTCCGGTGTCCGTGCGTCCGGTGGGCAGCGCTCCGGGGGTGCAGCGAGCCGTCCAACCCGCCCTGCCGAGGCGGGGACTGATCGGTGAGCGCCCGATGTCGGTCGCCCTCGGCACCCCGCCGGCGCCCTTCGCGGGCGGCGGCACCGCTTCGACGGGCGCCCGCACGGCGCCGACCCCGCCGGTGGTCCCGGCGGTCTGGCCCAACGCCCTCGCGCGCCGTACGGAGGACGCACCGGCGGCCGAGTCGCCGTCGGCGTCCGGTGCCGGCCGGCGGCAGGGCGCCCCGGCCGCCCCGCGGCGCTCCGCCTCGCACCGGTCGCCGGGCGCGGGGGAGAGCCGGAACGGCGCCGGGCAGCCGTCCTCGCCGGGGAGCCCGCACCGGACCGTCGCGCCCGGTGCCGCGGCGGCGGCCGGGCGCTCCCACGGAACGGGAGCCACGGGACCCACGGGCAGCACGGGGGTCACGGGCGCGCTGCGCGGGGTCGTGGCCGCCGTGCAGCGCTCGCGTTCCCGGCGGTCGGCGGTGCGCGGAGTCGGTCGGACGGCGGCCGAGCAGCCGCCCGGGGAGGGGAGTCCGGTACCGCTCGGGACCGCCCCGACCACGGCTGCACCGGCCGTGCCGCCGTGGGCCCGGTCGGCTCGTCGCGGCGCGGCGGCGCGGGTCACGAACGCGAGTGCCCCGACGGTGCCGGGCGTGCCGGGCGCGGTCGTGGGCGCCGGCCGTGCGCAGTCTCAGTACCCCTCGGCCGCCGGAGGGTTCACCGGAACGCCGGACCGGGGCGGCCACCCCGGCACGGCGCCCGCTCGCGTGGTGCGGCCCGCCTCCCCGGCGGCTCCTTCGCTCCAGCGGCTGCCCGCCGGCCCGACGCCCGGCGGCCCCGGTCAGGGCGCGGTGGGACCGCCCGTCCCGTCCGTGGCCGCCGTCGCGCCGGCGTCGGCGCCCGCGCCCGCCCGGTCTGCCGCGTCCCCGCTGCCCGGCGCGCCGGTGCCGGTGGCCCGAGCCCTCCCGGTGGTGCGGCCCGCGCCCCCGGCGGCCGGGGTGCTCCAGCGGCTGCCGGCCGTGTCCGCACCGCTCCAGCGGCAACAGCAGCCGTCCGCGGCCGCTCCGCCGGTCACCACGCGTTCCGGCGCGCCCGCGCGCCCGGCGGGCGTCTCCGCGCCGCGGCCCGTCCCGTCCCCGCCCGGCACCGCACAGGTGCTGCAACGGGTGGCCGAGCAGGCCGGGCTGTCCGGGATCCCGCTGACCGCCGTCCCGGCGCGCCGGTCGACCACGGTGCAGGCGGCCCCGCCGAAGGCGGCGCCGTCCAAGGGAGGCGCCTCGGCAGCTCCCGAGAGTGCCGACCACCCCGGGAACGCCGCGCCCGCCGACCTGGACGAACTGGCCCGGCGCCTGGTCGAACCGGTCGGCCGGCTGCTGCGCACCGAGCTGCGCAGGGGCCGGGAGCGCGCCGGGAGGCCGTACGACCTGCGCCGCTGAGAGCAGGCCGGACACAGCGAGCACGACCGAGCACCAAGCACCACGTAGCAAGCACCAAGCAGGAGGCGGGGCCCGATGACCGACAACATCTTCGCGAGCAGCGTGTTCTTCAGCCTGACCATCGGGGGCAACGACCTGGGCGAGTTCACCACCTGCTCGGGGCTCGGCGCCCAGGTCGAGATCGAGGAGTACGCGGAGGGCGGCAACAACGGCTTCGCCTGGCAGCTGCCGGGCCGCATCACCTGGTCGAACATCACGCTCAGCCGCGCGGTCACCGCGGACACCCTGAAGATCGCGCGTTGGCTCAACGAGATCGTCCGGAAGGTCGAGCCGAAGGACGGCGAGATCGTGGCGCTGCGCCCCGACCTCAGCCGGATCGTCGGCTGGCAGGTGCTGGGGATCGTCCCGGTCCGGTGGGAGGGCCCGTCGTTCGACCCGTCGAACTCGCAGGCGGCGGTGGAGACCCTGGAGATCGCCCACGCGGGCCTGCGCCCGTCCTGACACCCCCCACCCCCCCGTACCCGCGTTCCCCCCACTGAAGGAGCACCAGGATGTCCCCGGCGGTCCCCGCCAGCGTCACCCGGGCCCAACTGACCATCATGGAGCCCCCGTCCACGGTCGGCGCCCAGCCCGGCGGTGCGATCGCGCGGCTCCCACTGCAGTTCAACCCGGCGACCCTGGTGCTGCGCAAGACCACCGAGTGGCGGCGCACGCCGTCCCGGATGGCGGGCCAGTCGGCGTTGCCGGAGTTCGTCGGCAGCGGTCCGCGGTCGCTGTCGCTCGACGTGTTCCTGGACTCGACGGCGACGCACGACAACTCGGTGGAGCGGGCGGTGGAGCAGCTGATGACGGCGTGCGTGCCGACCCCGACGAGCCTGGCGCGCAAGACCCCGGCCAGCCCGTGGATCCGGCTGGACTGGGGCACCCTGAAGACGACCTCGTTCAACGGGGTGCTGACCGGCCTGTCCGTCACCTACACGCTGTTCGACGTGGACGGCAATCCGCTGCGCGCGGTCTGCTCGCTGTCCATCGACGAGGCGAGCGTCGACCCGGCCGGGCAGAACCCGACGTCCGGCTCCCCGGAGGCCCGCAGCACCCACCGGGTGATCGCGGGCGACAGCCTGCCGCTGCTGGCCTGGCGCGCGTACGGGGACGCGACGGCCTGGCGCACCATCGCGGAGGCGAACGACATCGACGACCCGCTGGAGCTGGTGCCCGGCTCGGAGCTGATCGTGCCGGGGATCGACGAACTCACCCGGGGCGGGCGGCCATGACCACTCCCGAGGCCCGGGGCGGCCGGCCGTTCGCCGCGGATCCCGTCGTCGAGGCGCCGGGGCCGCTGCCGCCGGTGTGGGCGGCCCAGCTGGTGTCCTGCGACATCGAGGAGAGCGTCGGCCTGCCGGACACGGCGGTGCTGAGCTTCCGGGACGCGGACCACACCTTCCTCTCCGCGACGGGCATCACCATCGGCACCGAACTGCGGGTGTCCGTGGTCACCGTGCAGGGGCACACCCAGGTGCGGCTGTTCACCGGGGAGGTGACGGCGCTGGAGCTGGAGGTGGACACCACGGGCTCGTACACGGTGGTGCGGGCCTCGGCGGTCACCCACCGGCTGATGCGCGGACGCCGGGTGAAGGCCTTCCGGAACATGACCACCGCCGACATCGTCCGCGAGGTCGCCGCGGGCGCGGGCCTGACCTGCGGGCGGGTCGACTCCTTCCCGGTGGTGCACCAGCAGCTGTCCCAGGCGAACGTCCCGGACTGGGAGTTCCTGCAGTTCCTGGCGCAGGAGAGCGGCGCGCAGGTGCGGGTGGACGACGACGGCAAGCTGGAGTTCGTCCGCCCGCAGCCCGCCTCCGCCGCGCCGGCGCCGACCACGCCCGCGCCGCAGAGCCCGCTGGTGCTGGAGTACGGGCGCAACCTGCTGGAGCTGCGCGGGGTGCTGACCGGGGCGGCCGGTGCGGACACCGTGGAGGCGCGCGGCTGGAACGTCACCACCAAGAGCGCCCTGGTGGCCACCGAGCCGGCGGTGACCTCGCCGACGGTGCTGCCGGGGATGAGCCCCTCGGTGGCGGCCTCCGCCTTCCCGGGCCAGGCCCGGTACACCGTCGCCGACACCCCGTACCGCACCCAGGCGGAGACCACCGCCGTGGCACGCTCGCTGGCCGCCTCGGTGGCCTCGGGCTTCGGGGAGCTGGAGGCCGTCGTCGAGGGCAATCCGCGGCTGCGGGCGGGCACCGCCGTCGCCCTGGGGAACGTCGGGGCGGCCTTCTCCGGCCGCTACACCGTCACCGGGGCGCGGCACCTGCTGGAGCCGTTCCGCGGCTACCGCACCACGGTGGTGGTCAGCGCGTCGCCGGACCGCTCGCTGGCCGGGCTGGCGACCGGCGGCAACGCGCCGCCGCGCGGGCCCCGGATGCCGGGCCTGGCGGTCGCCGTGGTCACCGACGTCCGGGAGCCGGGCGGCGGGCAGCGCGGCTGGGTGCGGCTGAAGTTCCCCTGGCTGGACGACACCTACGTCTCCGACTGGGTGCGCACCGTACAGTGGGGCGGCCACGGGGGCGGCGGGGTGGTCAGCCCGGAGGTCAACGACGAGGTGCTGGTGGGGTTCGAGCAGGGCGACCTGGACAGCCCCTATGTGCTGGGCGGCCTCTACAACGGCGTGGACACGCCCTCGCCGCACGACGTGCCGCTGGTGGACGCGACCGCCGGCAAGGTCAACCGCCGTTCCGTGGTGTCCCGTTCGGGCCACCGGATGGAACTGCTGGACGTACCGGGCGGCACGTCCGGCGTCCGGCTGGCCAGTGGCGACGGCAAGCTGGAGGTCCGGCTGGACCAGCAGAAGGGGGAGATCGTGCTGACCGTGCACGGCGGGGTCGGCGGGGCGGGCAGCACGGTGCGGCTCACCCCCTCCGGCATCACCCTGGACGCGGGCACCGGTGAGGTGAACGTGCGCGGCGGCTCGGTGACCGTCCGCGGCACCACGGCGGTCACCGTGGACGGCGGGGTCGAGGCGGTCATCAAGGGAGCCTTCGTGCGCCTCAACTGACGAAGCATCACGCACCGGAAGATCACTGTGCTCCGGCAGGAGCCATCGGAATGGAGACCGTACATGCCCCCCGCAGCCCGGACCGGCGACCCCACCGACCACGGTGGCGCCCTCACCACCCCGCCGCCGGGTGCCCTCAAGGTCGCGACGGTGCTGATCGGCGGCAGGCCCGCCGCGGTGGCCGGCACCGTGCACGCCTGCGTCCCGCACGTGGAGATGGGGCCCGCCAACCTGGTGGAGCCCCAACTCGGCGGGATGACAGGGGGAATGGTGCTGATCGGCGGCCTGCCCGCGGCCCGGATGGGCGACAAGACCACCTGCGGCGCCACCATCATCGCCGGGGCCTTCAACGTGCTGATCGGGGGCGCGATATGACCAGCAGTTTCATCGGCCGGGGCTGGGCCTTCCCGCTGCGGGTGAACGCCACCGGCGGCATCGGCATGGTGGAGCGGGACCGGGAGATCGCCGAGGCGATCCGGCTGATCCTCGGCACCGCCCCCGGCGAGCGGCCGATGCGCCCGGAGTTCGGCTGCGGCATCCACGAGTACGTCTTCGCCCCGGGCGACAGCACCACCGCCGGGCGGATCGCCCGCGAGGTGCGGATCGCGCTGGAGCGCTGGGAGCCGCGGATCACCGTGGACGACGTGGTGATCGCCTTCGACCGGGTCGACGAGGGCACGCTCTACATCGACGTCCACTACACCGTGCGGGCCACCAACGACCGCCGCAACCTGGTCTTCCCCTTCTACACCATCCCGGAGTCGCCGTCCGAGGCGTCCCCGGCCACCGTGGACGGGGGCGTGCGCTGATGGCCCTGCCCTCCCCGAACCTGGACGACCGCCGCTTCCAGCAACTCGTCGACGAGGCCAAGCGGTACGTGCAGCAGCGCGCCCCGGAGTGGACCGACCACAACGTCTCCGACCCGGGCGTCACCCTCATCGAGACCTTCGCCTACCTGGTGGACCAGCTGCTCTACCGGCTGAACCGGGTGCCGGAGAAGAACTACTCCGCCTTCCTCGACCTGTTGGGCATCCGGCTGTTCCCGCCCGCCGCGGCCCGGGCCGAGGTCGACTTCTGGCTCTCCGCCCCGCAGCCGGAGACGGTGCTGCTGCGGGCCGGCACCGAGGTGTCCACCCTGCGCACCGAGACCGACGAGGCGGTGGTCTTCTCCACCGCCGAGGACCTGCCGATCGTGCCCAGCGCGCTGGAGCGGCTGGTGACCGTCTCGGCCGCCGGGGAGCAGTCCGACGTGACCGCCCGGCTGGCCGACGGCACGGACGTGCGGTGCTTCCAGCCGCGCCCGGTGGCCGGCGACGCCATGCTGTTCGCCCTGCCGGCCGTGGTGCCGCGCTGCATCCTGGCCGTCCGGCTGGACAGCCGGGTGGAGGGCGTCGGCGTCGACCCGCGCCAGCCGCCGCTGGTCTGGGAGGTGTGGGACGGCGCCCGCTGGATCGTCTGCGAGACCGGCAGCGACACCACCGGCGGGCTCAACCGGCCCGGCGAAGTGGTGGTGTTCGTCCCGGCCGGGCACACCGCCTCGGTGGTCGCCGGGCGGCGGGCCGGCTGGCTGCGCTGCCGGGTCACCGAGCCGCAGCCGGGCCAGCCGTTCTACTCCGAGTCCCCGACCGTCCGGCGGGCCGAGGTGTTCACGGTCGGCGGCACCGTGACCGCCGTGCACGCCCAGACCGTCACCGACGCGCCGCTCGGCAGCTCGGAGGGCGTCGCGGGCCAGCGGTTCCGGCTCGCCCGACCGCCGGTGCTGCTGGACGGCGGGCCGCCGGTGGTCGAGGTGGCGGCCGGCGAGGGCTGGCAGCGCTGGACGGTCGTCGAGCACTTCGGCGACTCCGCGCCCACCGACCGGCACGTGGTGCTGGACGCCACCAACGGCGAGTTCCTCCTCCCGCCCGCCGTCCGGGAACCGGACGGCAGCCTGCGCGCCTTCGGCGCGGTGCCGCCCAAGGGCGCGCAACTGCGCGTCCCCCAGTACCGCACCGGCGGCGGCATCGCGGGCAACGTCGCCCGGAACACCGTCACGGTGCTGCGCAGCTCCGTCCCCTACGTCGCCCGGGTGGACAACCGCGAGGCGGCCCGGGGCGGAGTCGACGGCGAGACCGTGGAGAACGCCAAGGCGCGCGCCCCGCACCAGCTGCGGCTGCAGGAACGCGCCGTCACCGCCGGGGACTTCGAGCTGATCGCCCGGCAGGCCGCGCCCTCCGCCGCCCGGGTCAGCTGCGTACCGGCGGCCGGCGGCGAGGCCGGGGCGGTCCGGGTGCTGGTCGTCCCGGACGCGGTCGCGGACGACGGCGAACGGCTGCGCTTCGAGCAACTCATCCCGGACGAGAAGGTGCTGGCCGCCGTGGCGCGCGCCCTCGACGAGCGCCGGCTGATCGGCACCCGGGTGCTCGTCCAGCCGCCCACCTACCAGGGCGTGACGGTGGTCGCCCGGCTCACCACCCGCGCCGCCGACCCGGACCGGGTCCGCGAGGCGGTGCTGCACGCGCTGTACCGGTACCTCAACCCGCTGCGCGGCGGCGCCGACGGCAGGGGCTGGCCGTTCGGCCGGGCGGTGCAGTACGGGGAGGTGTTCGCCGTGCTCCAGCGGGAGGCGGCCGTCGCCGGGGTGGAGGAACTGCGGCTGTTCCCGGCCGACCCGATCACCGGACGCCGGGGCGCGCCCGCCGAGCGGGTCGACGTGCCGCCGGACGCCCTGGTCTTCTCGCACCAGCACCAGGTCGTGGTCACGGCCCTCGCCGAGGGCGGGACGTCATGACCCGCGCCGCCGTACCCGGGCTGCCCAGCCCGCACCCGATCGGCGAACTGCTGCCCGCGCTCTACGCCGACGACGACTTCGCCCAGCGCTTCACGGCCGGCCTGGACACCGTCCTCGCCCCGGTCTTCGCCACCCTGGACAACCTGCCCGCCTACTTCCGGCCCCGGCTGGCCCCGGTCGACTTCCTGGACTGGCTGGCGACCTGGGTCGCCGTGGACATCGACCCGGACTGGCCGGAGGAAGTGCGCCGGGCGGTGGTCGGGCGCGCGGTGGAACTGCACCGGTGGCGCGGCACCCGGCACGGACTCGCCGAGCGGCTGCGCCTGGTGCTGGGCGCCGGCTGCGAGATCAGCGACGGCGGCGGCGTCTCCTGGACCACCACTCCGGGCGAGGCCCCGCTGCCCGCGTCGGGCGGCGAGGTGCTGATCCGGGTCTGGCCGTCGCACGGCGCGGCGCTGGACGAGGACCAGGTGCTGTCCGTCGTCCGGGCGGGCTGCCCGGTCCATCTGAACTGCCGGGTCGAGATCCTGCCCGGTCCACCCGGGCGAACGGAGGGCTGACGGATGCCGGTGTGTCCCGAATGCGGAACGGCCAACGCGGAGGGCGACGACTTCTGCGGCAACTGCGGCGCCTACCTGGGGTGGTCGCGCGGGACGCCCGCGCCCGCTGCCGCTCCCGCGCCCAGCGCCGCTCCCGCTGCCGCGCCCGCTGCTACTCCCGCGCCCAGTGCCGCTCCCGCGCCCAGTGCTGATCCGGTACCGGCGCCCGGTGCCGCTCCGGCGTCCGCTGCCGCTCCGGCACCGGCGCCCGCACAGGCCGAGCCTTCACCCGCGCCGGCCCCGGCCGAGCCCGCCGCCGCCCCCGACACGGCGCGCACCGGCTCCACCTGGCGGAACGTCTCCCGACGGGTCACCAGCCGCAGCAGGCGCGCCCTGCCGCCGGCCCCGGAGCCCGAGGCGCCGACCCCGGCCGCCGAGGAGCCGCCGGCCCCGCCCGCCGTCGAGACCTCGCGCTCGGCCTCCACCCGGGCCCGGCCCGCTCCGGCGCCCGAACCCGCCCCGGCGCCGAAACCGAGCCAGGCCCCGGCCCCCGAACCCCTTCCCGCGGTGAAGCCGGAACCGGAACCCGAACCGGAACCCGGGCCAAGAGCCCCCGAACCGCGGGCCGACCCGGTGGCCGTGCAGCCCGCCAAGCCCATCGCACCACGCCCGGTGGTCCGGGCCGCCGCGGCCGACGAGGCCCAGGACGGTCCGCCCTGCCCCCGCTGCGGCACGCCCAATCTGCCCGAGCGGCGGTTCTGCCGCCGCTGCGCGGCACCGCTGACCGTCACCGCGGCCGCGGCGAAGCTGCCCTGGTGGCGCACCCGGTGGCCGTTCCGCCGCCGGGTGCGGATCGGCGGTTCGGGCAACGCGCTGCGCCGCGCCATCGCGCTGATCGTGCTGCTGGCGCTGGTGGTGGCCGGCGTCCTGCTGTGGCCGCTCGGCAAGAGCGCCTACCAGGACGTGCTGGACAAGCTGGGCAGCACCGCGCCGATCGCCCCGTCGCTGACCACGGCGTCGGGCGCGGGGGGGGGGCCTACCCCGCCCCCCGCCGCCGCCGGCCGCGCCAACCCCACCGGGGGGGGGCCCCCGCAAGGGGCCACCCAACGCGGAAACAT